>NZ_BAJW01000017.1 GCF_000613905.1 Acetobacter persici JCM 25330
CTGGGTCTTGTCCGGCATGGTTCTCAGTTCCTGCGTTCAATCACGTAATAAGCGAGATCTCTCAGGCGGTCCGCCTGTGCTCCGAACGGAGCCAGATCGTCAATGGCACTTTTGGCCATGCGCTCGGCTTCGGCGCGTGCGCCGTCAATGCCCAGAAGGGCAACATAGGTGGATTTGCCGGAGGCTTCATCCTTGCCAGCCGTCTTGCCCAGCTCTTCCGCTGTAGCGGTGGCGTCCAGCACATCATCCGCAATCTGGAAGCTGCGCCGATATTGGCGCCGTAAGAGCGCAGACGCTGCTGTAGTTCCGGTTTGGCCTGCCCGAGGATGGCACCAGCTTCTGCTGAATAGCGGATCAGGCAGCCTGTTTTGAGGGCATGCAGATGGCGCACTTCTTCCAGCGGCAGGGCGCGGCCTTCACCTTCCATGTCGATCATCTGACCGCCGACCATGCCAGCAGCACCAGAGGCCTGCGCAAAAGCCGTAATCAGGGCGATGCGCACGACGGTATTTTCGTGCGTTTCAGCTTCGGCCAGAATTTCGAACGCTTTGGTCTGAAGTGCATCACCGGCCAGAATAGCCGTGGCTTCATCAAACTTGCGATGGGTGGAAGGCTGGCCGCGGCGCAGATCATCATCATCCATGGCGGGCAGATCGTCATGCACCAGAGAATAGGCGTGGAGCATTTCAACAGATGCCGCAACGCGGGCGGACTGGCAGTCCGGCACATCAAACAGGCTGGCGGTTGCCATGGCCAAATAGCCGCGCAGGCGTTTGCCGCCTCCCAGTGTTGCGTAGCGCATGGCGTCAACCAGACGTGCGTCACCCCCGGTGGTGGGCGGCAGAAGCTGGTCGATTGTGCCTTCAATCACTTTGGCGCGGGCCGCCATGGCCTGCTTGAGCAGCGGACCATTGGCTGAGGACTGCGTCTGGGAAGGGGCGATGGTTGTCGGGTCAGTCATCGACGTCTCAATCCATAGGTTTCATGGTCAACGATCCGTCAGACCGTTGCACGATCGCCTGAACGCGGGCCTCGGCCTCGCTCAGCTTGGTTTCACAATGCTGGCGTAAGGCTGCCCCGCGCTCGTAGGATGCAATGGCCTCTTCCAGCTTGAGCTGGCCGCCTTCAAGGCCGCGTACAATCTTCTCCAACTCGGAGAGCGCGTCCTCAAACGACAGTGAGTTGATGTTATCCGCCATGGCGCAGGTCTTCCTATCCGTCATGAGGGGCAGGCATTACTCCGATAAGCGTGCGTCTGCCAAGCCTTGCGGGGCAGAATGGCTAATAAAACATACCGCCCTCACGGTGAGGGTATATCCGCTCGCCGCCGGATGGTGAAGGACAGGGAGCCGTTTTCATCCGCAAATGCCACCAGAGCGTGCCCTGTTTCCCGGCAAAAGACCTGAAAATCAACAATGGAGGCGCGGTCTGTTGCCAGAACGCGGAGCTTTTCACCCGCCTGCATGCCACGCAGAAGGCGGTTGGCCTTTAAAACCGGAAGAGGGCAGCCCAGCCCCCGTGCATCAAGAACAGCCTCATTCATGACACAGAGCCTTGTATAGAGAGAGGAATATGTGTGATTGCATAGTTTACCATTTTATCCCATGCCGCATGGCACATGAAACGCTTGCCGGAAGAAGACGTAAGGTCGCTGTATGTCAGATTATCGCCTAGGAATCGATGTTGGTGGAACCAAACTCGAAATAGCAGCCCTTGATTCTAAAGGAGAAATTCTCCTGCGGCATCGCGTTGCAAACCCCGGTACCTACGATGCTCTGCTGCTGACGCTGCGGGATCTGGTTGAGGAAGGCCGTGCCCGTACGTCCCGCGATGCCACTGTCGGCGTTGGTATTCCCGGCGCGATTGATTCACGCACCATGCGGGTCAAGAATGCAAATGCCACATGGCTGAATGGTCAGACCTTCGGCAAGGATCTTGAGCAGGTGCTGGGCTGTCCAGTGAAAGTGGAAAATGACGCCAACTGTTTTGCGCTGTCTGAAGCGGTCGATGGGGCTGCTGCGGGGCGCAAGATCGTGTTTGGGGTCATTCTTGGCTCGGGCGTTGGTGGCGGCTTCATTATTAATGGTGAGCCGGTCACGGGCCTGCATCACATTGCCGGGGAGTGGGGGCATATTCCACTTCCCTGGGTGCGCGCCGAAGAATTCCCCATGCCCAAATGTTTCTGCGGGAATGAGGCTGTCTGGAACGCTTCCTGTGTGGCCCCGCGCTGGCGGCCTCATGGAAAGGGGACGGTCAGCGCTGTGCGGACGGCATTGAAGAAGCCGCCGCCGCAGGGGATGCCGCAGCTATTCATGCGCTGGATACGTATGTGGACCGTCTGGGCCGGGCCTGCGCTCTGGTGATCAATATGGTGGACCCGGACGCGATTGTGCTTGGCGGGGGCGTTTCTAACCTGAAGACGCTTTATTCCCGCGTGCCGGATGTTATGAAAAAATATGCTATCACACCTGAATGTCGCACCGAACTGCTGAAAAATCAGCATGGTGACAGCTCCGGTGTGCGTGGAGCTGCGTGGTTGTGGGGAAAATAACAGACGGGATTGAGCCGCCTGTGACTTTCGACCAGCAAGGCTCAGGCGGTGGCCTGAGCCTGTCTGAGGCGTTCAGGACGGAAGCCTGTGGCCACGACATAGAGTTCACTTGAATCTTTGCGGCTTGCTGGTGGCTTGGCATGCCGGACTTCTGAAAAGGCCTGCTTCATGGTCTCCAGCATGGCTTTTTCTGACCCGCCCTGAAACACCTTGGCGACGAAGCCGCCGCCTTCCGCCAGAATTTCAAAAGCAAAATGCAGGGCTTCTTCGGCAAGCCCGATAATGCGCATATGGTCTGTCGGGGCGTGGCCTGTTGTGTTGGGGGCCATGTCAGACAGCACCAGATCCGCCTTGCCGTCCAGCAGACTGATCAGCCGGTCCGGCATGTCTGGGTCTGTAAAATCCCCTTCAATAATTTCCGCACCAGCCACAGGGTCCACGGGCAGAAGGTCCACACCCACAACGCGATTCGCGCCCCGTTTGACGATAACCTGCGTCCAGCCGCCCGGTGCCGCACCCAGATCCACCACGCGCATGCCCGGCTGGATCAGGTGAAAGCGATCATCCAGTTCAATCAGTTTAAAGGCCGCACGGGACCGCCAGCCTGTTTGTGGGCGGCCTGCACATATGGGTCATTCAACTGGCGGGCCAGCCAGCGTTGCTGGGCGGTTGTCCGTCCCCGCGCTGTGCGGAGGCTGACGGATTTGGTGCGCATGGTACGCGCGGCAGAGGAGTCATCCAGAGAATGGCTTGCGCCGGGGGTGGCGCTGCTGGTGCGGGCCCGCCCCGGAACGCGAAGAGAAGTTGCTTTCCGGGGAGGGCCGGATTTTTTGTCGCTCATGAACCTGTTGCTTGAATAGGGTGCAGAAAGGGGATGGGGCCGTTGATCATGGGCGTTTTATGGAAGCGTCTGGCGGCTGATCCTGTCTTGCGGATCATCCGCAGAACCATCCCGTCACGCAGGCCACGGTCGGCTACAATGATATCTTCCACCGGCCATGTCTCGTGAATAGCCTCAAAATGGCGCATCCCGGTAAAACAAAGGGGGCACGATCCGGCCCGATGCACGGATGCTGTTCTATGCCTGCATGGCCCATTTCCTGCAATGTCCGTACGGCCTTGCGCGCGCTACTGGCGGGGAGTTGAGAGCCATCTACAGCGGCCCGCACGTAACGGGGCAGGTTAAGGACCATACTGGCCAGCGTGGTGACGGTGCCACTGGTGCCAATAAAGCGGGTCTGTTGGCGGCGGATTTCCGGGCCAATGCGATGCACGCTCTCAAAATCCTGCAAGGCTGCTTTCGTGTAGGCCACCATCTGCTGATAGCGGGACGGATCATCCCGGCCGATGCTGCCAAACTGCTCGGAAAGCGTGATAACCCCGACGGGCAGGCTGAGATAGCCAATCAGTTCATGCGTCTGGCGGGGTGCATCGACCCGTACCCATGCAATTTCCGTCGAGCCGCCGCCGATATCAAACAGCAGCGCGCGGTTGCGCACCGGCCCGAAGCGCGGATTATGCACCAGATTGGCACAGCTTTCCACGGCCAGAGAGGCTTCCTCCCGCGCGGAGATGATGCTGATATTAAAGCCGGTTTCCGTGCGGACACGATTGATGAAGTCCGAGCCATTGGCTGCCCGGCGGCAGGCTTCCGTTGCAACGGCTCGGATATCCTTGATGGGTCTACGCCCCACACGGTCCGCGCAGGCGCGCAAGGCGTCCAGTGTGCGTTCCATAGCAGGTTCACCCAGCCGGCCCGTATGGTGCAGGCCTTCACCCAGACGCACCATACGGCTGTAGCTGTCAATCACGCGGAAGCCACCGGCAGTCTGCGCGGCAACCATCAGGCGGCAGTTATTTGTTCCCAGGTCGAGCGCCGCAAACAGCTCATCTTCAGAGTTACGGGGGTAGAGAGAAGGATAAGCTGGTCTGTCCGGGCGGCCGGCCCAGGGGGGAATACGATCCATCTGTCCGGTCCTTAGTTAGAGGTTGACTCATGTTGACGCTATTTTTGGGGAGGGCGGCCAAAGGAGCAAGACAATTATGTGACAAACCGACATTTCTTTTCGTTTAGGCACTTGCACGGCCTAATTCACGGTGCTAGGAAGGCGTCACCGCAGCGGAGGCGGCCTTTTAAGCCTCCCGGTTCTCCTTGCTGGGAGATAGTTTAGCGGTAGAACTACCGGCTCTGACCCGGTCAGCCCTGGTTCGAATCCAGGTCTCCCAGCCAATTTCCTCCCAAAAAGTTAAAATTTACATATTGGGTGCAGGA
This sequence comes from Acetobacter persici JCM 25330, assembly GCF_000613905.1. Lineage (GTDB taxonomy): Bacteria > Pseudomonadota > Alphaproteobacteria > Acetobacterales > Acetobacteraceae > Acetobacter > Acetobacter persici. Next base: position 4,824 of record NZ_BAJW01000017.1, read on the forward strand.
TCTCCTGTGTCAATAACGCGCATGATGCCTTTTGCGTGGTGCGTGGCGGTGGGTGCTGTCCAGATTGGCGGGGCCTCGTTTGCCCTGCCTTGCGATATCCCGTCGGACTTACCGCAAGGCAGGGCATGATCCGCGTTCAGAATGTCGCAGTCAGGCTCAGGTTGAAGGACCGCCCGAGGCCAGCAAGGGGACTGAGAACCCCGGTCGCGCGGTAATCCCCGAGAGAGAGGCCACCCAGCGGCAGGTCGTATCTCTGGTTCATCACGTTCTCAATGCTGGCATCAAGTGTCAGCATCCGCCAGCGATAACTCCCCCCAAGCCCCAGAAGAGCATAACCGGGAGTGCGGGGTTCATTACGCAGCCAGTCCACTGTGGTCTTGGCTTTAACCAGGGTGACCTCTACGCGCCCTGTCCAGTTTCCGTAGGTTTCATGCAGGCTAATAAGGCCATTGGCCGGCATCTGATGGTACAGGCCGGAATGGGTGACCAGATCCTGCCCCCGTACCCAGTTCAGGCTGGCTTTCAGTTCACCCATCCCGAAGGCCGGGCTGTCCCAGAGTTTGAGGAAGCCTGAGCTGTTAATGCCGTAGCTCCGGGCGTTGTGATTGACGAACTGGAGTTTGGAAAGTCCGTTTGAGAGCGCCCCAATCCGGATCACATTTATATAGTCATGTGTGTAGGTGTAGTAGGGCTGTATCTTGACTTCCCAGTTATGATGAACCGGGTCATGCCATGTCAGGGTGGTGCTAAGGGTGTTGGCAATTTCCGATTTCAGGTTGAGGTTGCCCACATAGCCATTTCCGTCACCAAACCAGCCAATCATGGTGGAACTCATAGCGCCTTCGCCCCAGGCGTAGCGTTCATACAGGCTTGGGGCGCGGCTTTTACGGGCGTAGCCTCCTTCAATCGTCAGGCTGTCCAGCGGAGTCCACCGGCCAATGGCCGTGACGTCAAAATTAGTATCCGTCCGACCGCGGGAGGATGCGTTAAAGCGCCGCGCGGCCATGGCGTCCGCCATATTCATCATGCCGGTCCATGAATACGGGGCGACCGGGCCGGTATTCATCATCACCAGATCATTTCGCAGTCCCAGTTCTGTGGCAAAGCGGGGCAGCCACTGGGCTTTCCATTCAATATAATGGCCGAGGCGGTCTCTGTGCCCCTGATTGATATTATGGAAGGTATCCGGCCCCATCATCATGCTGCCCTGGAGCGGCGGCCACCAGTCATTCAGGCCATTATGGTCAAAGGAGCTGCCAAGCCCGAGCACATGCTTATGGCCAAGCGGAATGGTCGCCTTGATGGAGTATCCGGCGGTGCGGGTGTCTGTATTCATCGGCATGCCGGTTGTGGCCGTATGGCCGCCTTTGTCCGCCAGCATGTTCATGACGTGGCTGACCCGCTGCCAGAAGCCGCGCGCCTCCAGCATGCCCCAGTTGAAATCGCCTTTATATTTGCCGTTTACAAACGTGGAGCGGTTGTTGGTCATGTCCATATACTGGTTCGGGAAGCCCTCATACGGAATGTCCTGCTGCCCGGCAGTGATGGCGAGCAGATGATTGTCTTTTTTTACCCCCAGCGTGACCGCGTGGTTAAAGCTGAGGTAGCTGGTGGACAGAACGCGCTGCCCTTTGCCTCCTGTATGGTAATCACTGGCGTGGCTGTAGGAGCCGGTATAGCGCAGGCTCAGCCAGTCATTGGCCGCGGTGACGGATCCGGACGCGCCTGATCCGCCTCCATTGCTGCGGTAATCTCCGCGGACATGCCCGGTGACGAGCAGTCTGGCCGTGCTGGAAAAAATTGGGTCTTTCCGGTTGACCTCCAGCGTGCCCCCTGTGCTGTCCCCCCCTGACTGACAGAGGTAATGCCAGCAATGGCAACGGCGGAGGAAACGGCGTCCGGGTCAATATAGGACATGGCCGGGTTCATGTGGTTGGGGCAGGCAGAGGGGATGCGCATGCCGTCCACAAATGTTGCGACACGTTCATCCGCCATGCCGTTGAGCACGGGCAGGGAGGAAACACCCCCACCGGAATAGGCGCTGTAGCCCAGACTTTGCCGAAACAGGCTGGCTGTATCGGGGCTGGTTGAAACCGGATGCCGGGTTCCGTTGACGGTAATCTGTTCAGTAGAGCCGGGAGTGTTTGGTTCTGTTGTGCCAGCGGAGGTGGACAGAGGCAGGGCCAAAGACTGTGCGGAAACCGGTGTTGCTGGCAGGCTGCTCTGTGCATCTGCCAGAGAAGAAAGAGAAACGGTGCAGGCCAGCGCACAGCAGCCTGCAAGCAGGCGGGCGCGCAGGACGTGCCTTGTAAAAAGACGGGACATTGTGCTGAAACTTTCCTTGAAACGGAAACAGCCGACACCCTTCGCCTCCCGGTATGTCTGGAGGCTTATGTGTCAGCGCGTATCGTTTTCAGAGGAAAGCGGGTGGCCCTGTCGGGGGTGGCCGGAGGGCAAGGGCGCGGAGCGGCGGCGCACGCGGCAGCAGAACCCCGTAGGCTGTCTGGGACCACGCAATCAGAATCAGGGCCGCGAGGAACGCGACACTGAAGATAAAAGCCGGAAGATGCAGCAGCGGGCAGAGCGGGCAGGACCCGTCATGATGGTGCCCGGATGGGTGCGGCGTACCGGCGTGCATCATGGTGTGGTTGTGTTCGGCAGCCATATGCATGTGCTGGGACATAGGCGGTGACTGTTCCGGCCCGATATGCAGACCCGTCAGCCTCTCGAACGTCACGCGCGGTGCTTCATCCGGCAGAGCGTTGCTTTGCAGAAGAAGCTGCCCGCCAAGACCCAGCAGAACGCAGCACACCATTAGCCAGCGGCACAGGGCCGCCAGTATCCGGGTGTGTGTGTCTGAACGGCGCATGATGAGAGAGTCCGCCTCCATTCGGGGAATGCCCCTAAAGAAAGCACCCGGAGGCAGTTGTAAAGAGTATAATCATACTCACGCTCTTTCCTGAACCCCGGTGGGGTATAGGCGCGGTGTGGGGTGGTTCGGGCGGGAGAGCGTGTGCTTAAAAAAAATCTTGTGTTCCTGTTTTGTTCTTATTATAAAAACTGGAACAGGAGGACTGCACTCATGGCGTCATCACACTCGGATACACTGGATTTGCTGCGGGACCGGATTGCGCGGATGGGGAGCGAGCCTGCCAGAGCCGTGGCGCAGCGGCTTTCCACGGGCGTTGCGGAAATTGATGCCCGTCTTGGCGGGGGGCTGGAAAAAGGCACAGTGCACGAGTTTTTTGGAGCCGGGAGTGACAGGCAGGTTTCCGCCAAGCCCTCGCGTTTCGTGGCGTCGGTGCTGGCACGCACAACAGGCGCTGTTATCTGGATTGGGGAGGAGCACCTTGATCTGTGCGTGGCAGGCGTTGAACAGGCTGGCCTGAACCCCGGAAGGCTGATCTGTGTGACAGCTACGCAGGTGTCCTTTGTGGATTTGTGTGAAGCTGTTCTGCGAGAGCCGGGGGTGGCTGCTGTGGTGGCTGATAGCCGTGCCGCGCCAGACCTGAATGCAATCCGCCGCCTGCAACTGGCCGCGCATGAGCGGGGTGCGACCGGCTTCCTGCTCTATCGGTCCACCTTTCTGGGGAGCGGAGCGTCCCGTTGCCTGAGTGCGACACGCTGGAAAATCGCCCCAAGCACAACCTTCAGCCTCCGCGATAATGCAGCAGTTGGGCCATATAGGGCGGAAGAGCGGTGGTCTATTGAAATGCTCAGCCATCATCACGGGGGTGTTGCCGGATGGGTTGTTGATCCCGCCCGGTATGAAACGCATCCCTTTTCCGTTGCGCCCCAACATGCATCTCACAATGATCGTCGCGAGACGACACGCCGCTCATGGTGGCGGAGCGCCTTGCGCGCCTGATTGTCCTGCACGGCGCATCAGTTCTTCTTGCCGTGCCTGATGCTGATTTATGGTAAGAAACACCGCATGATCAGAACCGCAGGCATAAAAAGGAAAAACCATGCGTCTGGATGATGAACGGGAAAGCACGAATATTGATGATGAGCGCGGAAGTGGCGGCGGCGGAGGGGGGCGCGGCCCGCTGAAGGTTGGTATTGGCGGGATTCTTCTGGCGCTGGGTGCTTTGTATTTTGGAGTAGACCCGAAAATTGTCTTCAGCCTTCTGGAAGGCAGTGCATCGTCTGGCAATCAGACAACGGTTGTGGCCCAGCAGCCTGCGCAGGTCCGGACCCGCAAAAGCAGTTTATTGCCCGTATTCTGGCCTCAACTGAAGACGTCTGGACATCTTATTTCCAGCAGATGGGCCGTACCTATCATCAGCCGCGTCTGGTGCTGTTTACCGGCGGAACGCAGTCTGCCTGCGGATACGCGCAGACGTCTGTTGGCCCGTTCTACTGCCCTGCTGACCACAAGGTTTATCTGGATCTCGCTTTCTTTCAGGAACTGAAAAACCGTCTGGGGGCCGGAGGGGACTTCGCGCGGGCGTACGTCGTGGCGCATGAGGTCGGGCACCATGTGCAGAATGAACTGGGGATTATGGAACGGCTCGACAGGCAGGGGGGCGGCATGAGTGAGCGTGGTGCGACAGGAGCGTCTGTCCGCACTGAGCTTCAGGCAGACTGCTTTGCCGGGGTATGGGCAAAGCGGGCGAATGACGCTCGTAGTATTCTGCAATCAGGCGATGTGCAGGAGGGCCTGAACGCGGCCTCCGCTGTGGGGGATGATCGTCTTGAAAAGCAGGGGCAGGGCTATGTCGTGCCTGACAGCTTTACGCACGGCACGTCGGCCCAGCGCGTCAACTGGTTCAGCCGTGGGTTGCAAACGGGTGATATCCGGCAGTGTGACACGTTTAACGCACCGGCTCTCTAAAAAAGATCTCACAAAATCCTGCCATTCCATCAGGCTCTCCAGCAGGGAGAGTCTGGTGTGAGGCTTTTTTACAACATCATGACGGGTTTATAACGAATTTCCTAAAAAGACCTTTTTTGTCAATTCAGACACATTATAACGGTCAGGTAATATTTCAAACCAATCCTGTGGCCGAGAGTTCTGATGCAGTCATTTCGTGTGGTGTCCTGCCGGTTATTTTTAATGAGTTGTGTTTTCGCCTGTTACGAACATCAGGCCAGAGCCGCAGAAATTCCGCTGGATATTATTACGGAAAATGAGGACGGATATTCTTTCGGGCGGCTTGGCATCAAGGTCGGGGTGAATAACGCCCAGCCGGAAGAATATCTGTTCGATACCGGGTCAGATTCTTTCAATATCGCTGTGGGCATGAGCAGCAGCCAGAACGGACCTGCATGGTTTCCCACTCAGGCGGGCACCGCAATCAGCTCCCCTTACGGTTATATGTATGGGGATGGCACCTATGGGTATCTGCAGTCCGATACAACAGTCTCCAACGTGCAATTTTATAACAGCGCTACTGGCAAGTCCGTCGCGACGTATGATACGTCAGCCGGGCTCGGGGTTGCGCTGATTCAGGCGTCTATTGCCACACCGGACAGGCTGAGTGGTGACCCCGGCCAGCAGATTCCGGACAACACCCCCGGCCTTTTGCCGGGGCAGACATATTATCAGGATCTGGGCTGGCAGCAGGCGCTGGATCAGGGCAAAGCGCCGGATGAAGGTCATTTTTACGGGATTGTCGGGGCCGGGGATTTTGTTTTTCCGGGCGACAATGGCGGCGTTCCGGGCCAGTTGACCAAGACCGGCTACATCGTTGAGTCCAACGGCACGCCCACAGCCCCCGGAGACTGCGGGCAGGCCTGCCTGATTATGGACCTCACGCCCGCGCTGCGGGCGCAGTTTTTTACACAGATCCCCTGGCGCGGTGTGATTGGCAGCTTCCCGCTTTCGGGTGCGAATGCCGGACACCAGTTTGATGTGCTGTTCAATTATACCCTGAACCATAGTCTGAGCACCGGCCCGATGCCGACATTGCTGGATTCCGGTACGCCGAGCATTATTCTGGGTAGCCCCAGCCTCCAGCAGCAGGCGACTGCGGCAGGGCTGACCGGCAGTGACGGTTATGACTCTGACGTCAATCCCGGCCAGACACTGACCATAACAGGGCAGGTGGCGGGCGCGCAGCCTGTCAGCATTACAACGGGCGACGGGAGCGGCGGGGACCAGAGCAATCAGCTCACGGTAGGGAGCAACCGCTATACGTATGATAACTATGCGCTCTATGGCCTCTCCTTCTTCCAGCATAATGCTGTCATGTATGATCTGGAGCGGGCCATTACGGGCTATACGCCGTTTTATGTGACGGCATCCAACTTCACCAACGGTCTGACGATCATGCAGGATATGGGGCCTGTCGGGCTGGCGGGTGTTGTCTCCGGCACAAATGGCCTCACGCTTGAGACGGGGAGTGTTGCGTATCTGACAGGCACGAACACCTATACCGGTGCAACGACCATCAGCCAGAAAAGCTGGATGGGGGTTGGTGGCCCCGGCAGTATTGCGCAGTCCTCTGTAGTGCGGGTGGATGGCACGCTGGACATCACGCGGTCTGATGGCGGGCAGAGCATTCGCTCTCTGGCTGGTAGCGGGCAGGTGGTGCTGGGGGATAATACGCTGGTGCTTTCTCAGGCTTCCGGAACATTTAGCGGGTCTCTTGGAAATTATTATGCCACCGGGACAACACTCCCGGATGCTGTTCCAGCACTCCTGTCGGTGCCGTTTTCGCTATCCGCCCCGTTGCCATCAGAGGTGGATACGCGGACCCATGGGGGCCTGATTATTGCCTCCGGGCAGGAAACATTAACCGGAACCAGTATATACACAGGCAAAACCGGCATTGCGCAGGCGGGTGAACTGATCCTGACGGGGCGTCTGGAAAAAACGCAGGTTGAAAATGCCGGGCATTTGAAAATGATGGCGTCACGACCGGCGCCGTCAATTCAACAGGATTTGTGAGCGGCACCGGGGCGTTTGCAGGGGGTCTGTCCGTGGAGAACGGATATGTCTCGCCCGGGCGTGCGGACAGCGTGACACCGGATACCATGACGGTGGACCGTACGCTCACACTGGGGCAGGCGTCCACTTATCTTGTGCGCGTGGGGGATACGGCAGCCAGCACGATCACGGTCAACGGTCAGGCCGTTTTGCAGGGTGGCACGGTTATGGCGATGGCGTCTGCCAACACGCCCGCACCCTCCCTCGGGCAGCACTACACCATCCTGACGGCGACGGATGGCGTGCAGGGTCAGTTTGGCAAGGTTGTCAGCAATCTGAGTGGCGATGCCGCACTTTATCCGTTCCTGACAACCGGCGTTTCTTACCAGCCTGATCTGGTGGCGCTGGAAATTGCCCGCAGCAATACCGCATTTGCGGATGCGGCCCAGACCCGGAATGAGCAGAGTGTTGCTACGGCACTGGATGGTCTTGCGCCGACATCTGACGTCAGCCGTCCAGTGACCTCTCTGGATTTCTCCCGTGCTCGTGGCGCGTTTAATGCGCTGTCCGGTGAGATCCACGCTTCGGCCCGCACCGCGCTGATTCAGGATGCTTATGAGATCCGCGATGTTGCCATTGACCGCATGCGCGCGGCGGACTGCCTGCCGGGTGCGCAGAGCGGCACGGCTAAAACAGCCGTGCATGGCCGTGTGCAGGAAGGGAGCCAGTGCCATGCCGATGCCGGGCAGACATTGTGGATGCAGGCTTATGGAAGCTGGAGCCGGAATGGCCATACCGACAACGCTGCGGGAATGAGCAATTCCACCGGCGGGTTTGTCATGGGGGCGGATACGTCTGCCATTCAGGGCTGGCATGTGGGTGGTCTGGTCGGGTATGGCCACTCCAGCTTCTCCACGTCTGGTCGCGCAGCCTCCGGGCGCAGCGATAACGTCACACTGGGGGGATATGCCAGCACACACTGGAAACGTCTGGGGCTGCGGATGGGGGCGACGTATACGTGGAATATGCTCTCCACACGCCGCACTGTGGCGTTTCCCGGGTTTTATGATCGGCAGAACAGTGACTATAACGGCGGCACAGCGCAGGCCTTTGGTGATCTGGGTTACCGGTTTGATCTGGGGCGTGTGACGGCAGAACCGTTTGGGGATGTGGCCTACATCAACCAGCAGACCAAATCCTACCGTGAGCATGGTGGAGCCGCCAGCCTGTATGGCCACGGGCAGGACACGGGCGTGACATACGCAACCTTCGGGACGCGTCTGGCATCCCGCATGCAGGTTGGCAAAGCCGTGCTGATCCCCGGTATGACGGTTGGTTACCGCCATGCCTTCGGGGCGCTTACGCCCACAACGCGTGAAGCCTGATTTCCGGCAGTTCTGACTTTGAAGTCGGCGGTGTGCCGCTCGTGCAGGATGCTGCGCTGGTAAAAGTCGGCCTTCAGGCTGAGGTGACGCATCGCCTGCGTGTCGGCATCTCTTATACCGGCCAGTATGGTGTCCATTATTCAGAAAGCGGCCTGAAAGGCTCTGTTTCCTGGATTTTCTAGTTTTCTGCCTGTGATCAGTAAAAATACAAACACGACGATACCCCCGAAGCGTTTCGGGGGTATTTTTTTACTCTGTCATATCTCTCAGGTGTTTTGGTGGCGCGTAACCTGAAGAGAATGCCGGGATAAAACGTCAGATCGTGCGGAAGATGAAAGCCATGTGAGGCGACATTATGATAAAAAGCAGAGTATTTAGAGTGATGTTTCGTTTTATAAACGCTTGCGCTGCTCTTGTTATTATACTGCTTTCTATTTGTGTGGGTTATTTCTTTATTGTGGTTGCGCCGCGCAATCAGGCCGCTCAGCGGCAGGAGGACCTGTTTCTTACGTTAAAAGGGCCAGCCCGCAGAGTGGCAATTTTTGATGCGGCAACCCGGATTATTGAAGCACAGTATTATGACCACAGCTTTGCCGGATTAAACTGGCCGTTATTGCGGGCGCAGTCGCGCGTCAGGGCAGAGCAGGCAGAAGACGATTTTCATCTGTACTGGGATGTCTTAGTCCCGCTTGGCATGGCATTCCCCGTCTCACATATGGGTTTTACGATGCCCTTTGCCTCCCCGGTTTTGTCTGTATCCCGGAATGTGAAGTCTGAAGCAACTCACGACTGTGAGTTTGATCAGGGGGGAGTAACGCTTGCATCCATCCAGCGTAAAACCGGACGCTTTCTGATGGTTGCTGAAGTTACGCCAGAGTCTCCTGCTGCGCAGGCAGGCGTCGTGCCCGGCTGGCCCGTGCAGGTTTATTCCGCTCAGCATGATGGGGGCTCTTTGAAGAATACGATAACTGTGCGTCCTCTGAACCCAGTACAGCAGCATGATTTTGGCGTAACGGGAGAAGGCGCGACTGTGCCTGCTCCTCGTGATAATATTCACAAAAAGCAGCAAACATCCCCACCTTCTCTGACGCTTACATTCAGATTGTCCTGTCATGTGCCACGGGCTTTGTTTGAAAATCGTCGATTGCCGGATGGTCCGCTTTACATTCGTTTTGACAAATTCAATGTTCTGGAGACCAATAAAGTCGCGGCGGCGTTACGCGCTGCGGACCGTCGTGGTGTTATTATTGATCTCAGGTTTAATAGCGGCGGATACCCTGCGCTGCTTCTCAATCAGATAATGCCCAGAGGGGCAGAACTGTATCGTGAAAAGCGTTCTTCCGGCCTCAGGGTGGTGCGGGCGGATTACTGGACCCATCGATATACTGGAAAAATAGTTGTCCTCATTGGTCCGGCATCAACGAGTGCTGCAGAAGTCGTGCCATGGGTCTTGCAGCATGCTGGCAAGGCCATTCTTGTCGGCAGGCCTACCGGTGGCGCGGTTTTAGGCGCAGGCTTCTTTCCTTTACCGGACGGTGGTGTAGCTGAAGTTGCTGTGGCGGACATCGAGATGCTGGACGGGAGCCATCTTGAGGGGAAAGGTGTTAGACCTGACGTTGAGATCTATCCGGCTCCAGAAGACGTCCGTTCCGGTAAAGATGCTGCTCTTGAGGCCGCTATCCATGCTCTGGGGTTTTGAAAAACGCTGCCTGACGATTAAGAACCGCATTGGCCGCCGGGAGGCGTTTGCCGGAAAATAGTATAGGGCGCAGCATGTGGAAAAATTGCTGCGCCCTATGCTGTAAAAACTGGTCAGGAAAGCGCCTGCTTTATCTCGGAGTAGAGGAAAGCAGGCCTCTTTTTCAGGCTGCAAAAACTTTGGAGATGGCTTCCTGCGCTTCCGTCTGGATCGCGTGCAGGTGTTCCTCGCTTTTAAAGCTTTCAGCGTAGATTTTGTAAACATCTTCCGTGCCGGAGGGGCGGGCGGCAAACCAGCCGTTTTCCGTTACAACTTTCAGGCCGCCAATCGGGGCATCGTTGCCCGGAGCGCGGGTCAGTTTGCTGATGATCTTGTCACCCGCAAGTGTTTCCAGCGGGAACTGTTCCGGGGAGAGCTTGCTCAGTTTGGCTTTCTGTTCCGCATTGGCGGGCGCGTCAATCCGCGCATAGAACGGCGTGCCCAGACGGGCGCTGAGTTCATGATAGTGCACGCTTGGGTTTTTGCCGGTTTTTGCCGTAATTTCAGCCGCCAGCAGGCCCAGAATGATGCCATCCTTATCTGTGGTCCAGACGGTGCCATCACGCCGCAGGAAGGTGGCTCCGGCACTTTCCTCACCGCCAAAGCCCAGTGACCCGTCCATCAGGCCCGGCACAAACCATTTCAGGCCAACCGGCACTTCAACCAGCTTGCGGCCAAGGTCTTTGGCAACCCGGTCAATCAGCCCGCTGCTGACCAGCGTTTTGCCCACGCCCAGTTCCGGGCTCCAGTCCGGCCGGTTGCGGAACAGGTAGGAAATGGCAACGGCAAGGTAATGGTTGGGGTTCAGCAGGCCGTCCGGTTTGGCCACAATGCCGTGGCGGTCGGCGTCAGTGTCATTCGCGAAGGCAACGTCAAACTGGTCCGCCATGCCAATCAGGCTCTGCATGGCGTAAGGGGAGGAGCAGTCCATCCGGATCTGGCCATCCCAGTCGGCGGTCATGAAAGAGAAGGTCGGATCAACGGCCTCATTCACCACCGTAGCGTTCAGGCCATACTGTTCAATAATGGGTTTCCAGTAACGCACCGCAGCACCGCCCAGCGGGTCGATGCCGATTTTAACGCCCGCATCCCGGATCGCCTTCATGTCGATCACAGAGTCCAGATCGGCCACATAGGGGGTGATATAGTCATACCCTTTGATGCAGGCCGCTTTGCGGGCTTCGTCATAGGGCAGGCGCTTTACGTCCTTCAGGCCGTCGGCCAGAAAGCCGTTTGCCATGTCCTGAATGGCTTTTGTAATGGCGGTATCTGCCGGGCCACCGTTGGGTGGATTATATTTGAAACCGCCGTCTGACGGCGGGTTGTGGGAGGGGGTGATCACAACACCATCCGCCAGCCCCGTGGTGCGGCCTTTATTATAGGTCAGAATAGCGTGAGAGATCACGGGCGTGGGCGTAAAGCCTCATGCTCATCAATCCGCACATCCAGCCCGTGGGCTGCAAAAACTTCAATGGCAGAACGCTGGGCCGGGCCGGATAGAGCGTGGGTGTCCATACCAATAAACAGTGGTCCATCAATGCCTTCAGCCTTGCGGTGGCGGCAGATGGCCTCACAGATTGCCAGAATATGGCCTTCGTTAAAGCTGGTATGAAAGGAAGAGCCGCGATGCCCGGATGTGCCAAAGGAGACGCGCTGCGCGGGAATGGAAACATCAGGCTTGCGGTCGTAATAGGCGGCAATCAGAGCTGGAATATCAGTAAGCCGGGACGGATCAAGTGTCTTGCCAGCTAACGGGCTGAGTGAGGCCATCGCTTCAGAAATCCTTGTCGATCTTGAGGGTATCAACGGTCTGCCAATACGCTTTCTGTCAGGAGGAAACCCTGTGTGTGGAGCGATGTCCAGAGCGGACCGGGTGTTTCAGCAGAATGTAAGACTAAAAAACATGCTGAAATGCGTCCTCGTCTGACAAAAAGACTGTCCCGGAGGGCCGAAAGAGCAGAGAAAGGGGCGCGATATGCCTTGCTGGCGGGATAGCGGCCGTAAAAAATAGAATGCTGTCTCCTCCGCTCACTGCATTATGTATAAGAAGAAGCGTCTGGTAAGCTGGACGATGCCCTGAGCGATGATAACGGACACATCCCGCATGCCTCTGACGCCCAGCCCCGAAATCGACTCACCATCTGCCCGGATTGAGGACCGAATTGTTTATGCGGCGCTGTGTGGGCGGATTGCCCCCGGAGAGCGGCTGGGCGAGAAAGATCTGGCAGAGATTTTCGGGGTTTCCCGCACATTGGTGCGTGAGGCCATGATGCGCCTGCAGGCACGGGGCATTGTGCAGGTTTCCTCCCGGCGCGGCTGGTTTGTAATTGAACCCACGGAGGAAGAGGCCCGGCATACGCTGGATGCCCGCCGGGCGCTGGAAGTGGGCATGCTGGTCACGCTGGGGAAGGTGGACGCCCCTACCATTCAGGCGCTCCGTGCCCATGTTCAGGCCGAACAGGCCGCTATTGAGAAGAATGACAGGGCAGAGCGGAGCTATCTGCTGGGGCATTTCCATGTCTGCCTTGCGGAAGCGCTGGGCAGTCCGGTTCTGGCCGCGCTGTTACAGGATCTGACAACACGAACGGTGCTGATTGCAGCCCTGTATCAGTCTTCTCATGATGCCTGTGAATCCAGTGCCGAGCACGAACTGATTATTGATGCGTTGGAAGCAGGTGATGCGCCGGAAGCCGCGCGCCTGATGGACACACATTTGCGGCATGTTGAGAACGCGCTGAATGAGCGGCACGTCCTCAGCAGGCTGAAAAACTTGAAAGTAGCCCTCAGTCACCCCGACTAACAAGCGCGGTCAACGCGCGCGCATCACGGCAGAGGCCAGAAGGGGGTTGCAAGACCTTTTTCTTGTATGCAAGATTGTATTTGTATTGCAACGACCTGTGGTGACGCAGGCAGGAACGGCTTTTAATGATACCTTCAGATTGTTCGGATAGTGCTGGTCTGTCAGCCTCTGTGCCCGGTGGCGTGCGTGCCGTGACGCGCTGTGACGTGCTGGGACAGGCCCCGTTTTCTGAAGAGCCGGACCGGTTATTTCGTCCGTATCTGAGTGCCGCCTATCGTGCCACCAGCACACAGATTGCCGGATGGATGCAGGTAGCGGGCATGCAGACCCGGATTGATGCGGCCGGGAATCTGATCGGGCGGTATGAAGGTCTGGCACCGGGCGCTCCGGCCCTGCTGATCGGTTCTCATATTGATAGCGTGCGGGATGCCGGGCGGTATGATGGCATGCTGGGCGTTCTGCTGGGCGTGGAGCTTGTGGCGAATTATGCTGCTCAGGGCAGGCGTTTTCCCTTCGCGCTGGAGGTTATCGGATTTGGGGATGAGGAAGGGTCGCGCTTTCCGGTCTCCATGCTGACATCCCGTGCCGTTGCTGGTCTGCTCAGGGAGCCGCCAACTGGGATGCAGGACGCGGCAGGTCTGTCCTTGCAGGCCGCACTGGCCGGAGAAGGTCTGGCGCTGGAGCAGATGCCAGACGCGGCGCGCAGACCGGACGAAATCCTCGCTTATCTGGAAGCCCATATTGAGCAGGGTCCGGTGCTGGAAGCCGAAAACCGCGCTGTGGGCGTGGTGACGGCCATTGCCGCGCAGTATCGTTTCCGGGTGCATCTTCAGGGTGTGGCGGGCCATGCGGGCACCATGCCCATGACCCTGCGGCAGGATGCGCTGGCGGCAGCGGCTGAGGCTATTCTGGCGATTGAGACAATTGCGCAGTCCGGCCCGTCTGATCTGGTGGCAACAGTCGGGCAGCTTACGGTGGCCCCCGGTGTGCCCAATGTGGTGCCGGGTTCTGTTGTGTTCAGTATTGATGTGCGGGCCGGAGAGGCCGCCGTGCGCAATGCCGCGGCGGAGAAAATCCGTAAAGCACTGGAAGCGCTGGCAGCGCGGCGCAAAGTGACGCTGGACATGAGCTTACAGCAGGATTTGCCCGCTACGCCGTGTGATACCGCTCTGACGGACCTGCTGGGTGAGGCCGCGCGGACTGTAACCGGCGCGGAACCCCGCAGAATGGTAAGCGGAGCCGGGCATGATGCGATGGTGATTGCCGCACTGGCACCAGTCTGCATGCTGTTTATCCGCTGTGAAGGCGGCATCAGCCACAACCCGGCAGAGGCTGTGGATCCGGCTGATGTTGATCAGGCCTTTCAGGTCATGACCCGCTTTATTGAAGATTTTGCCGGACGCTGTCCGTAAAGCAAGCAACGAAAGGCCTGTTGAATGGCAAACGATTTTTTTGGTCAGATTGATCCACCCCAGCGGCTGCTGATGGGTCCGGGTCCGGTTAATGTGCATCCGCGCGTCCTGCGCGCCATGGCAGCGGATATGCTCGGGCAGTTTGACCCGGAAATGACAACCTACATGAATGAAACCATGGCGCTGTATCGTCAGGTTTTCATGACGCAGAACCGCTGGACCTTTCTGGTGGACGGCACGGCGCGGGCAGGGATTGAGGCCGCTCTGGTTTCTCTTGTGGAGCCGGGGAGTAAAATTCTCATTGTGCGGGCCGGGCGGTTTGGTCTGCTGCTGTCTGAAATTGCTGAACGGATTGGCGCGGAAATCTGCACGCTGGACCTGCCCTGGGGCGAGGTGGCAACACTTGAACAGATTGAAGACGCTCTGATTGCGCATCGTCCGCAGGTGTTTGCCTGTATCCATGGTGATACCTCCACCACTATGGCGCAGCCGCTTGACGGTGTTGGTGCGCTGTGCCGCAAATATGGTGTGCTGTCCTACGTCGATGCCACGGCAACACTTGGCGGGATGCCGGTTGCAACTGATGCGTGGGGTGTGGATGTTATCACCGGGGGCTTGCAGAAATGCATGGGGGGGCCTCCGGGTTCCGCCCCCATTACCATTTCTGACCGTGCGGCAGAGCACATCATGGCCCGTCGTCATGTGGAGGCCGGGATCAGGAGCGGGGATATGGCTGATGGCAGCCGCGCCCGTATTCCATCCAACTATTTCGATCTGGCGATGGTGATGGATTACTGGTCTGAAAAACGGCTGAACCACCATACGGAAGCCACCACCATGCTCTACGGCGCGCGGGAAGCCGCGCGGGTGATGCTGGAAGAAGGGCTGGACGCTCGGTTTGCCCGGCACAAGGCCGCAGGGGCGGCGATGGTCGCCGGTTTGCGGGCTATGGGGCTCAAGGTGTTCGGGCAGGATGCGTACCGCATGACGAACGTCACCGGCGTGTGGATCCCCGAAGGTGTGGAGGGTGAGCCTGTGCGCCAGCAGATGCGGGATGATTTCGGGATTGAAATTGGCACGGCCTTTGGCCCGCTGGCCGGGAAAATCTGGCGTATTGGCGCGATGGGCTACAACGCCAAAAAGCATAATGTGTTGCTGACGCTGGGGGCTTTGGAAACCTGTCTGGCCACACAGGGATATGCCGTAAAGCGAGGTGCCGGGGTGGATGCCGCACTTGCAACCTGCCGGACCTGAGACACAAAGAAAAATAGAATAACGGGAGGGTGATATGCGCGAACAGGATAAAACACTCACCAGACTGGAGGCGACGGCTGAGTCTCTTGGGCTGGCCATCCCGGATGACTGTCTGCCGGGTGTTCTTGCCAACACGCAGCTCTTGCAGGGCTATGTGGATCTGATTTGCGGTATGAGCCTGCCTGATACCTGCCTGCCTGCTTATGAGTATCAGCCCTGATGAGCACGATAACTGACCATGCACACCGCATCCGCACAGGGGCGGTGTCGGCTGTCCACACCGTTCAGCAGACGCTTGAGGCGTTCCGGCAGCGTGACGCAGCGTATCATACCGCTACCCGGTTGCTGGATGAGCGTGCCCTGAAAGCTGCGGCTGACGTTGATGCACGTATTGCGCGCGGGGATCCGGTCGGGCCGCTGGCGGGTGTGCCATTTGGCGTGAAGGATCTGTTTGATATGGCTGGTCTGGTGACAACTGCCGGATCCGTCGTTTTGAAAGATCAGCCTCCTGCCAGGCAGGATGCGGAGGTGGTGCGCCGCCTGTGTGCCGCGGGGGCTATTCCCGTGGCGACCCTCAATATGGATGAGTTTGCGTACGGGTTCGCGACAGAAAATGCGCATTACGGCACAACAAAAAACCCGCATGATACGGCCTGTCTGGCCGGTGGCTCTTCCGGTGGCTCCGCTGCGGCCGTAGCGGCTGGATTGCTGCCGCTCACGCTTGGGTCTGATACCAACGGGTCCATCCGTGTTCCGGCCTCTTTATGCGGTGTCTGGGGGCTGAGGCCAACGCAGGGTGCGCTGCCTCTGGAGGGTGTTTACCCGTTTGCGGCAAGTCTGGATGTGGTGGGGCCATTTACACGCACCAGCGCAGATCTCGCCTGCGCGTTTGAAGCGCTGAGTGGTGAAAATAGCACAACAGTGCAGGACGTTTCCGGCCTGAAAATCGGGCGTCTGGACGGCTGGTTTGTACAGGATCTGGACCCGGAGCTCGTGGCCGGGGTTAACCGGCTTCTGGCTGCATGCGCGGATGTGCGCAGCGTAACTCTGCCGGACGTCGCACGGGCACGGGCCGCGTCTTTTGTGATCACTGCGGCAGAGGGCGGCGCGCTGCATTCTGGCCGGTTGCAGACGCAGCCCATGGCGTATGACCCGGCAACGCGGGACAGGCTGATTGCTGGCGCTCTTCTGCCCTCCCTGCCGGTCATACAGGCGCAGAGACTGCGTGCATGGTTCCGGGATGTGCTGCATGAGACCTTCCGGGATGTTGATATTCTGGTAGCTCCGGCCACGCCCGGCGTGGCGCCCCGGCTGGATCAGCCGACCATTACTCTGGGCGGTAGGCAGGTGTCCGCACGGGCTAATCTGGGCCTGTTTACCCAGCCTCTCAGTCTGGCGGGGATGCCGGTTGTGGCCGCACCACTGGCTCCCGCACCGGGAAAACCTGTGGGGCTGCCGCTTGGTGTACAACTGATTGCCGCACCGGGGCGGGAAGCAACAGTGCTGGCATTTGCGCAGACAATGGAAAAAGCCGGTCTTCTGGGGTTTCCCTCCGCCGGTGCCGACGCACGTCAACAGGCCTGACATCCATGCTGCACACGCCGCGCTCTACCCGCGGGATGGTAACGTCCCCGCATCATCTGGCCAGTCAGGCCGGGCTGGATGTTCTGAAAGAAGGGGGAACGGCGCTGGACGCCGTGATTGCCACGGCTGCGGCGCTGGCCGTGGTCTATCCGCACATGACCTCCATTGGCGGGGATGCTTTCTGGCTGATCCAGTGGCCAGACGGGCGGGTAGACACCATTGATGCCTGCGGCGCTGCCGCAGGCAGGGCTGATCTCGCATTTTACCGCAATGCCGGGCACGCAACCATTCCCTGGCGGGGCGGGGCTGCGGCCAATACGGTTGCTGGAACAGTGTCTGGCTGGGGTGAGGCGCACCGGCTTTCCGGGGCCTATCACAGGCAACAGCAGACGCAGGCGCTGCCGCTGGAGCGGCTTTTGCGGGATGCAATCTGGTATGCGGAACAGGGTGTGCCGGTTACGGCGGGCGGGGCTGAGGTTGCCGCGCAGAAAAGTGCTGAACTGTGCGCAGTGTCAGGATATGCGGCGGTTTTTGAACCAGACGGTCGCCCGTTACAGACTGGCGATATTCTGAAAAACCCCGCACTGGGGGAAACCTTGCGCAAACTGGCTGCTGAGGGTGTGGCCAGTTTTTATACCGGGTCTCTGGCGCAGAGCCTTGTTGCGGATCTGGCGCGAGCGGGTAGCCCTCTCTCTGCTGAGGATCTGGCCGCTCATGCGGCGAGCCTTCGTGCACCGTTGTCTGTCGGGGTGAGTGGCGCAACGCTGTATAATATGGCCCCGCCAACGCAGGGTGTTGCGTCTCTTCTCATTCTCGCAGTGTTTGACCGGCTCAAGGCGGAGGCTCCGGAAAGCTTTGCCTACTGGCACGGGCTTGTGGAAGCGACCAAGCAGGCTTTCCGGTATCGGGACACCCATGTGGGAGACCCTGTTTATATGACAGTCGAAGCCCAGCAGACGCTGAATGATGCTGCCGCGCTGGACCAGATGGCCGCAGCAATTGATCCGCAGAAAGCGGCCCCGTGGCCTTATCCGTCACAGGTCGGGGATACGGTCTGGATGGGGGCTATTGATGCGGATGGTGTGGCTGTCAGCATGATCCAGAGTACCTATTTTGAATTCGGGTCAGGCGTGGTGCTGCCCCAGACAGGGATTGTCTGGCAAAATCGGGGTTCTAGCTTCCGGCTGGCGGAGGAGGGGTGGAATGTGCTGCGCCCCGGCCGCAAGCCGTTCCACACGCTGAACCCTGCGGCGGCCCGGTTTGAGGACGGACGGGTGATGGTTTATGGCACCATGGGGGGCGAGGGCCAGCCACAGACGCAGGCGGCGGTTTTCACCCGTTACGCACAGTATGGCATGGGCTTGCAGCAGGCCGTTACTGCCCCGCGCTGGCTACTGGGGCGCACATGGGGGGATGAAAGCGTGACCCTGAAATATGAGGACAGGTTTGCGCCGGACCTCGTGGCGCAGATGGCTGCGGCAGGGCACAAGATGGAACGTGTTGCGCCCTTTACCTCTCTGATGGGGCACGCAGGCGCACTTGTCCGTCACCCTGACGGGATGCTGGAAGGTGCTACGGACCCGGAGTGACGGGGGTGTTGCCGCATGGTAGCGCAGGGTTAAGAGCGTTATGAGGCGGTGTCCTGCCGGATATGGACAGGCCGCCCATCGACCCAAGTGGCTTTGACGCAGCGGTCGTCTCCTAGCGTCATCAGAACAAAGAGCAGATCCGCGATGCTGGTGCATTCGTCGCTGCGCAGAGCCAGTAAGGGTGTGGCCGCCGGGTCCAGCACGCACAGATCCGCCTCCATGCCCGGCGCAATGGTCCCGATTTTACGCTCCAGATGCAGGGACTGTGCCGCCCCGGCCGTAGCCAGCCAGAACGCCTGAATGGCATGCAGGCGCTGCTTTCCGGCCATCAGCGAGACCTTGTACGCTTCCCCCATCGTGCTGAGCAGAGAAAAGCTTGTGCCCGCCCCGATATCCGTGCCCAGACCAACATGGACCGGGCGGCGTGGGTCCAGCGCATCAAACAGCCGGAAGGCGCCGCTCCCTAAAAACAGATTGGAGGTCGGGCAATGGGCCAGTGTACAGCGTGTGTCATGGCAGTGCTGGAAATCATGCTCGTGCATATGGATGGCATGGCCAAAAATGGCGCGCGGGCCTGCCAGACCCGCTTTGTCATACACATCCAGATAGGACGTCCGGTCCGGGAACAGTGTTTTGACAAAAGCAATCTCATCCTCGTTTTCAGCAAGATGCGTCTGCATGAACAGATCATCCCGGCTCCGGAAGAGAGCCCCGGCACATTCCAGTTGCTCCGGTGTGCTAGTGATCGCGAAGCGCGGCGTAATGGCGTAAAGCTGCCGCCCTTTGCCGTGCCATGCTTCAATCAGTTTCAGGGACTCATCATAGCCCTGTCTGGCGGTATCCCTGAGGTTATCCGGCGCATTGCGGTCCATCAGGACTTTGCCCGCAATCATCCGGGTGCCAAGCTTCTCTGATTCCTGAAAAAAGGCTGTCACGGATTCAGGATGTACGGTGCAGTATACAGCCGCTGTTGTCGTCCCGTTACGCAGCAGTTCCTGCAAAAAGGCGCGGGCGACGGTCTGTGCAACCTCCGGGCTGGAGAATTTTGCCTCGGTGGGAAACACATACTGTTGCAGCCATTCCAGTAGCTGCTCACCCCATGAGGCAATAACGGGGAGCTGCGGGTAGTGGACGTGTGTATCAATAAACCCTGCGCTGATCAGGCTGTTTGGATAGTGTGTAACCTGCACGCCTTCAGGCATCTGTGTCCGCAGCGCATCATAAGCGCCGCACAGGCTAATCTTGCCGTTTTCAATCAGGATCAGTCCGTCTTCTTCAACATGCAAAGCCTCTTCCGGCGGCATTGTGAAAGGATTGCCTTTGAACGTGACATAACGCCCTCTCAGAGCAGCGGTGCGGGACGGGGAGGGCATGGAACCTCGCAGACAGGGGCCGGAGTTAAAGCTGGTCGGCAAAAAACTGTTCAATTTCAGAAATAATCAGTCTTGCTGCCATGGAAAGCTGGCGTGATCTGTCAACACATAGCGCCAGCGTAACCGGGGACAGTTTTTTATGCAGGATGGGGGTGAACGCAAGCTGATTTTTCTGCACTTCGTCATACACATCCAGATAGGAGAGAACGCCGATGCCAACTCCGGCACTGACGAGCGATTTGATCATCTGAATATTGTCAGCCCGGCCTACCGCCTGAATTTTCAGGCCGGTTTCTGCTTCCAGCAGTTCCAGTGGCCGCCATAACGCCAGCGGGGGTGCGGGAATGACAACCGGATACTCCGCGCACAGGCTGAACGGGGCGGACTCCAGCGCGCCGACGGGGTGGTCAGGCGGGGTGATAAAGCCAAGCGGAATTTCCTTATGGGCCCGCACAAACAGTTCCCGCATGTGGCCGGGGTTGAACATCAGGCAAAATCCGCCTGACCATCTACCAGAATTTCCCCCATATCCTTGCTGGCGCGTACATGCACGTTCACGACAATACCGGGATGTGTTTTCCGCAGGCGGCCCAGCACGGCGGGCAGGAAGCCCTTTGTCAGCGCATCGGGGATCAGGATATCCGCCGAGCCCTGCCGCAGGCCTTTCAGGTTATCAATCTGCGTGGTGAGCGCGCGGAGGTCCCGCGTCCAGCGGATGCCCGAAGAGAGCAGGAGTTCACCCGCCGTGGTCAGCCGCAACCCGGTTGGCAGGCGCTCGAAGAGCTGCGTGCCGAGCAGTTTTTCGCCTTGCAGGATCTGCCGGTCGATCGCCGAGGCCGCGATATTCAGCTCATCAGAGGCTTTGCGGATTGAGCCCTGCTGCGCCACGGCAATGAAGTAGCGAAGGAAGCGAGAAAAAACCGGCATGTGAGGTGATCTCATTTTGCGAACGGATTAGACTGATTTAAGTCATATACAAGAATGGTCCGGGTGTGAAATTGTTTCAGATGGCGATAGGCCGGGATAAAGATAAGGTTAGACGTGCAGATGGAACAGGTTTCTTCCACCACAGGGCTGGACCAGCTTGAACAGCGTGTTCGGGATGATCTGGCTAAAATCCGCTACGCAACGGGTGACTGGTGCGTGCCTCTGGAGCGGGATGGAGAGCGTGTTCTGGATGTTGCCATTATCGGCGGCGGGCAGGGAGGGCTTGCAACGGCGTTCGCACTCCGTCGGCGTGGCCTGAGTAACGCTTGCATTTTTGATCAGGCGGCCCGTGGCGGGGAAGGCCCGTGGGTCACTTTCGCCCGGATGATCACCCTGCGCACGCCCAAGCATGTCACGGGGCCTGATCTGGGTATCCCGAGCCTGACGCCGCAATCCTGGTTTGAAGCACGTTATGGTGTGGCAGCGTGGAAGGCGCTGGATAAAATTTCCCGGCAGGACTGGCAGGCCTATCTGGACTGGCTGCGCGATGTGCTGGCCCTGCCTGTACAGAATGACCGTAAACTGGTTGATATTGACTGGAGGATGGTCTTCTACGCCTCACGTTCCAGCAGGCCGGTGGTGCGCAGTCTCATGTCTGGGCGCGTAAAATGGTTCTGGCCACCGGGATTGAAGGGGGCGGGGCCTGGCATGTGCCGGACTTTATCAAGCAGGCACTTCCCGCCTCGCGCTATGCGCACACCAGCCAGCAGATTGATTTTGCCGCACTCAAAGGCAAGCGGATTGGTGTGCTGGGGGCCGGGGCCTCGGCGTTTGATAACGCCGCGACGGCGCTGGAACTCGGCGCGGGGCGCGTCGATCTGTGCCTGCGTCGGCAGAAAATTCCGAGTGTGAACCCGTATCGCTGGATGGAGAATGCGGGCTTCCTCGGATATTTCGCTGATCTGCCTGATCAGGTGCGCTGGCGCTTTATGCACCGCATTTATGACCTCAATCAGCCGCCGCCGCAGGATACGTTCTGGCGTTGCCGCAAGCATGAAAATTTTGCGTTCCACACGGGGGCGCCCTGGCTTGCAGTGAAAGAAACACCGGAAGGCGTTGTCGTCACGACGCCACAGGGCGAAATGACATTTGATTTCCTGATTATTGGCACCGGATTTGTGATTGACCTCACCCGCCGCCCGGAAATGCACCGTTTTGCCCGGAACGTCACCCTCTGGCGGGACCGCTTTACTGCCCCTGCGGGCGAGGAGAGCGAGGTTCTGGCCAGCCACCCTTATCTGAGCGGTAACTTCCAGTTCCAGCCTCTGAATGAGGCGGACCCGCTGGCGCCAATGCTCAAGGCCATTCATAACTTCACGTTTGCCGCGATGCCCAGCATGGGGCTTTCAGGGGCGTCCATCAGCGGGATGCGTTTTGGGGTGGAGCGGCTGGTGCAGGCCATCGGGCGTGAACTGTTTGTGCAGGATGGCGAGGCGCATCTGCAAAGCCTGCTGGATTACGATACGGACGAACTCGTCAGCCTTGCCCCACCTGTGTAAGAGACGTCCCCAAAGCAAGAATACGTGCAAGACGCATGACCAACAGGCAAAGCCGGAGAGAGTATGACTGATTATCCGCGGGATATGACAGGATATGGCCCGACACCGCCCGACCCTCAGTGGCCCGACGGGGCGCGCATTGCCGTGCAGTTTGTCATTAATTACGAGGAAGGGGCTGAAAACTGCGTCCTGCACGGGGATAAGGGGTCAGAGGCTTTCCTGTCAGAAATGGTGGGCACCCGCTCTATCCCGGATGCCCGCTGCATGCAGATGGAAAGCCTGTATGAATATGGCAGCCGCGCCGGGTTCTGGCGGTTGCACCGGCTGTTCCAGTCTGCTGGGATGCGCCCGACAGTGTTTGGTGTGGCTCTGGCAATGGCGCGTAATCCGGAAGCCGTCGCGGCCATGAAGGACGGAAACTGGGAAATCGCCACGCACGGGCTGCGCTGGATTGATTATCAGGATATCCCGGAAGAGGTGGAACGCGCGCATATCCGCGAGGCCATTGCGCTGCATACGCAGATTACCGGCTCCCGTCCCCTCGGCTGGTATCAGGGCCGCACAAGCCCCAACACCGCGCGTCTGGTCGTGGAAGAAGGCGGCTTTGTGTATGACGCGGACTCATACGCGGATGATCTGCCGTACTATGACCGGCGATACGGACGCCCTCAACTGATTGTGCCTTACACGCTGGACGTGAATGACATGAAGTTCGCGGCGCTGAATGGCTTTACGGAGGGCGAACAGTTCTTCCGTTATCTGCGGGACACGTTTGATATGCTGTACCGGGAAGGCGGCCGGATGATGTCCATTGGCCTGCATTGCAGGCTTGCCGGAAAACCGGCCCGTGCGCTGGCTGTGGCGCGTTTTCTGGAGCATGTGCAGGCGCATGAGAAAGTCTGGGTTGCGACCCGGCTTGAGATCGCGCAGCACTGGCTTGCGGTGCATCCGGCATGACGCTTGATGATGTGAATACCCTGCCGCCAGATGCCTTCGTGGTAGAATTTGGCGGTTTGTATGAACACTCTCCCTGGGTTGCGGAAGGGGCTGCGCAGCAGCGCCCCTTTGCCAGCAGGGAGGCGATGCTGAAGGCTTTTTCTGACGTGGTGCATCAGGCCGGGTATGACCGCCAGATCGCACTGGTCAGGGCGCATCCGGAGCTTGGGCATCGTGCGGGAATTGACCCGGCTTTGACGGAGGCCTCCGCACAGGAGCAGGGAAGTGCCGGGCTGGACCGGCTGAGCCCTGCCGAATATGCGCATTTCCAGAGCCTGAACACCGCATACCGGGACAAGTTTGGCATGCCGTTTGTTATCTGCGTCCGTAAGGCCGGGAAAGCGGTCATTCTGAATGCCATGGCGGAGCGTCTGCTCAGCACGCCGGAGGCCGAACTGGCAGAGGCGCTCAGGCAGATTGATGCTATTGCCTCTTTACGCTTGCAGGATAAAGTGACCGCATGAGTTCTCTATCAACACATGTTCTGGATACGGTGTCTGGCCGCCCTGCCGCCGGGGTGCGGTTGCGTCTGTTTTCAGGCACTGCCGTCCTGTTTGATGGCGTGACGGATGCCGATGGCCGGTGCCCTGCCTTACGCGCGTTGACGCTTGAGGGCGGGCAATACCGGCTGGAATTTGAAATTGCCGCTTATTTCCGCGCACAGGGGCATGAACTGGCGGACCCGCCATTTCTGGACGTTGTTCCCCTCGTGTTCGGGCTGAGTGCGGAAGGGCACGCGCATGTGCCGCTGCTTGCCGCCCCATACGGATATTCCACTTATCGAGGGAGTTGAGTGCGTGACCCTCGACAAACGTAAAACGACAGAAACCGTCCATCCCGTTGATCAGGTTCTCCCGCTATGGGAGCTGGCAATTTACGGCTTCCAGCATGTTCTGACATTCTATGCGGCAGCGGTCATTGTTCCCATTCTGCTGGCCAGTGCGCTTGGCCTTTCACATGACATGCTGGAACATCTGATTGAGGCTGACCTGTTTACCTGCGGGATTGCCTCCTTCATTCAGGCCGTCGGCATTGGCAAGATCGGGGTGCGGCTGCCGCTTCTGCAGGGGGTGACCTTTGTGGCGGTAATGCCCATGATCGCGATTGGCGTGTCGGCCGGTGGCGGTGTGGAAGGGCTGCACCAGATTTTTGGCGCGGTGATTGTTGCCGGACTGTTTTCTTACGTTGTTGCCCCGTATTTTTCCCGCCTTATCCGGTTTTTTCCGCCAGTTGTGACAGGGTCCGTTATTCTGGTAATCGGGCTGGCGCTGCTGCCGGTTGCCGCGAATGATATTGTGTCCGGCCACGGCACGAACGTCATGCAAAATCCGGTGGAATTGCGGAACGTGGCCTATGGTCTGGGCACATTGTTCTGCATTCTGGCGATCCAGAAATTCTTTCGCGGGTTTATTGGCACGATTGCCGTGCTGATCGGCCTTGTCCTCATGACGCTGGTGGCCTGGGCACTGGGAGACGCGCATTTTGGGGATGTTGGCGCCGCGCCGTTGCTGACAATTTCCCGGCCGTTTTTCTTTGGGATGCCGACGTTCCACGTCGTGCCCATTCTCTCGCTGATTATCGTCATGATTATTTCCATGCTGGAAACAACGGGCGATGTGTTTGCAACAGGGGCTATCGTTAAAAAGCCGATTACCTCGGATGATATCGCCTCTGCCATCCGCGCGGACGGGCTTGCGACGTTTATCGGCGGTGTTTTCAATTCCTTTCCCTACACCTGCTTTGCAGAAAATGTCGGGCTGGTGCGGCTGACGCAGGTTAAAAGCCGGTGGGTTGTGGCTTCTGCTGCCGTAATCATGATGGTGCTGGGCTGTATCCCCAAACTGGCCGCCATTATGGCGAGTGTCCCGCTGCCTGTTCTGGGTGGGGCGGCTCTGGCCATGTTTGCGGCGGTTGCCGTGGTCGGGATCCAGACGCTCGCACAGGTGGATTTTGAAGATCAGAATAATATGATCATTGTCGGGACCAGCATCGGTCTTGGCATGCTGGCAACAGCCCAGCCGCATATTGCGGATAACTTCCCCAGTTGGGCGCAGATCATTTTTGGCAGCGGGATTACGCTCGGCTCCATGGCGGCGATGGGCCTGCATCTGGTGTTCAACCACTTCATGCCCGCTAACAAGCACGGTGTGGTTATTGGGGATCAGCCCTCTAAAATCTCTTCAGACGAGACTGCTCAGACGGTCCTGACGGATGAAGGGCGCGTGCAGGAAGGGTAAGCGCGCCTGTGCTTCAGGGCGGCATTGTCCCGCTCTGCTCCGCCAGGGCGTTAAAGCTTTCTGTAATCAGATCCAGCGTGGTCTGGGCGGCGGCACTCAGCCGCCGTTGCGTATTATAGAACAGGGAGAAGCCGAGAGGCCGGATACCGGACTCTGTTATCGGCACAAAGCAGAGTTCCCCGGCTTTGACCTCATTCATCACATCCATCCGGGTCAGCATGCCAACGCCTAATCCGCTACGGATCAAGGCCTTGATGCTGGCAATGCGGTTGCTGGTAAAGGTGGGGTTCAGGCTCAGACTGTGCTGAGCCAGCCCGTCCTGAATGGCCGCACCGACGGCCAGCGTGCTATCCGGCAAAATCAGCTTGCTGCCGGTGGCATGGTTCAGCCGGGCATCTTCCCGTTGGGCGAGCGGATGGTCGGGCCGGACAACAAACCCGATGGCAGCCTGAAGTGTGCTGACAATGCGGACCTGCCGTGAAGATTTCCCGGCGAGAGAAATCCCGAAATCAACATCATTCCGACTGACGGCCTGCCAGATGGCTTTGAAATCCAGTGTCTGAAGCCTGAACTCCACGCGGGGGTGCCGCTTGGTGACGTCCGAGAGGATGTCGGGGATTAACCTGTCACTCACGGCTTCAATCGCGGCAATTTCAACCACGCCGCCATGCAGGCCTGAAAGCCCGTCCAGCCGGGACTGAAACTGCTCAAAATCCCGCTTGCCGGAAATAATGGCCGCCAGCAGCAACTCCCCGGCGGTCGTCAGGCTGAGGCCGGAACTGTGCCGGTGGAAGAGCGGGGTTTGCATGTCCTCTTCCACAGCCAGAATTTGCCGGTTTACTGCGGAGGGAGACACATTGAGGGCAGAGGCCGCCTGCCGGATGGAGCCTGTCTGTGCGACCATCTCAAAATAGATGGAAAACCGTGAGAGTGTAAAAATGCGAGCGGGGTTTCGCACGGTGTATCTCCAGACAATGCAGCAGGCAGCGGCATCGAAAATCCTGCTGTAAGACTGTTGGCGGGGTGTCGATAAAAACGCAACAGGGCGTCGCATTCTTTATGGTGGACGAATGCTGAAAATGAGATGATTCTGAAACGATATACAGTATGACCAAGGCGAAGGGCCCGCCCTCAGGCCGTCAGCGTTACGCCCGGTGCAAGAGGCTCCGGTCACCCGGCATGATAAGGCTTTTGTGGTGCTGAAAGCCGGGGAAATGTTCCAGCAGGAGAGCGCAGTTTATGCGGCAGTCTATCCGGTTTTATCTTGGAAATGTGCGTCACGAGATCCCGGCGTTCAGCCCGACGCGGACCGTGCTGGACTGGCTGCGTGAAGACAAGCGGCGCACTGGCACAAAGGAAGGCTGTAATGAGGGCGACTGCGGGGCTTGTACGGTTCTGGTGGTGCGGCTGGAAGGGGATAAACTCGTCTGGCGGGCCGTCAATGCCTGTATCCAGTTTTTGTGGATGCTGGATGGGGCGCAGCTTTTCACGGTGGAAGACCTGCGGAGCCCGGAAGGCGCTCTGCATCCGGTGCAGCAGGCTATGGTGGAACTGCACGGCGCACAGTGCGGGTTCTGCACACCGGGTTTTGTCATGTCGATGGTTGCTTATTGCAAGACGCCGGGTGCTTCGATGGAAGAAGACGCCATTAATACGGCTCTCGCTGGTAACCTCTGCCGCTGCACCGGCTATGCGCCATCGTGCGGGCCATGAAGCAAGCCCTCAGTCTGCCGGGGGATGTGCTGGATACGCAGACAGAAGCCATCAAAACGCGGCTCAAGGCTCTGGCTGACGGGCAGACCGTGGAGATTAGCGGACAGGAAGGGCGGCTCACGCTGCCCGGCAATGCGGATGCGCTGGCCACGGCCTATCAGGCAGACCCACAGGCAACACTGGTGGCGGGCGCGACGGATGTTGGCTTATGGGTCACCAAGGGGTTGCGTACCCTGCCGCATGTGATCAGCGTCGGACTAGTGCCGGATTTGCGCACGATTGAATATACGCCGGACGGACTGAGGATCGGTGCTGCCGTAACCTATACGCAGGCGAAGGAGGCCATTGCCGCCATGCTGCCAGATGCGGGCGAGGTTATCCGGCGCATTGGCTCCACTCAGGTGCGGAATGCCGGCACGGTCTGCGGGAATATCGGCAACGGCTCCCCTATTGGAGACGGGCCTCCCGTGCTGATTGCCGCCGGAGCCGTGCTGAAGCTGCGGTGCGGAGAGGCGCATCGTAGCCTGCCGCTGGAAGAGTATTTTCTGGCCTATGGCAAACAGGACCGGAAGCCGGGCGAGTTTATTGAGGCTGTTGTAATCCCTCAGCCCCAGCCCGGCACGGTTTTCCGGGCTTATAAGATTTCCAAGCGCTTTGATCAGGATATTTCCGCCGTTCTTGGGGCGTTTGCTCTGACGTTTGAGACAGATGGGCGGATTGCTTCGGCCCGTATCGCTTTCGGCGGGATGGCCGCTACACCCAAACGGGCCGCCGCGACGGAAGCCGCCTTGCAGGGGCAATTCTGGACAGAGGCCACGCTCAGGGCGGCGCAGGACGCGATGAAGGCGGATTTTGAACCAATTTCCGATATGCGTTCCAGCGCATGGTATCGCCAGACGGTTGCGGGGAATTTGCTGACACGCCTGTTTGCGGAAACCGCGCCGGACTATGCAGGCGCAGAAACCCGGCTGGCCGGGTGGAAGGAGCAGGCGTATGTCTGAGGCTCTTAAACTTGAGCAGATGCCGGTCGCGCCCATCGTTCCCGGTGGTGCGTCCACAAGTCTGCGGCATGAAAGTGCCCGGATGCATGTGTCCGGCAGTGCGGCCTATATTGATGATCTGCCAGAGCCGCAGGGGCTGCTGCATGTTGTGCCGGGTCTGAGCACAAAAGCGCATGCGCGGATTGTCTCGATGGATCTTGAGGCCGTGCGGGCTGTGCCCGGTGTGGTCTGTGTGCTGACGGCGGCGGATATCCCCGGAGAAAATCAGATCAGCGCCGTGGGGAAAGGTGATGAGCCGCTGCTGGCCGAAGGCGAAGTCTGTTTTTATGGCCAGCCCGTTTTTGTTGTGGTGGGGAAAGCCGGGGTGTCGCGCGGCGGGCCGCTAAACTGGCAAAAATTGAGTATGAAGACCGTCCCGCCGTGCTGAATATCGCGCAGGCGCGCGAGGCTGGCGGTGAACTGGTCTGGCGCCCGCTGGTGATGAGCCGCGGGGATGTAGAGGCTGGTCTGGCGGCGGCTCCCAGAAGGCTTTCCGGGCAGGTGACCATTGGCGGGCAGGAGCATTTCTATCTGGAAGGGCAGGCAGCACTTGCCCAGCCGGGTGAAGAAGGGGAGATGCGCGTCTGGTCCTCCACCCAGCACCCGACGGAAACACAGCATATGGTGGCGCATTGCCTGCATGTGCCCAGTAATCTGGTCACGGTAGAAGTGCGCCGCATGGGCGGGGCGTTTGGCGGCAAGGAATCTCAGGCCAATACGCCTGCCTGTCTGGCGGCCATTGCGGCCCATGCGACCGGCCGAGCCGCCAAAATGCGGCTTGACCGGGATGATGATATGATGATGACCGGCAAACGCCATGACTTCGTGATTGATTATGATGTCGGGTTTGATGATGAGGGCAACATCCTTGCGGTCGATATGGTGCTGGCGGCGCGATGTGGCTGGGCGGCGGATCTTTCCGGTCCGGTGGTGGACCGTGCTCTGTTTCATGCCGATAACGCCTATTTCTACCCGGATGTGCGCTTCCGCTCTGACCCCCTGAAAACCAACACGCAGTCCAACACGGCTTATCGCGGCTTTGGCGGCCCGCAGGGTATTGTGGCGGCGGAGCGGGTGATTGAGGAAATTGCGATTGCAACCGGGCTGGACCCGCTGGATGTGCGGGCGCGCAATGTCTACGGCACGGGCACACGTAACATCACGCCGTATCATATGACGGTGGAAGATTCGATTGCCGCTGACATGATGACACAGCTTGCAGAGCGTTGTGATTACCGTGAGCGCCGTCAGGCCCTGCGGGAGGCCAATAAGAGCAGCCCCTTTATCAAACGCGGTATCGCGCTGACGCCCGTCAAGTTCGGTATTTCCTTCACTGCAACCCATTACAATCAGGCGGGTGCGCTGGTGCATGTCTATACGGATGGGTCCGTGCAGGTGAATCATGGCGGCACGGAAATGGGGCAGGGCCTGCACACCAAGATGGTGCAGATTGCCATGCGGGAATTCGGTCTGACGGAAGACCGGGTGCGGATCACCGCAACCACAACAGGCAAGGTGCCCAATACTTCCGCCACAGCCGCCTCAAGTGGTGCGGACCTGAACGGGATGGCCGTTCTGGATGCGGTGCAGAAAATCAAGGCGCGGCTGGTCAGTTTTGCGGCTGAACACTGGAGTGTGGCGGAAGAAAACGTGCGGTTTCTGCCTGATGGCGTGCGGGTTGGCGAGGAAGTTATTCCTTTCCCCGAACTGACAAAGGCCGCGTATTTTGCGCGTGTTTCCCTCTCGGCGAACGGGTTTTACAAAACGCCCAAAATCTCATGGAACGCTGCGACAGGGCGCGGTCGGCCTTTTTACTATTTTGCGTATGGCGTAGCCTGTGCCGAGGTTGCTGTTGATCTGCTGACTGGCGAAAACCGGATTGAGCGCGTCGATATTTTACATGACGCCGGACAGTCTCTGAACCCGGCGATTGATATCGGGCAGATTGAAGGCGGGTTTGTGCAGGGTGCGGGCTGGCTCACAATGGAAGAGTTGGTGTGGGATGAGTCCGGGAGGCTGCGGACGCATGCCCCAAGCACGTATAAAATTCCCGCCTGTTCTGACCGGCCCCGTATTTTTAACGTGGCCCTGCTGGAAAACTCCCCTAATCAGGAAGCAACAATTTTTCGCTCCAAGGCCGTGGGCGAGCCTCCTTTTGTGCATGGTGTTGCGGTGTTGCAGGCGATGTCTGACGCGCTGGCCAGCCTGAATGCTTACAAAACCTGCCCCCAGCTTGATGCCCCCGCCACACCGGAACAGATTTTGCGTACCGCTGAGCGGATGCGCAGCCAGTGGCAGCCCTGAGGACGGGCCGCGGCATGAAGGAGCTTTCCACACGACTGTCAGACTGGTACCGGGATGCTGCCCCGGTTGCCTGTGTGCAGGTGGTGGAAGCGCGCGGCTCTACCCCGCGTGAGAGTGGGGCCTTTATGCTGATTGGAGAACACTGGCAGGCCGGGACGATTGGCGGCGGGTGTCTGGAATGGGACTGCGTACACCGGGCCAGAACCCTGCTTGACGCAGGGGATGCTGAATGGACCCATAGTTTTGCGCTGGGGCCGGAAACCGGCCAGTGCTGCGGGGGGCGGGTAGATGTGCGCATCTCCCGGCTGGATGCCGCGCTTGCCATACGCCTCCAGCAGCATCTGGCTGGGCAGGAGCAGGCGTGGCCTGTGCTGGTGCTGTTCGGGGCAGGGCATGTCGGGCGTGCTCTGGCGCGGGCGCTATCACCTCTTCCGCTGCGTCTGATCTGGGTTGATCCGCGCCCGGAAGAATTTGGTGTGGTGCCGGAAGGCGTTGAGGCACGAATGACCGGAGCATGGGAGCAGGTTCTGGCGGAGATTCCCGCCAGATCAGGCGTTCTTGTGCTGACCCCTAACCATTCTCTGGATGCGCTGATCGTGGCGGCGGCTCTGGAGCGGGGAGATCTGTCGTACGTCGGGCTGATTGGCTCACGCACCAAGCGCCGCCGGTTTGAAGCCGGTTTTCGGGAAATCGGCTTACCGGAAGAGCGTATTGCCGCGCTGATCTGCCCGATCGGGGATCGGGGGGTGCGGGATAAACGCCCGGAAATTATTGCGGCGCTGGTGGCGGCGGAACTGATTGAACGCTTTTTGCCTCACCCTCAGCAGGTTGCCTGAAGCGCGTATTCCCGGCGCATATGTCTCTAGTTGCCAGTTGGCTGCCGGTCGCTCACGCCGCCGGACTACCGGTTTCCGGACGCTCGGTCATGAGCGAAACATGGGCGGCAATAATTTTCCAGCCCTGCTCTGTCAGAACCCATGTCTGCATCTGCCGCCCGATGCGGGATGATCCTTCGCGCTGGAATTCCAGACTGACAACAGCGGAGGTCTCTCCCCATGTTGTAATGGCGCGGCGCAAGACCCTGCGGGGTGGAGAGCCACCGCTCCGTGCCCGGCGGAAGGCGGCAATTTCCTCCGCGCCATAGAGGTTTTCTCCCACACCGTAACGCACTGTTTCCGCTCCGTCGTAAAAAAAAGCGTCAAGCGCGGAGAGGTCATTCTCGCCCAGAGCTTTTTCATAGGCATCAGAAAGTGCCGTGATTTCAGCCACCAGAGCCGGCGCATTGAACATAATCAGAGGCTTTCAGTGTGGGGTGCGGAATGAGAAAAGGTGCCGGATATCCCGTACGGAGATACGCGGCACCTTTTTTGAAGACCAGAAAAAGACTGTTGTAAAGAGGCCGGTCAGAAGGACGTGGAAATTGTGCCCGTCATGGTAAAGCGTGGTTCCAGCATAAAGGCATTTCCATAGCCGGTGTAAGCAGCTTTGCTGCCGCTATAAACAGTGCTGGTATCATGCGCGCTGTAGACGGCTCCCATAGCCCCGGAGCGGACAATAGAGCCTGTCAGGTTCGTAAAGTTCAGCTTGAAGGTTGGAGATTTCAGGAACCCGACGGGTTTGAAATGATAGCCGAGGGAGAGGGAGTCCGTCACGTAGCCGGGGATACGCTGGTCATTGGCAATGGAGACAGATTGCGGGCCGGTGTAATGCACGGCACCGTTTGCAAAAAATCCTTTATAAGTATAGGTCAGACCAAAGTTTGCCATGATCCGTGGCGCCATGACGGCCTGTGTCCCTTTGGAACGCAGCATGATGTTCTGATAAGGGTCAAAAACATTGCTGTCCTGAGTGGCGTGCAGATACTCCACAGAGGCATAGGGGCTGAAGCCATGGATTTCCCGCCCGGCGATCATGAAGTCAAACCCGCGCATGGTCTGGTTGCCGATGGAAAACGGCTTGAAGCTGTTCATGCCCAGATACTGGTCCACAATGCGGTTCGTCACGTTGTAGTTAAAGAAGGACAGGTCAAGCAGCATGTATTTGTTGTGATACCGGTAGCCCAGTTCTTCCTTGATGGAATACTGGTTTTTCAGCATCGGTGCGCTGGCGGAAAGCCAGCCCATATCTGTCGCACTTGGCTGGCGGTAATCTCCTTCCGCATTGATGTAAATCTGGCTGTTGGGGTCAATCTGATAGCTGATGGAAAGCTGGGGCAGGGGGGCTGTGGTATTGGCCCCGGAGCTGTTACCGGGGATCCAGTTTTTATTCTGGCCGCTCCAGCCCCTGTTCCATGCGTTAGACATGACGAACTTGAAACCGGCATTGATCAGCAGCTTGTTGTTCAGGTAGCGGGACTGGTTCTGGATGAACAGGGAATGCAGCTCATACCCGGCATTCTGCCCGTACATGGCGCCGCCCACCGCATATTTTGCCCAGTTCGGGCTGGCTGCGGCCCCGTTATCCATCGTAACGCTTTTGGGGTAGCCTGAATGGTCTGGTTATTTTCATACCAGTAGCCAAGCGTCAGGTGGTTATGGCTGTCAATCTCGTAGCTCAGTTTGGCCACAGCCCCCACCTGCCGGGCTTCATTTTCCAAAAAGAAGCTGGTCATGTTGGTGCCTGCGGGTACCGCTGCGCCCCCGCTATTATGCGTATACTGGCCTTCCGTCGCCACGCCGCCGGGGGAGGCGTCCCAGCCCTGACCCATGCTGAAATAAGGCTGGAGGTCGAAATTGAACTTTTTGGGCAGAACGATGTGGATGGGAGCCGTCAGGAAGATCTGGTTCCAGTGGTCGTTATTGTTCTTCCAGTAGTTGACGTTCTTGGGGTCAGCCGAGCGGCCATAGCCGTTGCCGGTATGTTTATATTCAAAAAATTCCTGCGCCGTCGGATAATTGTCGATTGTAAAATCAGCGGAGTTCCATGAGAGGAAAAGGCGCGCGTTAGAGCCGTTCTGCCAGTCTTTCTGGAGGCCGAAATCAATATGTTTCCGCTGATTGATGCCAGCGCCCATCCAGCTCCGGGCATGCGCGTTGGAAAAGGAGAAATAGCTTTTCACGCCGCTTTTGCCGATCTCACCGGACTCCAGACGGATAAATTCGCGTGAGAGGTTATTGGTGCCGTAAGAGAAATCGACCATGCCGCCCGCTTTTTCGGCCGCCCGGTGCGTGCGCGAGTTCATCACCCCGCCTGCGGCGGACATAACGGGCAGATCACGCGCGGCACTCCCGGGGGTGACGCTGACTTCCTCAAGGTTTTCGGAATCAATATCTTCCGACATATATTTGGCCGCCGCTGCCGGTGCGCCATCCACCATCAGCGCCATATCCAGATCAGTCAGGCCGCGAGACTGGATCTGTCCGCCTTCCATGCCCGAGCTGTCGGGCGTCATGACGTTCAGGTTGGCAGGTTTTTAACCAGATCAAGCGCTGTGGATGTCGGGCTGCGCATGGCGATGTAGGCTTTTGTCACTGTCTGCACGGCATGCGGCGCTGTTTCCTGCCGCATCATGCCACCGCCACCATTCAGGGCCTGACGGCGGGACGCGACGGAAATTTCTTCCTCTCCATGTGCGAGCATAGGGCCGGTGGCACGGCGGGGCGCACTGTGGGGCTGCACTGTTCTGGCAGGCGCTGTTTTGCTTGCCCGGTGATGCGCCGTGCTGCTGTGGGATGTGGCGGTAGCAGCCTGCGCGTATGCCAGCATTGCCCATGCGCTTACAGCCCCGGCCAGACTTGTCAGAAAAAAACGGGGCGGACGACGGACCGGAGATGTGGCGGACAGGCGTGGGGGAAAGCAGTGTGAAGGCATGCGGAATTTTCCTGTCAGGAGGCGCAGCAGGCGGGAAAAGAGAAGGGAACGGTGCGGGTAAAAAACTGAGAAACGGTGCTTTCAGGGGAAAAACCGAAGTGCCAGCCTCGCTGCAGAAAGGGCGCAGGAGAGGGGGAGTAAAGCCGCATTTCTCTGTCCGGTATGTCTGTGGAATGATCCGTGACCGATATATAAAAGACCGGAGGCGTTCGCACAAAATAAAAAAAAGCACTTTAGCGTTGCCAATATCAGAGCAGCTATGTTCCAGCTTTGCGCCGCGCGGGAGCGTGAAAACACCGCTTTTCAGGATAAAGCATAAATAGCAACTTATAGTTGTAATATCTGTATTCAAATAAATACAGACAACTGTCATAAACTCTTTATTTTGAAAGAAAAGTGATTTGCTGCGCGACTATTTAAGTGATCTGTATCAATTCAGATTTTGACGAAATACTCTAAATATCCGTTATGCGGTTTATCGATGCGTAACTGAAGGCGTAGTGCAATGACTCTGGGAAGACGGCAATTTCTGAAAGCTGGCGGTACATGTGTTGCCGGGGCCAGTGCCCTTGCACTGGGTTTTGCACCGCCTAAAGCTTACGCAGGGGATTCCCGGCAGTATAAGCTGGTGCGGGCGAAGGAAACCCGCAACAACTGCACATACTGTTCGGTGGGGTGCGGTATTCTGATGTACAGCCTTGGTGATGGCGCAAAGAACGCCAAGCCAAGCATTTTCCATATTGAAGGGGACCCGGATCATCCTGTCAGCCGTGGCTCCCTCTGCCCCAAGGGGGCGGGGCTGGTTGACTTCATCCACAGTGCCGGGCGCCTGCATTATCCGGAATATCGCGCGCCGGGGGCGAAGGAATGGAAACGGATCAGTTGGGAAGAGGCGACGGACCGCATTGCCCGCCTGCTGAAGGATGATCGTGACAAAAATTTCATCGAACGCAATGAAAAAGGCGAGCTCGTCAACCGCTGGTTGAGTTCGGGCATGCTAGCCTCTTCTGCCGCGAGTAATGAAACCGGGGTGCTGGATTTTAAATTCGCACGTGCGCTGGGAATGCTGGGGCTGGATTGTCAGGCCCGCCTGTGTCACGCGCCGACCGTTGCCGCTCTGGCGCCGTCCTTCGGGCGCGGCGCAATGACCAACAACTGGGTTGATATCAAAAACGCCAACGTTGTGCTCATTATGGGCGGCAACCCGGCGGAAGCGCATCCGGTTGGCTTTAAATGGGTGATGGAAGCCAAAATCCGTAACGGCGCCAAAGTGCTGGTGGTGGACCCCCGCTTTAACCGCAGTGCCGCGGTTGCGGATTTCTACACCCCCATCCGGGCCGGGGCGGACGCCGCGTTCATGCTGGGCGTTGTGAACTATCTGCTCACGCATGACAAAATCCAGCATGACTATGTTAAGGCCTACACCAACGCCGCTCTGATTGTGCGGGAAGACTATACGTTTGATGAAGGGCTTTTCAGCGGTTACAACGCCGAAAAGCGCACATATGACAAATCGTCCTGGACGTATGAACGGGATGAAAAAGGCTTTGCCCTTCAGGACCCTACGTTCCAGAACCCGCGTTGCGTGATCAATCTCCTGCGTAAGCATGTGGAACGCTACACGCCCGAAATGGTGACGCAGATGTGTGGCACCCCGGTAAAAGACTTCCTGTATGTGTGTGAAACGCTGGCATCCACCAGTGTGCCGGATCTGACGTCCACCTTCCTGTTCGCACTCGGCTGGACACACCATACCAGTGGCTCTCAGGTGATCCGTTCAGCGGCCATGGTGCAGTTGTTGCTGGGGAATATTGGCATGGCGGGGGGCGGCATGAACGCCCTGCGCGGGCATTCCAACATTCAGGGCTATACGGATCTTGGTCTGCTTTCCCTGCGTCTTCCGGGGTATCTCAACCTGCCGTCTGACAAACAGCAGGACATGGCGACCTACCTGAAGGAAACCACACCCGCGGCTGATCTGCCGGGACAGGTGAATTATTACCATAATACGCCAAAGTTTTTTGTCAGCATGATGAAGACCCTGTGGGGCGAGCACGCAACCTCTGACAACAACTGGGGCTTTAACTGGCTGCCAAAATGGGACCGCAGCTACGATATGCTGGCCTATTTTGACATGATGTATCAGGGCAAGGTGAACGGCTATATTGCGCAGGGGTTCAACCCTCTGGCGGCTATGCCGGACAAGAACAAGACCATTGCGGCGCTGTCTAAACTGAAATTCCTTGTCTCTATTGATCCGCTCAGCACGGAAACGGCCTCGTTCTGGCAGAATGAGGGCCAGTTTAATGATGTGAAGACAGAAGACATTCAGACAGAAGTCTTCCGACTGCCTGCAAGCTGCTTTGCGGAAGAAAACGGCTCTATCGTCAATTCCGGGCGCTGGCTGCAATGGCACTTTGCGGGTGCGGCACCGCCGGGAGAAGCCTGGCAGGACAGCCGCGTCATCGGGACGATTTTTACCAAAATCCGTGACCTGTATAAAAAGGAAGGCGGGGTCTGCCCTGAGCCTGTCCTGAACATGCAGTGGAACTACAAAGACGCGGAAGACCCGACGCCGGAAGAAGTGGCGCGTGAGTGCAACGGATACGCGCTGGCGGATATTACGGATGATCAGGGGAAGGTTGTGGTCCCCAAAGGCCACCTCCTGCCTGACTTCTCCGTTATGAAAGATGATGGCACAACCTCCAGCTTCTGCTGGGTGTTTGCAGGCTCATGGACGGAAGCAGGCAACCAGATGGCCCGCCGCGACAATACGGATACTGGCCTAGGCAGCACGCCCGGCTGGGCATGGGCATGGCCTGCCAACCGGCGCATTCTGTATAACCGCGCCTCTATGGACCGGATGGCCGCCCGTGGGACCCTAAACGCCAGATTCTGGAATGGGATGGCAAACGCTGGGGTGCTCGGATGTGCCGGATTATCCGCCTACATCCCCGCCGGGCAGTGGGGTCAGCCCCTTTATCATGCTGCCGGAAGGTCTGGGGCGTCTGTTTGCCTGTGGCGGCATGTCTGACGGTCCGTTCCCGGAGCAATATGAGCCGACAGAAACGCCTCTTGCCAGCAATCCGCTGCACCCGAAGGTGACGTATAACCCGACGGCGCGTGTGCTGAAGGATGATCGTGCACGGATGGGAGAACAGAAAGACTTCCCTTACGTGGCAACGACTTATTCCATCACCGAGCTGTTCCGGCACTGGACAAAGCATTCCCGCCTGAATGCCATCGCGCAGCCGGAGCAGTTTGTTGAAATTGGGGAAAAGCTGGCCGGACGTCTGAATATTGCCGCAGGGGATAAAGTCAAAGTCTCCTCCAAGCGCGGCTATATTGAAGCCAAGGCTGTGGTAACCAAACGCCTGCGCACCCTGAACGTGATGGGGCATGATCTCGACCAGATCGGCATCCCCTGTCACTGGGGGTTTGAAGGGGCAACCCGCAAGGGCTTCCTTGCCAATACCCTGAGCCCGGCGGTGGGGGATGCAAACACCCAGACGCCCGAATTCAAGGCCTTCCTTGTTAATGTTGAAAAAGCCTGAGGTGGAATGATGGCAATGCAATCACAGGACATCATCAGGCGGTCCGCAACAAACGGCCTGACACCGGCCCCGCAGGCGCGCGATCATCAGCAGGAAGTCGCCAAGCTGATCGACGTCTCCATTTGCACCGGCTGCAAAGGCTGTCAGGTCGCGTGTTCAGAATGGAATGATCTGCGGGATGAAGTCGGCCATAACGTCGGTGTTTATGATAACCCGGCGGACCTGACGGCGGAAACATGGACCGTTATCCGCTTTGATGAGGTGGAAGATGAAAGCGGCAGGCTGGAATGGCTTCTGCGCAAGGAAGGCTGCATGCATTGCGAGGAGCCGGGCTGCCTGAAGGCGTGCCCCAGCCCCGGCGCGATTGTGCAGTTTGCAAACGGTATTGTGGATTTCCAGTCTGACCAGTGCATTGGTTGTGGCTACTGCATCGCTGGTTGCCCGTTTGATGTGCCGCGCATCAACAAAAAAGATAACAAGGCTTACAAATGCACCCTGTGTGCAGACCGTGTGAGCGTTGGGCAGGAGCCGGCCTGCGTTAAAACCTGCCCGACCGGCGCCATCTCTTTTGGTTCCAAGGCCGACATGAAGGATCTGGCCGCAACCCGTGTGGCCGAACTGAAAAGCCGTGGGCATGAAGGCGCTGGCCTGTATGACCCACAGGGCGTTGGCGGCACGCATGTAATGTATGTGCTGACCCACGCGGACAAGCCGGAGATGTATCATCGCCTGCCCAAAGATCCGCATATCAGCCGTTTGTGCGCGGCTGGAAAGAATGGCTGAAGCCGGTAGGGGCTATTGGCTTTATTGCTACTCTGGCCGGGGCCTTTGCGCATTACGTCGGGGTTGGCCCGAATACGGTCGATAGTCCGGAGCCTGAACTTGTCAGGCCGCCGGAAGAAAAAGAGACTGTGGAGGCATCAGAGACGGCTCAGGGTGATCACCCGGCAGGGAGAGAATAACCATGGACACCAAAAATCTTATCCTGCGGACAAAGTTCATAGACCGCATGTGCCACTGGACCATGGTGGCCTGCTTCTTTCTGGTCGCCATGTCCGGGCTTTCATGGTTTTTCCCCAGCCTGAGCTGGATGAACGGGGTGCTGGGCACACCGCAGCTTGCGCGGATGCTGCACCCGTTCCTTGGCACCGTGGTGTTTGTGCTGCTGATCTGCATGTTCTTCCGCTTTGTGCATCACAACATGCCTGTCAGAACAGACGTGACGTGGTTTCGGAATATTGTGGATGTTCTGATGAACAGACACACAAAACCGCTGAAAATTGGCAAATATAACGCCGGGCAGAAAATCCTGTTCTGGTGCATCATGCTGCTGATCAGCGCTCTGTTCGCCACCGGTGTTGTAGCATGGCGGCCTTATTTTGCCGGGTATTTCCCCATTCCGGCCATTCGCCTTGCCCTGCTGGCGCATTCTCTGGCAGGCCTTGGCTTATCCTGCTGGTCATTGGGCATATCTATATGGGTATCTGGGTGCGCGGGTCCGTTACGGGGATGCTCACAGGCTATGTTTCCCGTGCATGGGCTAAACAGCATCATGACCGCTGGTATGAAGAAGAGGTTGCACCCTCTAAGGATACTCCGGCAAAGCATCATTCATGATCAAAGACCGCACAGATATCCAGGCACTCGATAAACGGGTGCCGGGAGTTCCCGCTATTGAGCCTGTTCTGTTTCCCAAGCTGGATGCGCTTTACGCCCGGCGCTCGTCCCGGCTGGAAGAACTGGCGTTCGAGCTGGTTAAAGAGGCTGTCCAGAACGAGGCCTCTTCCGCTCCGGCGCATGAAGTCAATGCCGGGTATTTTGGGTTCCTCGCGACCCTTGTCGCGGCACAGGGCCGCATACTGGCGCACAGCCCTCTGAGCCTTACCGAAGCAGCCTTCATTCGGGCTCTGCTGCGTGGGGGCAATAAATCGCCCGAAATCCCCTCGCAGGAGATGCTGGAAAACACGCAGTACTGGCAGAAAGCTTTTGCGACCCTTGTAGCGGATGCGGGTGATCATCTTCCGGCGGAAACGCAGGACGGCTTGCAGGCTCTGGCGGCAGAATCACCTCAGGTGCTCGCGGCGCAGGCCTATGCGCTGCTGTCCGGTCAGTATGATCAGGTTAATGCCGGGGCAGCAGTCTTTTTATGGGCCGCACTCTCTGTGTTCTGGGCGCAGGCAATCGCTTTGCTTGCACAGGACGATGCGACGCTCCATCAGCGGCGTTCCGAAGGAGGCGCGTGCCCGTGCTGTGGTGCACCTCCTTCTGGCTCACTGGTGCTGACAGGGGATCGTGAAGGGTTGCGTTATCTCCAGTGCAGCCTGTGTGAAACCCGCTGGCATAAAGTGCGGGCCACATGCAGCGTGTGTGATGAGACAGGCCATATTGATTACTGGTCCTTTGAGGACACACATGCCCCGATACAGGCCGAAACTTGTGGAGACTGCAAGAGCTACGTGAAACTCTTCCGGCTGGACCGGGACCCAGCGCTGGAAATTCTCGCGGATGATCTTGCAACCGTGGTGCTGGATGCCGCGCTGGAAGAGCAGGGCTTTATCCGGGCGGCGCTGAACCCGTTTTCCTTCCCGGCGTGATATGTGCGCGGAACGCACGCGTGACGGGCAGGGGATGCTATCAGAACAGGATTTTTTCTGAATAATGCGGAACAGTTTTACGGACGTAGTGGCGTGTGACACCGCATTGGGGCTGATCGCCGCCTGTGCGGAGCACGTCTCTGTGCCTGCTGTCAGTGTTCCGCTGGCGGAGGCCGCAGGCTGTGTTGCCGCGGAAGATATCCGCGCAGTGACCCCGCGCCCGGAAGCCGATATTTCTGCCATGGATGGGTATGCGTTTAACCACGCGGCCATGCAGGAGGCCCCCGCGGGCCTTCCTGTTGCTGGCCAGATGGCTGCCGGGTCCTTCCCTGTTCCTCTGCCGGACGGGCAGGCACTGGGTATTCTGACGGGTGCGCGGCTTCCGGCCGGGGCGGATTGCATTATGGCTGCGGAGCGGATGTCTCTGAGCAGCACCGGATATGTCGCGCCAGCCAAAGTGCTGGCGGATCAGGGGGCTAATATCCGCCGGGCCGGAGAAGAGTTTTCCACCGGTGCTGTTTTGCTGAGCAAAGGCACGCGTCTGGACTGGCGGCATGTCGCACTTCTGGCCTGTCAGGGTATTTCGGAGGTGCAGGTTATCCGGCCCGTGCGGGTTGCTGTGGTCTCAAACGGGGCGGAACTGGCGGCTGATGCGTCAGACGCCCGTGCGGATTCAAATTCTCCCATGCTTGCAGCCTTGCTGCGGGAGGCCGGAACTGAGGTTACGCTTTATTCCGTTCCCACAGATAACGAGGCAAAGCTCAGCGCGACACTGGCTCAGGCATGGACCGGGGTAGATATTCTGGTGACTACTGGTGGTATTTCCGTCGGGCAGACAGACCATGTTCTGGATGCGCTGCATGGTCTTGGCGCTGAAACGGTTTTTCGGGGAGTGGCCATTCGTCCCGGCAAGCCATTAACCGTCATGGCGCAGGGGCCGCGTCTGGCGTTCTGTCTGCCCGGCAATCCGGGTGCGTCCGCCATCTGTGCGCTGGTGTTTTTGTTGCCCTGTCTGCGCGCAATCATGTGGCAGCAGCCTCAGGCGGCCCTGCTGCCGGGTGTTGCGGATTTCGCTTTCACGCCGGTTGTCAGCACAACACACTTTCTGCCGGTCTCGTGCGTGCCGGGGGCGGACGGGTTCCGTCTTTCTCTGCTGCCGACTGTCGGCGCGTCCGACATTATCGTCTTTTCCCGTGCAAATGCCTTGCTGCGTGTGGACCCGGACATGCCGGTCCAGCCCGGTCAGACACGCTGGGTTCTGCCGCTTCAGCCTAACGGGATCTGAACGGCGTGTTCGATAATAAAATCGGCCAGTGCATCCGTATTATTCAGGTCCAGTGCACGTAATGGGGCGGGAACGGCCTCGGGCGTATCTGTTGCGACGGCAATAATGTTGTTTTGTGTCTTGAAGAGAGGGTCTTTCCCCACGCAGGCCGGTAGATTTCAAGGCAGGCTGGCACAGTGGTATGAAAGCCTTCAATCAGGATCAGATCAACCGGGGCCATACGGGACACAAGATCCGTGAGAGTGAAAAGATTTTCCGGCTGGTGATGCTGTAAAACCCAGCGGTCCGGCGTGGCCAGCATGACTTCCGACGCGCCAGCGTCCCGATGCACAAAGGAATCTTTTCCCGGTTTGTCGATATCAATGCTGTGGTGTGTGTGTTTGATCGTGGACACCCGCAGCCCTTTTGCGCTCAGGGCAGGGAGCAGTCGTGCCACCAGATGCGTTTTGCCAGACCCGCTCCGGCCTGTAATGCCAAAAATGGCCTGATGCCGGATCGTATTGGTCACCCTGTTTCTCCCGCCTGTCTCGCCTCGCTTTACCATACGCATCAATGCGGGGAAGGGGAGGCTGCACACATGCTGTATCAAGCATGTCATGAAAATGTGCATGGCAAGTCTGACGGATTGCGGGAGAGAGGCGCGGTGTCGTACGGGCCAGAAGCTGTATAATGCCCTGTATGGATGAACAGATAAAAACCTCCCCGCCTGAACCGCGCAGCATGATCCACGTTCGTGGTGCGCGTGAGCATAACCTCAAAAATGTCGATGTCGCGTTGCCGCGTGACAGGCTTGTGGTGTTCACCGGGGTTTCCGGGTCCGGTAAATCCTCGCTGGCGTTTGGCACGATTTATGCCGAGGCGCAGCGGCGCTATCTGGACTCTGTCTCGCCCTATGCGCGGCGTCTGTTCAACCAGATGCCGGTTCCTGCCGTGGACGCTATTGATGGCCTCCCCCCGGCGGTAGCCTTGCAGCAGCAGCGCGGCGGAAGCAGCGGGCGTTCGTCCGTCGGGAGTGTGACAACCCTCTCCA
Source organism: Acetobacter persici JCM 25330 (assembly GCF_000613905.1). Classification (GTDB taxonomy): domain Bacteria; phylum Pseudomonadota; class Alphaproteobacteria; order Acetobacterales; family Acetobacteraceae; genus Acetobacter; species Acetobacter persici. The sequence goes on from NZ_BAJW01000017.1 coordinate 47,882, forward strand.
ATCTGCTGCGGATGCTCTACTCTCGCGCAGGGCATTATCCCGCTGGTCTGGCGCGGCTGGAAGCGGAATCCTTTTCCCCCAATACGCCTATGGGGGCCTGCCCCCGCTGCCACGGCATGGGGCAGATTTATGATGTGACAGAGCAGACGCTTGTGCCGGATGGCAGCCTCACCATACGCCAGCGGGCCGTGGCTGCATGGCCGACGGCATGGCAGGGGCAGAACCTGCGGGATATCCTTATTACGCGCGGCGTCAATGTTGATATCCCATGGCGTGATCTGCCGCAGAAGACCCGTGACTGGATCCTGTATACGGAAGACACCCCAACCGAGCCGGTTTATCCCGGCCTGACCCATGCTGAGGTGCAGGAGGCAATCCGGCGGGGTGAGCCGCCAGCCTATAACGGCACGTTTACCGGCGCACGGCAGTATGTGCTGCAAACTTTCACAAAGTCCCAGAGTGCGAAAATGCGGGCTCGGGCGGCGTCTTTTATGGTCAGCGCGCCGTGTCCGGTCTGTCATGGGCAACGCCTTAACCCGGATGCGCTGCGGGTCACGTTTGAAGGGCGTAATATTGCAGAACTTTCAGAGCTTCCGCTCAAGCATATTCAGGAGGCTTTGCGGTCTGCTCTGGCCGGACTGACGCAGCAGGATGCCACAAGTCTTGCCGCGCATGGTATTGTCGGGGCGCTGATCGAGCGGATTGATGTGCTGCTTGATCTTGGGCTGGGCTATCTGCAACTCAGTCGCCCGGTTCAGACCCTGTCTCCCGGTGAATATCAGCGTTTACGGCTTGGCACCCAGATCCGCTCCAATCTGTTTGGTGTTGTGTATGTGCTGGATGAACCCAGTTCTGGCTTGCATCCTGTGGACACGCAGGCGCTGCTGCGGGCACTGGATGGCCTGCTCGCGGCTGGCAATTCGCTTCTGGTGGTTGAGCATAATCCGGATGTCATTCGGCGTGCGGACTGGCTGGTAGATGTTGGGCCAGATGCCGGGGAGCGAGGCGGCCGCGTTCTCTATAGCGGGCCGCCTGAGGGGTTAAACGCTGTTCAGAACTCCCGCACACGGCCTTATCTGTTTAACCCGCCCACGCATCGGGATGCGCCTCCACGCAAGCCTGCTGGCTGGCTGGAACTGTCCGGCCTGTGCTGGAACAACCTCAATCATGTCAGCCTGTCCCTGCCGCTCGGCGTGCTGGTGTCTGTTACAGGGGTATCCGGCTCCGGGAAGTCTAGCCTTGTCGGGCAGGCACTCGTCTCGGTGGTCGCAAAAGCGCTCGGGCAGCCAGTCACAACAGACACGCAGACGGAAGATGGCACGGATGCTCCTTTACTGGAGGCTGAACCCGGTCAGCCTGCGGGCACAGTGGTGTCTGGCCTGAGCCGGATCAAACGACTGGTGGTGATTGACCAGAAACCCATCGGGCGCACCCCGCGCTCCAATCTGGCAACTTATACCGGGTTGTTTGATCATATCCGGCAGGCTTTCGCGGCAACGCCGGAAGCCAGAAAGAAGCGGTTTGACGCGGGCTGGTTCTCGTTCAACGTGGCCAAAGGGCGCTGCCCCAAATGTGAGGGCGTTGGGTCAGTCATGGTGGAACTGCTCTTCCTGCCGAGCGTGTATGCGCCCTGTCCGGAATGTCATGGCACGCGCTATAAACCTGAGGTGCTGGAGATAACCTTGCGCGGCAAGACCATTGCCGACGTGCTGGGGATGAGCGTTGACGAAGCGCATGACTTCTTTGCGCCCGAACCCGCGATTGCGCATGGGTTTGATACCTTACAGCAGGGCGGCTTGGGGTATCTGCGGCTTGGTCAGCCCGCAACCGAACTGTCTGGCGGGGAGGCGCAACGCATCAAGCTGGCGACAGAATTGCAGAAGCGCCGTTCCGGACACGTGCTGTATGTGCTGGATGAACCAACAACCGGCCTGCATCCATCAGACGTGGACCGTCTGATGCGTCAGTTACAGACTCTTGTTGATCAGGATAACAGCGTGGTGCTGGCGGAGCACGATATGCGCGTGGCGGCGGCAAGTGACTGGGTCATTGATATGGGGCCGGGAGCAGGTGAAGATGGCGGGCAGATTGTCGCGGCTGGCACACCGAAGGACGTCGCGGCCGAGCCTCAGAGCAAAACAGCGCCATTTCTGGCGCGTTACCTGTAATCTGGCGCTTTCCAGATTGAGGCCTTTATGGCCGGGGGGTAGGCGGAATGCTGTAACCGCCCATTCTCCGATCACACGGCAATAAGCTGCCTCGCTAACGGCATGAGCGTATCACGGGTGAGGGGGGCCAGCAGGTCCGCCGGGGCGTGCGCCGGATCAACCCAGAGGACTTCCGCAATCTCCGCTTGGGCGGTGACAGGCTCGGTCAGCATAATCCGGAACACATCGGCCTCAATAAGATGGCCCGGTTCATTCGCCGCCTCTGCCGTGAACGTCCCCAGAAAATCATTCTGGTCTGGAGAGACTGTAATACCGAGCTCTTCGCTCAGTTCTCTGATAACGGCCTGAGCGGCAGTTTCTCCAGCATCAATCTTGCCGCCTGCCTGCATGAAGAACCGGGAGTCGTGCTTCCGGACCAGAAGCGTCTGACCGTCCTGATTAAAAATCAGAGCAGTTGCAATGCGGATAATGGGACGCTGGCTGGCAGACGACATTAGGAACTTTACTCCAGAAAACATGAAGGGGCTGACATATCAGCACACACATTCCCTTCTCACCATAAGAGCCGGGGAGGGGAGCGATGCTTTCTGTCGTTCCGTGTAAGGAAACGCAGGGAAGGGACTGAGAAAAAGGAACTTTTTTCACAAAAAATGGAAAATAAACGAATGTTAATGCGGTCAAAGCGCCAGAATACACCCCTCAGAGAGTCCGTTTCCCGCAGTTTTCCGGGCCTTACAGGACGTTTCATAGCGCGTGTTGACAGTGTGTGTTTGATCGCTTAGAAACCGCTTCACCGGACGAGATGACGGTTGGCAGCGTCCTCTGGCTCTGCTAGATTAGTCGGCTCGGTTTGGTGGTTTGGTCTTTGACAAGAGAATACGAGAGAGGGATATGCTGACGGCGTATCTTTTTGATCTAGCGACCTTTTGGGTTGTTAGGTTAAGGGGATCTGACTGAATTTCTGATTTGGTCATGACGTTTGTTAGTATATCTTGCATATGCGTTTTTAAGACAGACGTTTCGAATGACTTTCCTTTTAGGAAAGAAATTGCATGACCGGGTCTTTGTTTATTGTGCTGGCTTTAGGGCTGGT
>NZ_BAJW01000016.1 GCF_000613905.1 Acetobacter persici JCM 25330
CAAAAAGTCAGCACGGCAGCCCGCCTGTGGGATGCATCCGAACGCCTGACCGGCGTGGCCTGGTAGGACAACGACCGGCGGCAACAGACACTTATCCAGTGACCAGCGTCAGGCGTGGCCAGATGCTGGTCCACCCTTTTGCCTGCATCCGTTTGTGGTAGTCCTGCATTCTGTTACGGGCAAAATGCGGCGTTGGCCGCAAGACAAGATTCATCAAGTCGTCTGTGCCCAGAGGGGCCGCTATATAACACGCGTCGGTCATGCTGCGTTGGGCAGCGAGCGCTGTTGCTGTTTCAGGCCAGTAACGCATGGCATCAATGCTGGATGAATAAGGCTGGTCGCCATTACGCTCATGCATGCGCGCCTGATTTTTCACTGACCAAGCAACATTGGGTTCTGCTGCCCGAAGGAAAGCTTCATAGATTCTGTCTGTTTCAGGGTCCGGTCGTGCCGGGTCATACCAGATGACATCCACATCGCTGAGCAACTCAGATCCTGTCCGACCATGTAAATGGTCCCAGACAGCATTCCGTATGAAGCCCGCGCCAATCCATGCATCCGGCAATCGCAGGTCACGCACCAGTTCTAGCAGACGCCAGCGGAGTGGGTCTGCCTTAAGCAAGGCCGATATTTCGTGCAAAGCATCCATTGTGATGAAGGCTCCTTCGCGGCGACGTCACACGCGATACCTCTCTTAACCCCGCCTGCGGGAACTCCCGCCCGGTGCGGCACTCCGGGTGCGGCTCTGCTGGCGCAGGACGTTTTCAATCCATTCATTCAGGCGGCGTGTGGTTTCCTCCGCGTCCTCCCGATCCGGTAGAACTCGGGGAAGCGCAGAGCCAGCCAGCGCCATGCCACCAGACGCTTATGCCGCTTTTCCGCGCGTTCCAGCTCTTCCCGGCTGGCGCGCTCACTGGGAGGCAGACGCCCGGTGCCCGGCGGCAGCACGCGGCGGCCTGCGGCATGATCCGCCGCCCAGCCAACCAGACGCTGGATGCCGTTATCCCGATCATCCACCGGGCACATGGCGTAGGACCAGCGGGTTGTCAGATCCAGCCCCTCCACCCCTTCCAGCGCTGAGGCAATGGCAAACGCCTGCTCCATATCCGCCAGACGGTAATTGGGATCATCCTTCCGCAACACCGCGCGATGAATACGCGAGAGAACGCCGTACAGGCTTTCTGACCCGATTTCCGCCGCAACAGCCTTGACGATATCCGCGTCCGGCTGAACGAAAGGCCGCAGATCTTCCGGAATTTCAGCATCCGCATCAAGCTGACGGCGGATAAAGGCCGGACTGCCCGCCCCTGCCAGAACAGACACGACGCCCACTTCATGCTTGCCGTAGCGCCCGGCCCGGCCGCCAATCTGCTTGACCTCCTGCACCGTGAGGTCCCGCGTCTGCTTGCCATCAAACTTTTTGAGTGCGGCAAACACCACGCGCTTGATGGACAGATTCAGCCCCATGCCAATGGCGTCTGTCGCGATCAGGATATCCGCCGCGCCGGAATTAAAACGCTGGGCTTCCGCCCGGCGGACCTCCGGGCTGAGCGCGCCATACACCACCGCCACGCGCCGCCCGTGCTGCATAAGGGCGGCCCGCAGGTCCAGCACCTCCCGGCGTGAAAAGGCAATCAGCGCGTCCCCGGCCTGAAGCTCCTGCAACCGCACCGGCTGGGACGCCGGTTTGAGCGGGCTTTTACGCTCCAGTGAGATTTCATCCAGCGGATCCCCGCACAGTTCGGCAATCCGCCGCACCATGGGAATACAGTCCGGCGCGCCCAGCACATACAGATGACGGGCCGGAGCCCCCATGATCGCCGCCGTCCATGCTGCTCCACGATCGGTATCAAACAGCATCTGTGCTTCATCAATTACCGCGACATCAACCGGATTATGGAACGGGCACATTTCCACTGTGGCCGCCAGATGGCGGCTGCCGGGCACGACAATACGCTCCTCCCGGTTGCCAGAGAAGCCTCAACTCCGCGCGAGGCCAGTGCTTCCTTAAATTCGTGCGCCAGCAGGCGGAGGGGAGCCAGCGCGAGGCCGCTTTCCGCCTGCGCCAGCGCATTCAGCGCCGTGTAGGATTTGCCGCTGTTGGTCGGGCCGGTGACAAGAGTAATCCGCCGGTTAAGCGCCCGTGCTGTACGGAAATGAGCAACATAGCGATCCAGCGCCGCCACGCGGGCAATGACGGAATTGGCCACCTTCCGGCCCATATCCGGAGCCTTGCCTCCTGCCCCGACAGCCGCTGGCACACCGCCATTCCGCCACTCCCCCAGCTTGCCGCGCAGGGCAATCAGTTCCGCCGGGTCAAACTCCCAGCGTTCCCGGTCCCCCGATTCGCGCACTTTTCGTGCGACAGGCAGGCGATTTTCCGCAATCCAGCGCAACGCTTCCTTATGGGAGCAGCGGAGCAGGCGCGGCACCTCCTGAAACGGCACCAGACTTTCTTCCCACGTGCGGAGGCGCGATTCTTCCTTCTCGCGCTTTTCCCGCGCCGTGCGCTCAATGGTGCTGGCAACCTTCTGGCGCTGTGCTTCCTCCCGCCGGGCAGTATCCAGAAACGGGTCCCCCTCCGGCAGGTCAAACGCCAGCGCAATGGCCATCAGCAGAAGGTCTGTCTGAGGCGGGGAGAGTACGCGCCCGGTATCTACCAGATCCGCCTGAACTGTCTCAAACACCGCGCGCGGGCTGGTCCCGTAAGACCGCAGCCGCACGCGGGAGACGGGGGCCAGAGCACGCTCCAGCGCTCTGTCATCCGCTTCCGGATCTTCTATCGTGCCAACCGCATCTTCAATTTCATCCCGTGAAACCCAGATCCGGCCACTGCGCCGCGTCAGGTCCACAAGGCGGGAGACGCGCTTCTTGCGCCGGGCAATGCACAGAATCTCGCGGTAGGTTGCATCCGGAATATCCCGCGCACCGGGTTCCAGCGCGCGGGCAATACGGCGCAGAACATCCTGCTCTTCCCGTGGCTCGATACTCAGCCCGGTGCGGGCGGAAACACGGGCAAAGGCCTCACGGGCGGGGGATGCGAAAGTCTCTGATGTCATAGCCGTATTCATGCGGCATCCGGGCGGGCGGAACAATGGCTGAAACAGCAATAAAACCGCACCTGTGCACTGCCAGAAAGCGACGCGTGATGAATTTGCACTGGCGTCGCGCCGCCTTGCCCCTTAGAAACGCGCCACGACCAGAAGCACGCCTCCGTGCCGTTCAAGAGTCCGCACCGGGACCACAGGCCGGCTACGGGGCATATCCTCTCGATCTGCTGCAAGCGGAGTATAAGCGGCCCATGTCTGAAACCATGTCTGAAACGTCAACCGGAACATTTCCGACATTCTGCCGAAAATGACGGCCTCTGAAGTCCCGACAGGCCTTCTGCCGGTCGAAGGTCAGGACGGTGTGTGGCATCTTGCCCCCCCCACCAAGGAATACGGCAACCTGTATCCGGCCAAAGTGCTGACGGTGCATCACTGGACGGACCGCCTGTTCACCTTCACCACCACGCGTGACCCCGGCCTGCGGTTTGAAAACGGCCAGTTCGCCATGATCGGGATTGAGCTGGACGGCAAGCCGCTGCTGCGCGCCTACTCCATTGCCTCCCCCAATTATGCGGATGAGATGGAATTCCTCTCCATTGCCGTGCCGGATGGCCCGCTGACCTCCCGCCTGCGCCACGTTAAAGTAGGGGATACAGTGCTGATCGGCCGCAAGCCGACCGGCACGCTGCTGCTGGATAACCTGCGTCCGGGCCGGAACCTGTATTTCCTGTCCACAGGCACGGGTCTGGCTCCCTTCATGAGCCTGATCAAAGACCCGGACTGCTATGAGCGGTTCGAGCATGTGATCCTGAGCCACACCGTGCGTATTTCCGGTGAACTGGCTTATGCCAACCACATCCGCCATGAACTGCCGGAACATGAATTTCTGGGCGAGGATGTGTCCGGCAAGCTGCTGTACTACCCGGCTGTGACGCGTGAAGCCTTTGCCGTGACCGACCGCATCACCAAGCTGATCGAATCCGGCAAGATCTTTACGGACCTGAACATCCCGGAACTGGACCCCGAGCATGACCGCGTGATGATCTGCGGGTCACCGGAAATGCTGGCCGATACGGAAGCCCTGCTTCAGGCCCGCGGGTTTGATGAAGGCAATATGTCCAACCCCGGCTCGTACGTCGTGGAAAAGGCCTTTGCTGAACGCTGAGGCTTTTTGCCCGCTGGCAGTCTCCGGGCTGCCAGCGCCCCAACACTGACCAAACGGAGGCTGCGCCATGACGCATGATTTTGATCTTCTTGTCATCGGAGCAGGCTCCGGCGGGGTGCGCTGCGCCCGTATTGCCGCAGGGCATGGCGCGCGCGTGGCCGTGGTGGAAAGCCGCCACTGGGGCGGCACCTGCGTCAATCTGGGCTGTGTGCCCAAAAAGCTGATGGTTCAGGCCAGCGAGTATGGTGATATGGTGGATGACAGCCACGCCTTTGGCTGGTCCTCCACCCGTGGCACGCATGACTGGGGCACCCTGATTGCCGCCAAAGACAAAGAAATTACGCGCCTGAACGGCATTTATGTCTCCATGCTGGAAAAGGCAGGTATTACCCTGCTGACGGGCCATGCCCGCTTTGTGGACGCGCATACCGTGCGGGTTGAAGCCTCTCCGCTCGCCCCGGATGAAGCGCCGCGCACCATCACGGCAAAATATATCGTCATTGCCACCGGCTCCACGCCTGTCCGCCCGGATATTCCGGGCGCTGAGCTGGCCATTACGTCTGATGACGCCTTCCATCTGCCCGCCCGCCCGCAGCGCGTGGTACTTGTGGGCAGCGGCTATATCGGGCTGGAATTTGCCGGGATTTTTGCAGGTCTTGGGTCACAGGTTGACCTCGTCTACCGGCAGGACCGGCCCCTGCGCGGGTTTGATGAAGATATGCGCGCCGCCATGGCTGAGGCCATTACCGTGCGCGGCATTACCCAGCATCCGCACACCTCCCCCAAGCACATCACCAAAGAGGGTGAGGTCTATACCGTCACGCTGGATAACGGGCAGACGCTGGAAGCAGACTGCGTATTTTTTGCGACCGGCAGAAAACCCAAGATTGAAAAACTTGGGCTGGACCAGACCAGCATCGCAATCGGCAAACACGGGCAGATTACGGTGGATGCGGGTAGCCAGACGACGGAACCCGGCGTGTATGCCATTGGGGACGTGACGGACCGCATCAACCTGACCCCCGTCGCCATTGCGGAAGGTCATAACCTTGCTGATCGCCTGTTCGGCAAGGAACCGCCGCGTGAGTGGGCGTTCGACACCACGCCAAAGGCCGTCTTCTTCTCGCCGCCGCTGGCCTCTGTCGGTCTTTCGGAAGAGGAAGCCGCGCAGCATGGCGTGGTGGACATCTATTTCACCCGCTTTACCCCCATGCGCCACACGCTGAGTGGCCGCAAGGACCGCAAGACCGTCATGAAACTGGTTGTGCAGCAGAGCAGCCAGAAAGTCGTGGGCGCGCATATTCTGGGCGATGATGCTCCGGAAATGTTGCAGGGTGTTGCCGTGGCTGTCACGGCTGGTCTGACCAAGCAGGATTTTGACCGCACCATTGGCATTCACCCTACCTCCGCCGAGGAACTGGTGACCCTGCGCACCCGCACGCGGGAAACACCCGCCGCATCCTGAGGGCGGCACGGGCTGCGCTCCGGCGCGGCCTCTCCCGCCTTCTGAGCCTTTCCGACTCATTTCTCCCGTTACCCCGCGCTCCCCCCCTCGCCTTTTCCTTTTGCCTTCCGCCAGAACAGGAAAAACGCCATGTCCTCTTCCCCCACATCCTCTGGCCCGACACCGGGCAGCATTGCCGCTCAGGCCCGCGGGTCTTACGATCTGGTTCTGAAAGGCGGCACCGTTGTGCTGCCAGACGCCACCGTGCAGACGGATGTGTATGTGCGGGACGGGCTGATTGCCGCCATTGGCGGACAGGCTGATGCCGGGCGCACAGTGGACTGCACCGGCCTGACAATTCTGCCGGGCGTGATTGATACGCAGGTCCATTTCCGTGAACCGGGTGCCGAGGCTAATGAGGACCTCGAATCCGGAAGCCGCGCCGCTGTTCTGGGCGGCGTGACGGGCGTGTTTGAAATGCCCAACACGCGCCCGCCGACCTCCACGCCGGAAGCCGTGGCCTACAAACTCTCCCGCGCAAAACACCGTATGTGGTGTGATCACGCCTTTTACGTGGGGGCGACCGTGGACAACGCTGACCAGTGCGGTGAGCTGGAAAAGCTGCCGGGCACCGCAGGCATCAAAGTCTTCATGGGGTCTTCCACCGGCAACCTGCTGATTTCAGAAGATGACATGCTGGAACGGGTTCTGCGGTCCGGCATGCGCCGTGTGGCCATTCATGCGGAAGATGAAGCCCGCCTGAAAGAACGCATGGATTACCGCGTGGAGGGAGACCCCTCCTCCCACCCCGTCTGGCGGGATGATGAGACCGCCCTGCGCGCCACCACCCGCGCGCTGCATCTGGCCCGCAAAACCGGGCGGCGGGTGCATATCCTGCACATCACCACGCCTGCGGAGTTGGAACTGATTGCTGCAAACCGGGACATTGCCACCTGTGAGCTGACGCCGCAGCACCTGACGCTGGCCGGGGAAGAAGCCTACCCGCGTCTGGGCACACTGGCGCAGATGAACCCGCCCATCCGCTCCGGCGCGCACCGGGATGGCCTGTGGCACTGGGTCAGTCAGGGCATGCCGGACATTATCGGCTCCGACCACGCCCCCCATGCGCTCTCCGCCAAGGAAAAGCCCTACCCCGCCTCACCCTCCGGTATGCCTGGCGTGCAGACTCTGCTGCCGCTGATGCTGGACCATGTGGCCAATAATCGCCTCACCCTGCGCCGCCTTGTGGACATGACGTCCGCCGGGCCGCAGCGCCTGTTCGGGCTGGTGCGCAAGGGCCGTATTGCCGTGGGGTATGATGCGGATTTCTCCATTGTGGACCTCAAGTCCCGCTGGACGATGGAACAGAGCTGGATGGCCTCCCGTTGTGGCTGGTCTCCCTTTGCAGGCCAGACCGTCACGGGGCGCCCGGTGGGCACCATCATCCGTGGGAATCAGGTCATGTGGGAAGGCACGCTGGCGGACAAAGCCCTTGGCGAACCGCTCCGTTTTGACGCAACCGACAGACCGCAGGCTGCCCGCTGAAACATGACGACGACGCCTTCCAACAGCCTGAAAATTGGTCTTGATTTCGGCACCACCAACAGCGTGGTGGTGCTGGCCCACCCGGACGGACGCACAGAGACCGCCCGGTTTACCTTCCCGCACCACGGCGCGTCTGAGACCTGCCGCACCCTGCTCTGCTTCTGGCATGATGAAGAGGGTAGCCGCATGAAGCTGCATGAAGGCATCGGGGCGGCAGCCGTGGATGCCTATCTGGAAGATCCTGCGGAAAGCCGCATGATCATGTCCATGAAGTCCTACCTCGCGCAGAAATCCTTCCGCGAGACACAGATTTTCAGCCGTCGCATGACGCTGGAAATGCTGATTGCCCGGTTCCTGACGCATCTGATGCAGGCCGTGAAGATTGACCCGGCCTCCGTGCAGGTCACGGTCGGCAGGCCTGTGCATTTTGCAGGAGACCGCGCGGATGATGCGCTGGGCGAGCAGCGCCTGCGGGACAGCTTTACCGCAGCAGGGTTCGCCCCGATTGGCATTGCGTGGGAGCCGGAAGCGGCAGGCTGGCGCTTTGCGCAGCGGCTGGAAAAACCCACCACCATTCTGGTAGGCGATTTTGGCGGCGGCACCAGTGACTTCTCGGTGCTGCGGTTTGACCCGGCCACGGGCCGCGCCACGCCGCTCGGGCATGCGGGCGTCGGGATTGCGGGGGATCAGTTTGATTACCGCATTATCAACACCGTCATTGCTCCCCTGCTGGGGCGGGACAGCACGTACCGCATTATGGGCGGCCAGCCCTTACCGGTGCCCATTGAATGGTACGCAAGCCTTGGCCACTGGCACCGTCTGGCCCTGATGCGCACGCCGCAGACCCTGCGTGATATTGAAGACGTTATCCGCACCGCAGCCGAGCCGGAAAAACTCCGCGCCCTGCTTGATCTGGTGAATGACCAGCAGGGGCAGGCGCTCTACCGCGCTGTGGGGGCCGCCAAAAGCGCGCTTTCCTCCGCAGAAAGCACGGTGCTGACCTTCCAGCATAAACGGCTGAAGGTGGAGCGCACCATCACGAGGCAGGAGTTTGAAAGCTGGATTGCCCCGGACCTCGCCCAGTTTGCCGGTGCTGTGGACAAGGCGCTTGAAAATTCAAACCTTGCCGCGTCCGATATTGACCGCGTCTTTCTGACCGGCGGCACATCCTTTGTGCCTGCGGTGCGCAACCTGTTCATCAACCGTTTTGGGGAAGAGCGGGTAGATGCCGGAGGCGAGTTTGTCTCCGTAGCCGAAGGACTGGCTCTGATGTCAGGCCGCGCAGCCTGAGCGCACTTTTACAGGCCGGTCCTGAACGACGCACAGCATCGCGCCAAAGACTGCTGTTCTGCCACCTGATAAAGACGTGTCTGGTGTTTTATAAAAAGGGCACAGGAAAAACATCCCGTGCCCTTTTTCTTTCTTTACGGAAAAGCAGACCGCTTAAAAACATGCATGTCCACCAGTGCACGTAAGGGCGCGAAGGCTTTGTCAGAAAAGCTTTCTGTGTGAACTTTGGAGCCATCCGGCGCTTCCACAAACACCGTATCATTCCAGTCCGCAGCGCTGATGCCGGTCCAGAGTGTTAGCGCTAGCACATCCTTACCGCTGGCGTCTTTCAGCATAATGCGCGAATCGCCAGAAGAGGGCGGGGTGCGACCCAGCGGCCCCCAGCCTCCTTTATGCTCTTCCAGCCATGTGTTGACGGTTTTCACTTCCTCAGCGCTCAGCACCCGCTTGTGCCGCATGGGGCCGACCTCAATCTCGCCACTGGCAACCTGAGGGAACTCCACGGGCTTGAAATTGGGCAGCGCCACCATCCAGATTAACGATGCCGTGCCGATGGTCAGCACCAGAAACCCGATCAGAAACGCGGTTTCCTTCCTCATTCCCCTATCTCTCCTTAACCGCGCACAGCCGCAATCACGCGGGCGACGTCATCATCCGTCAGTTCCGGGTGAATGGGGAGTGCGAGAATACGCTGTGCCAGATCTTCCGATACCGGCAGCGCCGTGCCGTCGTGATGGTCCCGATATGCAGGCTGTTTGTGCAGCGGCAGCGGATAATAAATGGCGGAGGGCACACCCCGGTCTTTCAGGCGGCCCTGAAGCGGTGCGCGCTCTGCCGGGTCCTTCAGCAGAATGGCGTAGATGGCCCACGCACTCTCACTGTCCGGAACCCGTACCGGCACCTGCACAGTTTCGGCAAGCCCCGCGTCATAGGCCTGTGCAATGGCGTCCCGCCGGGCGAGTTCTTCCTGAAACCCATCCAGCTTGGCCAGCAGCACAGCCGCCTGCAAGGTGTCCAGACGCCCGTTCATGCCGGTGCGCAGCACTTCATACCGCGTGCCGCCTTCCCCATGCGTCCGCAGGGACCGGTACAGCGCCGCCCGCTCCGGGTCGTCCGTCAGAATAGCGCCACCGTCCCCATAGCCACCCAGCGGCTTGGACGGGAAGAAAGAGAGTGTCGTTGCTGTTGCCTCCCGCCCCAGCGGTTTGCCCTCCAGCACGGCGCCAAAAGACTGCGCACAGTCCGCCAGCAGGAACAAACCCTCTTCTTCCGCAATGTTACGCAGTTCCGGCCAGGGGGCAGGCTGGCCGAACAGATCCACCCCCACAATAGCGCGGGCTGTCAGCTTTCCGGCCTCTTTCACGGCGCGGATACGGGCGCGCAGATGCTCGGGGTCGATCTGGAACGTGTTGGGGTCCACATCCACAAACACCGGGGTGGCCCCCAGCACCAGCGGCACCTCAGCCGTCGCGGTGTAGGTAAAGGCGGGCAGGAACACCGCGTCCCCCCGGCCAATCCCCTCCGCCATCATGACAATCTGCAACGCATCCGTGCCGGAAGAAACGCCAACACACTCCTTCGCCCCGCACCAGTCGGCCAGACGCTGTTCCAGTTCAGCCACTTCCGGCCCCATCACAAAGCGGCAATGGTCCAACACGGCATCCACTCTGGCGCGCAGGGCGGGTCCCAGACGCTTCTGCTGCGCAGGAAGATCAAGAAACGCAATCGGTTTATCTGCTGTCTTATCGGTCATGATGTCCCCTGTTTCCTGCTGCCGTCCGGCCCCTCCACGGGGCCTCTGGTCTGTACGCCCCGGAGTGTCCTGCGGCCGTTCCAGCGTCCTCTGCGGCTCCCGACGGGGCAACAGAGCGCACTTCTCCTGTGGGGTTATGATCGAATTCCGGGACCAGCAATGACAGAATGTGCAGGGCTGCCTTCACATCCCCTTTGCGTGCACAGGCTGCAATCTGGTCCACTGCCTGCGTCACATCCGTTAGGTCCACCACGCGGGGGGTTGCCATCAGCAGTCCCGGCGCGTCCGTGGGCACCGGGGCCTCCCGCCCGTGAAACAGTTCTTCGTATAGTTTTTCACCCGGACGCAGGCCGGTAAAGCGAATAGCAACGTCTTCTTCCGGGCGGAGGCCTGCCAGACGGATCATCTGCCGGGCCAGATCCACAATCTTTACCGGCTCACCCATATCCAGCACAAAAATCCCGCCATCCCGCAGCAGGGCATCCGTGCCGGACCCATCCACACCGCATGTCCCGCGCACACTGGCCTGAAGCACCAGCCCCACAGCCTCCGGCACGGTCATGAAGTACCGGCGCATGTCCGGGTGCGTCACGGTCAGCGGGCCGCCCCGTTCAAGCTGCCGCCGGAAGAGCGGCACGACGGAGCCGGTAGACCCCAGCACATTGCCAAACCGCACGGTAATGCAGCGCATGGCCTCCGGATTGCCGGAGGTCCGGGCTTTGATATCCAGCGCCTGACAATACATTTCCGCAGCGCGTTTGGCGGCCCCCATCAGGCTGGAGGGATTCACCGCCTTGTCGGTTGAAATCACGACCATCGCCCGTGCGCCGTTACGGGCTGCGGCATCCGCCACCACGCGGGTGCCATGCACGTTGGTCAGCAGACCTTCCGCCGGGTTGGCTTCCACAATCGGCACATGTTTGAGCGCCGCCGCATGGAACACCAGTTCGGGCCGGAATCTGGCCATCACGTCTTCAATGCGCGGTTCATCCCGCACATCCGCGACCACAACCTCACGCGGCACGTGGGACGCCCATTCGGCCAGTTCTGTGTCAATCTGCCAGAGTTCAAACTCACCGTGGTCCAGCAGGATCAGCCGGTCCGGCCCCAGCATGGCAATCTGCCGCACCAGTTCCGAGCCGATGCTGCCGCCAGCCCCCGTCACCAGCACGGTTTTATGGCCGACCAGCCGCTCCATGCCCGCCCGGTCCAGCGGCACCTGAGGGCGGTTCAGCAGATCCTCAATCGGCACGGGACGCAGTTCCACCCGCTCGGCGGGTGTCAGGTCCGTCAGGGCGGGTGTGCGCAGCACGGAAATGCCATGCGCGGCCCCGGCATCCAGCACTTTTGTCAGCGCAGCCCCCCTAAAAGACGGATCTGTCACCACCAGCGACTCGGGGAGAGTCCCGGCTTTGTCCAGCCGGTCCAGCACCACATCAATTTCATTCACATGCCCGAGGATCGGCACATTATGCAGCCTGCGCCCAGCCTGATGGGTGCCCAGTGCAACCATCCCCACAACGCGGATCCCTGCCGCCGGATTGCGCTCCAGAGCCCGCAGATACAGGTCTGCCTCCGTATCCACCCCCACCAGCACCACACGCCGCTGGTCAGCCTTCCGGGCCGCAAGACGATGCGCCAGACGGTAACCAATCCGCAGCCCACCCAGCATGATCAGCAATACAAGCGCATAAATAATGGGGAAGGTCGGGCTGGGGAGCCGGAACCCGGCATAGACAAGCCCGACAGAAAACAGCACCGCACTGGCCACCGAGGCCCCGGCAATGCCAGAAGATCCGACACCCCTGAAAACCGCCAGTATTGCTGTGGCATTCTGAACGGCAGACCGCTGACCAGCAGCGTGATCGCTCCCCCGGCCAGAAACCACAGCGGGTGCAGAAGTCCATCCTGCGGGGCAGCCAGCCACCGTGCGAATGGCGCAGCCAGAGCCGCCAGCATCCCGTCCAGCAGGATGTTGACCATGATTCTATTGAGCGGGCGCAGCGGGGGCTGCGGTGCAGAGACTCAGAGCGTTGCAGTGCCATTACCTTGCACCTATAGCCTAGCACCTGCCATCCTAGAAGCAGCACAACCAGCCGAGACCATGTCCATCGCCCCCTCTTCTTCTTTTCTGGCGGTTTTCTGCCTGATCAGCGCCGTTTTTTTCACTGGCTTTCTGGTGAAAATGATGATCCGCGTGGCTGTTCTGGACCATCCGGGGCACAGAAGCGCGCATGAACGCCCAACCCCCAAAGGCGGCGGCGTGGGAGTCATGGCCACATTTTTTGTGCTGTGCCCCATTCTGCTTGCTGAAACAGGCCAGCCCGTGCTGAGCGCGCCGGTGCTGCTGACTGCTCTGGCGACGGCATTACTGGCCGGTGTGTCCTGGCTGGATGACCTGTATCAGTGGCCGCCTTCCATCAAATTTGCGGCGCAGTGTCTGGCTGCCGCGCTGGTGATGGCCGGAGGCACGTCCCTGCCGCTGCCCATGACATGGGGCGGCCCGATAGCCGGAGTGCTCATTTCCGCCCTCTGGCTGGTGTTCATCACCAACGCGATCAATTTTATGGACGGGCTGAACGGGCTGATTTCCGGCTCTCTGGCTGTAGGCTGCCTCCTCATTGCGCTGACTGGCCCCGCGTTTGGTGTGCCGGACCTCTTCTGGCCTGCGCTGCTGCTCTGCGCCTGTCTGTGTGGCTTTCTGCCTTTTAATTACCCAAAGGCGCGAATTTTTCTGGGCGATGTCGGCAGTCAGGGTTGCGGGCTGCTGGCGGGCGCTGCGGCGCTCCATGTGGCCCATGTCACGCCTCTGCCGTCCGGCTGGCTTCTCGGCCCGTGCCTGCTCTTCCCGCTGATTTATGATGTGCTGTTTACGCTGGTCCGCCGCAAGCTGGCCGGACAGTCTCTGATACAGGCGCACCGTGGGCATTTATATCAGGTTCTGCACCGCAGCGGTGTAAACCCGGCCCGGATTACGCTGGCTGAATGGGGTTTTGTTGTGTGGGGAGCGGTGGTGGCGCATTTTATCGCCCCCCTGCCCGTCCTCCCCGGTCTGGCCTGCGGGCTGGGGTTACTGCTTGTCCCCCAGCTTCTCTGGACAGGGTTTGCCGTCCTGCAAACACGCCGCCACCCGGTTGGCCCGTGGTAGGCGGCGTATTTTTAAGGCGTCAGACTCTTATTTTTCAATCTTCAGGGTCAGGCCTTCAGCAGAGCTTGCAAGGCGCGCACCTTTGGTAGCGGTTTCGATCTTGATACGGACCCCGTTCTTGTTTTCAAGAACAGCCCCGCCCAGACCGTTTCCAAGCGTCGCTTCCCCGTGGGCAGCGCCGTAGGTGCCGTCAAAATCCTGCACGCGGTGCAGGTTGTAAACGGTGCCAACCCCTTCAATTTTGGAGAAACCGACGGCGGCAATCGTGCCACCCGTAACAGAGAATTTGTAGGTGTGACCCCCATAGGTCAGCTTACCATCCCCCCACGTATACCCCACCCCGACATCGGCTGATTTTGCACTGAGGGTAATTTTGCCGGTGGGTGTGCCCATCGCGTCAGCCGCATATGCGGCGGGCATCATGCTGGCTGAAGAGAATGCCAGTGCCGCCACAGCGGCCACGGAAGCAACAGAAGAAAAACGCATTGGAACGTTCCTTATTCTCTTTTTATCCCTTCCCCGTTTTCCTGCGGCGGTAGGCCAGAGGCTTGTGGGAAGTGTTGAGAAAAAAAACGCCCGATACGAAAAAAAAGTTTCTCAGAACCGGCCTGTCTGTTGTTTCCCTGAAAAAAGAAACAAACGGACAGGCCTGTATAATACGGTGTTCTCAGGCAGCAGCCACACGGCGCAGCGTGGCGCCACGGCGTGCGGGTTTGTCGTCCTGACGTGCCTTTTTGGCTTCATCATCAGCCGCTTCACCCATGATGGAGCGGATTTCTTTCAGGTAGGCAGCCCCTTTGGGCGTGCGCTGCACCAGAACGGAACGACGATCAAGCGGGTCAACCTTACGGCGGGCCAGATCCAGTTCACCCAGACGGTCCAGCGCGCGGGTAATGGCGGGCTTGGAGACGTTCAGACTGGAGGCCAGACCACGCACCGTATGGCCGGATTCGTCCAGATAGCAGGTCAGGAAAACCGCAAGCTGGCGTGCAGAGAGGTCAGGGCCTTCGCCACGCACCAGAGAGACGACGGTATCGCGAAGAGTTTTAACCAGCTCTTCAGCCTGGGCGCAGTCTGTGCCATCAGATTTTATCCTTTCAAAAACTCCGGCCACCACCCGGAACGGGCAATTTCCGGCTTTTGCATTTTTACTTCCGGCATACTTGGTGACGCTTATATAGGAGCCGGTTCACGTGTTTAAAACCTGTACTCTAAAAATAGTTCCAGAAATGTGACATTTCTTTACGATATCGCGTCAGAGTGCGTCTCAAAAATTTGACGCACCGCATCGAAAAGTGCGCGAATCCCAGGAGAATCGCCGCCTTCAGGGCGTCCGGGCCTGCTGTTATCGTTCCAGGCATAGCTGTCGATATGCGCCCATCGCTGGCCTGCATTTACAAAACGCTCAAGAAACAGTCCCGCTGTTACTGCCCCGGCCATAGGTCTGGAGGAAATATTGTTCAGGTCCGCCACCGGGCTTTTCAGCCATCCGGCGTAACCCTGCCATAAAGGCAACTGCCATAACGGGTCTGCCTGCTGCTGCCCGGCAGCCAGAATGGACTGTGCAATGCCCTGATCATTACAGAACAAAGCGGGCAGATCCGGCCCCAGAGCCACGCGCGCAGCGCCGGTCAGTGTGGCAATATCCAGCAGCAGGTCCGGTGTCTGCTCACCGGCTTCACTCAGCAGGTCACACAGCACCAGCCGGCCTTCCGCATCCGTGTTGCCAATTTCCACCGTGAGGCCCGCCCGGCTTGTCACCACATCCAGTGGCCGCATGGCGTGTCCAGACACACTGTTTTCCACGCAGCCCAGCCGCACTTCCAGCCGCACCGGCAGATCCTGCGTCATGATCAGCCGTGCCAGCGCCAGAACGCTCGCGGCCCCACCCATATCCTTTTTCATGCGCAGCATGCCGGAGGAGGGTTTGATGTCATAACCGCCGGAATCAAAGCACACGCCCTTCCCGACCAGTGACAGCAGGGGGGCGGTTTTCCCGGCATTACTGCCTTTCCAGCGGGCTAGCACCACACGCGGCCCACGGTCAGACCCGTTCCCAACGTGCGCCAGCAACGGATAAGCCTTATCAAGGGCAGCACCTTTGATAATCTCAACATCCGCGCCAAATGGCGTCAGCGCCGCGCGGGCCGCACGCGCAAGCTCGGAAGGACCGAGCAGGTTCGCAGGCGTATTGATCAGATCCCGCGCCAGCCAGATGGAAAGAGCGGTCTCAACCGCCACACCGGTTTCCTCAGCCGCGGTCACGACCAGACGCGGTCGCGCCTGCTTTGCCGGTTTCGCGACGGATTTCAGAGAAAACTGATAGGCTCCAAGGCAGAAGCCCAGAATCACATCATCCCGCGCAATATCGGCAGGCACGCTCACCTGCCAGTCTCCGGCGGGCAGATCCTGCGCCAGAGCGCCGAACAGGTACGGGTCACGCTGGCCTTTTTCCGGCACGCCAAACAGCCCTACCGGCACGCCGCGCACATCGGGCACCAGTACCAGTTGGCCCGGCCTGCCGGTAAAACCACAGGCCAGTGCAAAGGCAGCCCCTTCCGCCCCCAGCAGCGGCACAAGAGCCTTCTGGTCAGCCCCCCTAACCCCATGCACGATGCGCGAGGCACCCGTTCCGGCCTTGCGGCGGCTACGGGAGACGATGAGACAGTCAGGTTCACTCACGGACATGGACAGTTCCTCCTTCTTCAAACCTGCGCCGGGAGCGCCTCCGGCACAATGCCCCCGCAGAAGGGAACGGGTTGCTTTTGAACGCATACCAGCGGACCATGGCAGGATGATGGATACCCCAAGCCGGCAGGCCACGCGCCTGCGGCCCCCCGCCAGCCCGGAAGATGCGCCCGTGCGCGCTGTACTGGGGCCGACCAACACCGGCAAGACCCATCTGGCGCTTGAACGCATGCTGGCCCACACCTCCGGGATCATGGGGTTCCCACTCCGCCTGCTGGCGCGGGAAAATTATGAACGCATGGTGCGGCTCAAAGGCGTGCGCGCGGTGGGGCTGATTACGGGGGAAGAAAAAATCATCCCCTCAGGGGCCCGCTGGTTTTCCTGCACGGTGGAAGCCATGCCGATGGACCGGCCGGTCGATTTTATCGCTGTTGATGAAATCCAGCTCTGTGCAGACCCTGAGCGCGGCCATGTGTTTACAGACCGGCTTTTGAATGCACGCGGGCAGTCGGAAACCCTGTTTCTGGGCGCGGAAACCATCGCGCCGCTGCTGCGCAGCCTGATCCGGGGGATTGAAATCGAGTCCCGGCCCCGCCTGTCAGAGCTGACCTATACCGGTTTTACGCGCCTTTCCCGCCTGCCGCCCCGCTCCGCCATTGTCGCGTTTTCTGCCGGCGAGGTCTACGCCATTGCCGAGGCTATCCGCCGCAGGCGCGGCGGCTGCGCTGTTGTCATGGGGCAGCTTTCCCCCCGCACCCGCAATGCACAGGTGGACCTCTACCAGAAGAGGGAGGTGGACTATCTGGTCGCCACAGATGCCATTGGCATGGGGCTGAACATGGATATCCACCATGTTGCCTTTGCTGGCCTCTCCAAGTTTGACGGGTCACAGCGCCGGTTGCTGGCCCCGGCGGAAATTGCCCAGATTGCAGGCCGTGCCGGACGCGGCACGCAGGATGGCACCTTTGGCACCACAGGGGACTGCCCGCCGCTGCCAGAAAGCAGTGTGGAAGCCGTAGAAAACCATCAGTTTGAAGCTCTGCACCATCTCTACTGGCGGAACAGCGCGCTGGATTACACATCCCCCCGCGCGCTGTATGCCAGCTTATGCCAGAAGCCACCTTATCCCGGCCTGCGGGCCGCCGAGCCTGCATCGGATATCATTGTGCTCAGCGCCCTGATGCAGGACACAGCCATCCAGAGCCTGACCAGAGAGCCGGGCCGCACCCGCCTGCTCTGGGAAGTCTGCCAGATTCCGGATTTCCGCAAACTGGGAGAAGACAGCCATATCCGCCAGTGTGCCCAGATTTTTACGGTACTGGTAAAGGAAGGCCACCTGCCCTCAAGCTGGCTGGAACCCCGGCTGGCCAATCTGGAACGTACCGAGGGCGATATTGACGCCCTGATGCAGCGCCTGATGGGCATCCGTATCTGGGCCTATGTCGCGACCCGGTCCGACTGGGTGGAAAACCCGCAACTCTGGCGCACCCGCACGCGGACCATTGAAGATACACTCTCCGACCTGCTGCATGAGCGTCTGGCCGCGCGTTTTGTGGACAAGCGCGCGACCAGTCTGGCCCGCAGGCTGGAAGAAGCAGACAGCAAACCGCTTCTGTCCGCCATTACCCGCACGGGGGAAGTGAGCGTGGAAGGCCATGCCGTAGGCCACATGCAGGGCTTTGCGTTTATTCCGGATCAGGATGCCGCCCGGTCAGACCAGCCTTTGCTCATGCGGGCGGCCCGCCGGGCGGCCCGGAGTGAAATCCCGCGCCGTGTCACCCACTTTCTACAAACGCCGGATGAAAGCCTGACGCTGGACCCGGCCACCGGCATCCTGCTGTGGGAGGGCGATGCCATCGGGCATCTGCAAAAAGGCGAAGAGCTCTTGCGGCCCGCCGTGCATGTTACCACTGCGGAGTTTCTGGAGCCTTCCCACCGCGAACGCATCCGGATGCGGCTGACCGCTTTTGTGGCGGCAACTCTGCACAGCACACTTGCCCCGCTTTACAGAGCAGCGCAGGCCGTTGCGGATAAACCCGCCCTGCGCGGCCTGATTCATGGCCTGATGGAACAGGGCGGGGTCATGACGCTGCCCGGCAACAGCGTCCTCCCTAAAAAGGACACTTATGCGCTGCATAAGCTGGGACTGCGGCTGGGGAAGGATATTCTGTTCTGCCCGCAGCTTTTGCGCCCACAGCCCATGACGCTGCGGGCGTTGCTCATACAGCTTTACACGGGTCACGCTGTCCCGCCGCTCCCCAAACCGGGGGCTGTCTCACGCCGCCTGCCCCCGGACACCAGATTTTCCGCGCAGGATCGAGCCTTACTGCTGCAAACAGGCTGGCACTGTACGGAGGACTTCCTGATCCGGCTGGATATTGCACAGGAGACTTACAAAACATTATCGGAACTTGCCGTCCGCTCGGGTGGCTACCCGCTTCAGCCGGGGATGGCCTCCCGTCTGGGGGTGCCCGCGGCAGATCTGCCTGAGGTGCTGACCAGCCTTGGACTAAGAGTGCAGAAAGCGTCCATTCTGGGCAAAAAGCATTTTGGCCCCGCCACCCCAACCCTGCTTCTGCCACCCCGGACACCAGCCCCGGATGGCAAAAGGCGGCAACAGAGCGCCCGAACAGAACGCAGGCGTACAATGCCCCCTGTAACAGGTCCGTTTGCGGCCCTCGCAGTGTTGCAAAAACGTCGTTAACGCAAGCTCTGCTCAGCAAGAAACAGTAATACCTAAGAGAAGCGGGTTGCCACGGAACAAAAAGCCCCTCATATCTTCGCCATCCTTGGTGGCATGGCCCGGAATGACCATGCCATTTACCCCGGGACCGGACGCACTCCGATCCCTCAAAATCTTCGGAGATGGCAATGACCTACGTGGTCACTGAAAACTGCATCCGCTGCAAATTCATGGACTGTGTGGAAGTCTGCCCTGTTGACTGCTTCTACGCCGGCGAAAACTTCCTGGTGATCAACCCGGACGAATGTATTGACTGCGGCGTGTGTGAACCTGAATGCCCCGCAGAAGCGATTTTCCCGGATAGCGATGATCGCGCGACAGCATGGGCGGAACTCAACGCATCCTATTCCACCAAATGGCCGAACATCACCCGCAAGGGCACACCCCCGGCTGATGCGGAAGAATGGAAAGACAAGCCCGATAAAGCTGGTCTGCTCTCTCCGGAGCCGCACAAAGGCTGATCTCCTCCTGTTCAGGAGATTTTAGAAACGGCGCGTTGACCCCCAACTGGGCGGTCCGCGCCGTTTTTTATGACCCGCTAACAGCGGATAAAACCAAAGCACAAAAAAAGCCCCGGAATGTCTTCCGGGGCTTTTTCTTAACCTGACACAAGACCTTGCCGGTATGAAACCGGCAAAGCTGTCCCTTATTAGCGGGACATCATGTGCAGGGCGGTGTTGTTCATAATGAACATGGTGCCGATGATCAGAATCACGACGAAACCAACAGTGAAGAAGAAACACATGTTGTTCCAGCGCTGTTCGGATCCGTTACCCATATGAAGGAAGTAGTGCAGGTGCACCAGCACCTGAACGAAGGCAAGAACCGCAAGTGCCGTCAGCGTGCCTGAAGGAGAGAGGCTATGGCTTACAACAACACCAAAAGCCGCCGCCGTCAGGATAACAGCAAGAACAAACCCGATAATGTAAGACGATACACTACCGTGGCTCTCACCCGAGGGGGATGTGTGAAGATCGCTCATCAGATCATGCTCGCCAGATAGACATAGGTGAAGACGCAGATCCAGACGATATCCAGGAAGTGCCAGAACAGGCTCAGGCAGGTGAGCTTGCTCATCATACGTTCCGGGATCTCGGTCGTGCCCATCAACTGAACGATGAGGGTCACGATCCAGATCAGACCACACGTTACGTGCAGACCGTGCGTGGACACCAGTGTGAAGAAGGAGGACAGGAACGCGCTGCGGTCCGGGCCATTTCCTTCATGGATCATGTGCGCAAATTCATTCAGTTCCAGGCCAACAAAGCCCAGACCCAGAAGGAAGGTTACACCCAGCCACATGATGACTTTGCTGACTTCATTCTTATGGGCGGCAATCATGCCAAACCCATAAGTGATGGAAGAGATCAGCAGCAGAGCGGTTTCCTCTGCCAGTCCTTTGTATTCAAACAGGTCACGACCGCTCGGGCCGCCGTTAACCTGGTTATGGAGAACTGCAAACACGGCAAAAAGTGAGCCGAAGATAATGCAGTCGGTCATCAGATAGACCCAGAACCCGAACACCACCGGGGACTCGTGATGGTGTTCGTCGTGGCCTGCGGTCTGAACAGTTGTGTCGTGCGCCATTACTCAGCTGCCTGTGCCATGAGTTTACGGGAATGCTCGTTCTCGATCCGGGCAACTTCTTCAGCAGGGATGTAGTAATCGATATCCTTGTTGGCGCTACGGGCAATAACCGTCCCGATCACACCGATCAGGCCGATGGCTGCCAGCCACCAGATATACCATACTGCAGCAAAGCCGAAGACGAGGCTGAACGCACCGACAAGGAACCCGGCAGCCGTGTTTTTCGGCATATGGATCGGAGCATACGGCCCACCAGCGCAACGCGTATCAATGCCGTTTTCCTTGTCGTGCATGAACGCATCAAGTTCATGAACATGGGGAACGATAGCAAAGTTGTACGGCGGCGGCGGTGAAGACGTGGACCATTCCAGAGCGCGACCATTCCACGGATCACCCGTGAGATCACGGTTTGCGGGCAGGTTACGGTCACGAATTGTCACGTAAAGCTGGGTCAGCTGACAGACGATCCCCAGAAGGATCAGCACAGCGCCAACTTCAGCAATCAGCATCAGAACATGCCACTGCGGGTTGTCATAGTGGTTCATACGACGGGTCATGCCGTCGAAGCCCAGGATATACAGCGGAACGAACGCAAAGTAGAAGCCAACGAACCAGAACCAGAAGGCACGGATGCCCCAGGACTCGTTCATCTTGAAACCCATGACCTTCGGGAACCAGAAGTTCATGCCACAGATGTAACCGAAATACACACCACCGATAATCACGTTATGGAAGTGAGCAATCAGGAACAGGGAGTTATGCAGAACGAAGTCAGCGCCCGGAATGGCCATCATCACACCGGTCATACCACCGATGGTGAAGGTCACCATGAAGCCAACGGCCCAGTACATGCAGGCATGGAACTGGACGCGACCCTTATACATCGTGAACATCCAGTTAAAGAGTTTCACGCCTGTAGGGATCGAGATGATCATGGTTGCAATGCCGAAGAACGCATTCACGTCCGGACCAGCACCCATGGTGAAGAAGTGGTGAACCCACACGATGAAGGACAGAACCATGATGGAGCAGGTTGCGTAAACCATGGTGCCGTAGCCGAACAGCGGCTTGCCGGAGAAGGCTGGAACAACTTCAGAGAACACGCCGAAGGCGGGGATAACAAGAATGTAAACTTCAGGATGACCCCAGGCCCAGATCAGGCTGAGATACAGCATCTGGTTGCCGCCACCATCATTGGTGAAGAAGTGCATACCGAAGTAACGGTCCAGACCCAGCAGAGCGACGGCAACCGTCAGCACGGGGAAGGAGACCATGATCAGGATGGAAGCGCAGAAAGCCGTCCAGGTGAAGACAGGCATCTTCATCCAGGTCATGCCCGGAGCGCGCATCTTCACGATCGTCACGAAGAAGTTCACGCCGGTCAGCAGCGTGCCGACACCGGAAAGCTGAATGGCCCAGATATAGTAATCCACACCAACGCCAGGGCTGAACTGAGTCTCAGACAGCGGAGGATAAGCCAGCCAGCCACACTGTGAGAATTCACCGATGAACAGGGAGACGTTCACCAGAATGAATGCAATGGCGGTCATCCAGAAGCTGAGGTTGTTCAGGAACGGAAAGGCAACGTCGCGGGCGCGATCTGAAGCGGCACAACGAAGTTGAACAGACCGGTCATGAAAGCCATGGCCAGGAAGAAGATCATGATCGTTCCGTGAGCGGAGAAGATCTGATCGTAGTGATGCGGGGGCAGGTAGCCGGGGTTACCCGCGTAGGCCAGCGCAAGCTGGGTACGCATCATGATAGCGTCCGCAAAACCGCGGAACAGAGCAACCAGCGCCAGTACAATGTACATGACAGCCAGACGCTTATGGTCAACAGACGTCAGCCACTCTTTCCAGAGATAGCCCCACTTGCCGTAATAGGTGATCAGTCCCAGTACCGCGACGCCAATAATGGCCACGGCCAGGAACGTCCCAACCAGAATCGGCACATCCAGCGGAATGGCCGAGAACGATAGTCTCCCTAGCATAGATCCTATTCCTTCATATTCATGTCGGACATCGCGGACTGCACCTGAATCATCTTGCCAGTGCTTTTGTCCATGACCATGCCGTTGTTGTATTTGGCCACGATCGTGTTGAACAATCCGGGTTCAACATGCGCGAAATATTCGACAGGATTTGCTTCGCTCGGCGCAGCAAGCTTCGGATAGGTCTGACCATCCAGCTGCTCGGAGGAAGACTTTACTTTATCAACCCATGCATTGAATTCATCACCGCTTACAGCCAGCGTGCGGAATTTCATGTCAGAAAAGCCACGGCCACTGTAGTTGGCGGATTCACCCAGATAGTCGCCCGGCTCGTTAGCCAGAAGATGAAGCTGAGTCTGCATACCGGCCATTGCGTAAATCATGGAACCAAGACGCGGGATGAAGAAAGAGTTCATCACGGAATCAGAGGTGATTACGAAATCGACGGGGGTGTTAACCGGAATAGCCAGCTGGTTGACAGTCGCAATACCCTGTTCCGGGTAGATAAACAGCCACTTCCAGTCCAGAGCCACAACTTCAACATGAAGCGGCTTGGTGGTTGCTTCGGCTTCCAGCGGTTTGTACGGGTCAAGAGAATGACACGTCTGGTAGGTGATCACGGCAAGGAAGAGAATGATCAGGGAGGGCACGCCCCAGATGATCAGCTCGATCTTGTTGGAGTGACACCATTTCGGAAGATATTCTGCGCTGGTGTTTGACTGGCGGTAATGCCAGGCAAAATACACAGACAGAATAATGGTCGGAACGACCACAATCAGCATTGCGATTGTAGAGGTGGCGATCAGTGATTTCACCCCATCGCCAACCGGGCCCTTCGGATCCAAGACATCCATCTCACACCCGGCAAGCAGCAACGCTGACGATAGGCCGCCCAATCGCGCCATTCTCGCCAGTAACTTGTTTTTCATCGCACGCCTCTTGGTTCTGACATCTACTTAGCCTCACAAAGACTCTTCGCTCCTGCTGCCATAGAAGCCCGACAACAGCAAGAAACCGCGCTCCGGCGCCCCTGGGTGCCAAAATGCCGGCAACCCCGCCCGGACCTTCCCTCTCCTCCGGAAAAGAGAGGGGTGAAGTCCGCGTCGGAACGACAGTTCAACAGGCTCCTCGGGCAGCGAAAACGCCTTGCGCCCTACTTTATTCCTAAAGCGCAGATTCTCAATGTCCGAAAAGTTCCATCAGCCTTTCGTCACAGTCGATCTATTCCCGAAAGAACATTCCGTCCCTGTGTTATTTCGCTGAATTTCGAGGGTGGCAAGACTTCACTATTTGTTACCAAATATTTCATACCAAAAATGTCCTGATTTTTTTTCTTTTTTAAATCAGACACTTATAGCAACACACCCCAAATCACAGAGTCGTGACCCACTTCATCGTGCACAACATAAGTCTTATTTTGAACGTATTCCGAATGGGCAGAAGCCCTTTCCGTCACTGCATAGCTGGTCACACAAAAAAGCCCGGCCTTTGCAGACCGGGCTTTCCTGATTTGGTCAGACTCCTCAATCCGGGGAGTCCGCTGCTTCTGTTTCCACTCAGGGATTAGTCATTAGAGTTCCGAACACCCATGAACTGAAGCAGGAACTGGAAGAGGTTGATGAAGTTGAGATACAGGCTCAGCGCATCATAAACGCTGCGTTTGACGGCTTCATCCGGGCCTTCATACGCCGCGTATTGCGGGTAGGTCACGCGGATGCGCTGGGCGTCAAACGCGCTGAACGCCGTGAAGATAAACACCCCGATGATGCTGTAGACGAAATACACCGCCGAACTTTTCAGGAAGATGTTGACCAGACCGGCGATAACCATCCCGAACAGCCCCATCATCAGGAAGGAGCTGAAGCGCAGCAGGTTTGCCTTGGTCGTGTACCCCCACAGAGATGTTGCTGCGAAGGTGCAGGCCGTTACCAGAAACACACGCACCACAGAAACGCCGGTATAGACCAGAAAAATGCTGGCCATGCTGGCACCCATGGTGGCGCAGAAGGCCCAGAACAGCCCCTGTGCTCCCTGCCGGGACAGACGGTTCACGCCAAAGGACATCACCAGCACAAAGCCCAGAGGCGCGATCATGGCCAGATCCCCAAGCAGTGTGGGGCGCAGGGCCAGACCACCCGCTGTGGGGGCCAGATGAAAAAACAGATTCCGCAGGCCGGTAAAGGCTACGGCGTAGGCCACGATGCCTGTCAGCAGCAGGCCAGACGCCATCCAGTTATAAACGCGCAGCATGTAGGCCCGAAGCCCTGCATCCAGCGCGCCGGCCTGGGCGTTCCAGCCTGAAGATGCTGTCGGTGAACGGTAGTCGTGACTGAACGACATCTTTTCCTCTCCTTGTCCGGACAAGCCGGCGTTGCTTTATACTTGTGGCTGCCCTGCCTCTGCGTCAAGGGTTAGCAATCCCTTTCGTGACCAGCATGAGAGTTGATGAAGGTCTGACCATGTACCTTATAATTGGCGCGGCTCTCCCCGCGGAACTGCGGACAACCCTGCTCGGCCTTCAGGCCCACTTTCCGGACAAGAGCTGGGTGCCGGAGTCCTATCTCTTCCTGCCGTTCTGCACACTCGGACCATTACCCACCCCGGGCTTCTGGAAGAAATTGATCATGCCCTGCGGAACATTTGCCCGCGTGCGCCGCTTTCTTTCACAACAGATGGATTTGAAGTCTCTCTGCGCAAGGACCGAATCTCGCTTGGAATAAAGATACAGCCCTCACAGCTTGATCACCTTTCCGTGAAAATCCGTGCGGCCATGCAGCGTGCCGGGGTGCAAAACCCAAGGGCGCACAGCCCTCTCACCATTCCTCTGGCGCGGATTACGGACGTGCCTCCCCCCACTGTTAGTCAGTGGATTCAGATGCATCATCCGCAGACGTTTTCCACAGGAAGCATTTCCGAAATTACCCTTTTCAGCTCTTGGAAAAACGAGGAAATCCCCTTCATTATTCCGGAGGAGGAATATCATTTTAACGGAAGTATTTAGGTCATTCCCTCACGCGTTATAACATAAACCATTACAGTTCGTGATCACGCAGCTAGAAGCGGGTACACCGGCTCTACGCTGCTGTAACGGCTAGATAATATCCATGAACATGGAGGCAGCTATTCATCTGGCGTGATTGACAGAAACAGGGCCTCTTGGCTGAGTGTGGGAAACCGGCCTGCCGGCTTTTTTCTTCTTTCCTCACCTTAATATCAGTCGAGGACGCTAACGCATGACCCGCCCCGCCTCCGCCAAGAGACGTTCGCTGCTAGGAATTCTCGCGGCTGGAACGATCTGCGCCGCATCGCTGCCGTATGCGGCAGTTCCTGCTTACGCCGACGCCCAAACCGACACCGGGGAAGCGATTATCCACGCGGATGATCACCCGGAAAACTGGCTGTCTTATGGCCGGACATACACGGAACAGCGCTTCAGCCCTCTGGAGGACATTAACCGGTCCAATGTTGGTAACCTGAAGCTCGCCTGGTTCTATGATCTGGACACAAACCGCGGGCAGGAAGGTACGCCGCTGGTTGTGGACGGCGTGATGTACGCCACCACCAACTGGTCCAAGATGAAAGCGCTGGATGCCGCCACCGGCAAGCTGCTGTGGGCCTATGACCCGCGCACGCCCGGCAACATTGCGGACAAAGGCTGCTGCGATACGGTCAACCGCGGTGCTGCCTACTGGAACGGCAAGGTCTATTTCGGGACGTTTGATGGCCGCCTGATCGCACTGGATGCCAAGACCGGCAAACTGGTGTGGAGCGTGAACACCATCCCCAAAGATGCCTCTCTGGGTCAGCAGCGCTCCTATACGGTTGACGGCGCTGTCCGTGTTGCAAAAGGTCGCGTTCTGATTGGTAACGGTGGTTCCGAGTTCGGTGCCCGTGGTTTTGTGTCTGCTTATGATGCAGAAACCGGCAAGCTGGACTGGCGCTTCTACACGGTTCCCAACAACAAGAACCAGCCTGACCACGCAGCATCAGACTCCGCACTGATGACGAAAGCCTACAAGACCTGGAGCCCCACGGGCGCCTGGACAAAGCAGGGCGGCGGCGGCACGGTCTGGGACTCCATTGTCTATGACCCGGAAGCCGATCTAGTTTATCTGGCTGTCGGTAACGGCTCCCCCTGGAACTACAAATATCGTTCCGACGGGATTGGCGATAACCTGTTCCTGGGCAGCATCGTCGCCGTGAAGCCTGAAACCGGCGAATATGTCTGGCATTTCCAGGAAACGCCGATGGACCAGTGGGATTACACCTCTGTCCAGCAGATCATGACGCTTGATATGCCGATCAACGGTGAAAAGCGCCACGTGATCGTGCATGCACCGAAGAACGGCTTCTTCTACATTCTGGACGCCAAAACGGGTGAATTCCTGTCCGGCAACAACTATGTGTACCAGAACTGGGCGCAGGGTCTGGACCCGAAGACGGGCCGTCCGATCTACAACCCGGATGCGCTCTACACCCTGAACGGCAAGGAATGGTATGGCATTCCGGGCGATCTGGGCGGTCATAACTTTGCTGCCATGGCCTACAGCCCCAAAACGGGTCTGGTCTATATTCCTGGCCAGCAGGTGCCGTTCCTCTACAAAAACCAGGTTGGTGGCTTTAAAGCCACCCGGACTCCTGGAACCTTGGTCTGGACATGAACAAAGCAGGTCTGCCGGATACCCCGGAAGCCCGCACCGCGTTCATGAAAGATCTGAAGGGCTGGATTATCGCCTGGGATCCCAAGACGCAGAAAGCCGCATGGGTTGTTGACCATAAAGGTCCGTGGAACGGCGGTATTCTGGCAACCGGTGGCGACCTCCTGTTCCAGGGTCTGGCTAACGGTGAATTCCACGCCTACGACGCCACAAACGGCGCTGACCTGTTCCACTTTGATGCGCAGAGCGGTATTATTGCTCCGCCCATCACCTATAAGGCACAGGGCAAGCAGTATGTTGCTGTAGAAGTGGGCTGGGGCGGGATCTATCCGTTCTTCCTCGGTGGTCTGGCCCGTACATCCGGCTGGACAGTCAACCACTCCCGCGTTGTTGCTTTCTCTCTGGACGGCAATGCTGTTCTGCCCCCGCAGAACGACAAGGGCTTCCTGCCCGTCAAGCCGCCGGCACAGTATGATACCAAAGTGACGGATAACGGGTACTTCCAGTTCCAGACCTATTGCGCCGCCTGCCATGGCGATAACGCTGAAGGTGCGGGCGTTCTGCCTGATCTGCGCTGGTCCGGCTCAATCCGCCATCAGGATGCCTTCTACAATGTTGTCGGCCGCGGTGCGCTGACGGCCTACGGCATGGATCGTTTTGACACGAGCATGAAGCCTGATGAAATTGAGGCCATCCGCCAGTTCATCATCAAGCGTGCGAACGAAACGTACCAGCGTGAAGTGGATGCTCGTAAGAATGACAAGGGCATTCCTGAAAACGCGACCCTCGGCATCACGCCGTAATGGTCCGGCAGAGTCATGACGTCATTCGGCACACAAGCGATACAGTGGTAAAAACGATGATCAAAGGACTAAAAGCCGCCCTGGGGGCGGTCACTGTCGGGCTTCTGGCAGGAACTTCTCTGGCCCATGCCCAGAGCACCGATGATGAACTGGTGAAAAAAGGTGCGTATGTTGCCCGTCTGGGTGACTGCGTAGCCTGTCATACTGCCCTGCATGGGCAGGTGTATGCGGGCGGTCTGTCCATCCAGACCCCCATTGGCACCATCTATTCCACGAACATCACGCCTGATCCCACGCACGGGATCGGCACCTACACGTTCAAGGAATTTGATGAAGCCGTGCGTCACGGCGTCCGTAAGGATGGCAGCACGCTTTACCCGGCCATGCCGTATCCGTCCTTTGCACGGATGACGCAGGACGACATGAAGGCGCTGTATGCCTACTTCATGCACGGCGTGAAGCCTGTCGCCCAGCCGAACAAGCCTGTTGGCATTTCCTGGCCGATGTCCATGCGCTGGCCGCTATCCATCTGGCGCTCCGTGTTTGCTCCGGCACCCAAGGACTTCACCCCGGCTCCCGGCACGGATGCCGATATTGCCCGCGGTGAATATCTTGTAACGGGTCCGGGCCATTGCGGTGCATGTCATACGCCGCGCGGCTTTGGCATGCAGGAAAAGGCTCTGGATGCAACAGGTGGGGCTGACTTCCTGGCCGGTGGCGCTCCGATTGATAACTGGATTGCCCCCAGCCTGCGGAACGATCCGGTTCTG
Source organism: Acetobacter persici JCM 25330 (assembly GCF_000613905.1). Lineage (GTDB taxonomy): Bacteria > Pseudomonadota > Alphaproteobacteria > Acetobacterales > Acetobacteraceae > Acetobacter > Acetobacter persici. Next base: position 28,635 of record NZ_BAJW01000016.1, read on the forward strand.
GGGATTGGTCGCTGGTCTGAAGAAGACGTCTACCAGTTCCTGAAATCCGGCCGTATTGACCACTCCGCCGTCTTTGGTGGCATGGCAGACGTGGTGGGCTGGAGCACCCAGTACTTCACGGATGCCGACCTGCACGCCATGGCAAAATACCTGAAGGCCCTGCCCCCGGTTCCGCCGGCACGGGGTGACTACAAGTATGATGCCTCTACGGCACAGGCTCTGGACTCCAACAACACGTCCGGCACCCCCGGCGCCAGCGTGTATGTTGAACAGTGCGCTATCTGTCACCGTAATGATGGGGGTGGTGTCGCCCGTATGTTCCCGCCGCTGGCAGGAAACCCGGTTGTTGTGTCTGAAAACCCCACCTCCGTTGCCCACATCATTGTGGCGGGTGCGGTTCTTCCGCCGACCAACTGGGCTCCGTCCGCTGTGGCAATGCCGGGTTACAAGAACGTTCTGTCTGACCAGCAGATGGCTGACGTCGTGAACTTCATCCGTACCTCCTGGGGTAACAAGGCTCCGGCGAATGTCACGGCCTCTGATATCCAGAAGCTGCGTGTTGACCATGCACCGATTTCCACCACCTCCTGGGGCTTTGGTGGGGATGACACGGCAACATGGGGTGTCTTCCATCCGCAGCCTTACGGTGCTGGCTGGACGTTCTCTCCACAGACCCACACGGGTGAAGACGCAGCACAGTAAGCCGCTTCTTCCTCCACTCTACCCCTTAACCGGGGCAGACCTTAAAAACACCGCGCAGGTTTTCCGGCGCGGTGTTTTTTATGGGCCTGTTCCGTGCTGCACCGCGTATTGTGCAACAGAGGACGTCACCCCATCTCCCTGAACATGGCATCGCTTTTTTCCAGACAGACATCCGGCTTTCCGGCAGACAGCACGGCTGAGCAGCAGGACGACATTCTCGCTCAGTTTTTGAAGGAACTCCGGAGCTGTCAGGCCTGTGCGCACAAGCTGCCGCTTGGGCCACGCCCCGTGATCCGCATTTCCCCCCGCGCCCGGCTACTGATTGCGGGGCAGGCGCCCGGAACCCATGTGCATAACACCGGCATCCCGTTTAACGATGCCTCAGGCGAGCGCCTGCGGTCCTGGCTGGATATGCGCCCGGACGTCTTTTACGATACCGAACAAATCGCCATTGTGCCGATGGCTCTGTGCTATCCGGGTGTTTTGCCAAAAGGTGGTGATAAGCCGCCGCCGCCAGAATGTGCGTCCTTCTGGCGGGAACGCATCCTGTCCTACCTGCAACCTGCGCCTGACATTGCTTGTCGGGTCCTATGCGCAGAATTATGTTTTGGGGAAAGGGAAGGTGTTTGAGCGGGTTCTGGATTTCAGATCTTATCTGCCGGACTATTTTCCCCTCCCGCATCCGTCCTGGCGCACAGGAGCGTGGGAACGAAAAACGCCGGAATTTCAGAATAGTGTTATCCCCGCTTTGCGGGAAGCTGTCCGGCACGCTCTGGACGTCTAGGCTCTTTGTGTCGGCTGTGTCTGACTGATCATAATCTGAGCTTTTTGCGCATTTCTCCGCAAAAATCCTGAGGAGTCCCTGCCCTTAATAACCCGCGTGATACATGGCGTTAAAGCAAGGGCAGCAAAGCAGAAGACAAACACCATGGCGCCGACCATCTGGAAGACTTCCTTAACCGCCACATGTTCAGGATGCGGCTGAGGCGCGGACGGGACAGGGGCCGCCGTCACAGGCACCACCGGGTCGGCCATCACGGCGTGAGCTTCCTGCACTGTTGCCTCATGCTCTGCATAAACAGCGGATTCAGAGGAATGATCCTGTGCGGTCACGGATGCATCATGTGATGAATCTGTTCCTGACATGGCGAGACCCCTTCCGTTTTTGCAATGCAGATTTGTAACGCCTACTTATCTGGGTCTGAAACACCGCTCCGTCAAGTCCGGTGCCTAAATAAACCCGATCACATTCCGGCCGCCGGGGTGGACGGAAAGCCTGTAGACAGGCACATGAAAAGATCAGTTTTCAGGAGAGCCTGTCATGAAGCCGCTTTTTGCCTCTGCCCTTATTCCGCTTGGTCTGGCCTTTGCTCTGCCGCTCCCCGCACAGGCCGCGAAGACTGCGGTGCAGGCTCCGGCTGCTCAGACGCATTATGAGACCTCAGCCTTTGCAGGCCAGTGGGCCATTATGGCGATGGACCCGATCACCGTTGCTGCCAACAAGGCGTCCGGACCGGCAGAACGACTGCTGGTTACACTGCCTGAGTCCCTGAAGAAAATTGTCGGGCAGGACCATTTTAGCCTCTCCCGCACGTCTGGCACCGCATGGTCCGGCAAGCAGGACGACCTGACGGTGACCTTCAAACTGGTTTCAGAAAACAGTGCGCAGATCCAGATTACGGGAGAAGGCACCCATAAGCTGGACCTCCCCCTCTACCGGAACAACTGACGCACCCTTCTCGCCCCGAACGAGCGACCTCCCTGTACCTGCCCGTCTATGGTTCAGGCACAGGAGGGTCTGACGTTACTCGGCGCTCTCAGGCGTCCAGTTTTTCAGGAACTCTTCCAGCGCGGCGTCCGGCTTGCCGATTTTGATCTGCAACGTCACGTACAGATTACCGGCCTCCCGCGCTCCATGCGCCTGCACACCCTTGCCGCGTAAACGCAGCTTGGTGCCGCTATCGGACTGTGGGGGCACGTTCATTTTCACCGGGCCGGTCGGCGTCGGGACAGTAATCGGCCCACCAAGCACGGCTGTTTTCAGATCCACCGGCAGCACTTCCGTCAGGTCAAACCCATCCCGCGTGTACGTCGGGTCGGGCTGGACTGTCACCGTAATCAGGGCATCGCCATCCGGGCCGCCCTGCACACCGGGGCCACCTTTGCCGCGCAGGCGCAGGGTCTGCCCATCTTCAATCCCCGGCGGGATTCGGACATCCAGCGTCGCTCCTTCCGGCAGCGTGATGCGGGATTTCCCGCCCGTGACGGAGTCCAGAAAGCTGACCTTGAGCGAATAAGACCGGTCAGCCCCTTTCCGCGGCCCGGCAGAACGCCGCCCACGGCCCGTGAACATGCCGCTGAACAGATCCCCGAGGTCTTCCTCGGAAAAGCCCTGCCCGGCACCACCGCTGTAGCGGAAGCCACCCGGCCCGCCCCCATAGTTGCCGTAGCCTGCACCACCCCCAAAACCGGGATGGCGCTCCTGCCCGGAGGCATCAATTTCCCCCCGGTCAAACCGGCCGCGCTTTTCCGTATCGGACAGCAGATCATTCGCCTGCCCGATCGCCTTGAACTGTTCCTCCGCGACCTTGTCTCCGGGGTTCAGGTCCGGGTGGTATTTCTTGGCAAGGTTACGGTAGGCCTTGCGGATTTCATCCTGACTGGCCGTTTTGGAAACACCAAGAACCTCATACGGATCACGCACACTCATACTGCACCTCCCTGATCAGACGGCGGATTGGGGTCTGCCCCAAAATTCAGTGTGTCCAGCAGGCTGATCAGCAGGGCGACCGTCACGTCCTGACTGTATCCGGCTTTGTCAGCGTCCCGCACAAGGGCCTCAAGGCGGGGTTTAAGAAATGCCTCCGCCGTCATGTTATCCATAAAGTCTGTTTCTCCGCGTCTCGTACACAGACCGCATCCTTTGTCCGTGCGGCCCGTGTCATGGTTTCAAATTCTTACTTTAAATAATGGGAACGCTCCGTGGCGCGGTCAATGGACAACAAAGGCAGGCGTGAACTGCACACCGGTCAGACAAACGCTGTCCAGACATTTCCAAAGAAGCGATAGCCTCCTGCCCGCAGACTGACTATAAGCCTAAGGAAGACGACTGAACTTTCTGAACGGAGAACCGGCAATGTCTGATAAACCGCGCTTTTTTGATGATCTTGCTGGTGTGGCCGGCGGTGCTTTGTCCGCCCTGACGGGTGCGAAGGAAGAGCTGAACGCCATTGTGCGCAGCCGCGTGGATGAAGTGCTGACCAGCCTTCAGGTTGTGCGGCGTGAAGAATTTGAAGTCGTGCGTGAACTCGCCGCCCGCGCCCGTATCGGGCAGGAAGAAGCGGAACGCCGTCTGGCCGCGCTGGAAGCGCGTGTTGAAGCGCTGGAGCAGACCAGCCACACCACCCACGCACACCACGCCCCGCATACGTCCTGAGCGCATCGTCTTTCCGGGAACAGGCCGGGCCTGCGCGCCCTGCGCCTCCGGTCAGACTGTACTCTGCCCGCTTCACCTTGCAGCCGAGAGTGAGCCATGCCCGCGTTAAGCACAAACACCCCCTCCGCCCCCGTTAATCCGCTGGACCTGATGGAACAGGTCATTTGTGGACATGGCTGGAATTTTGAACGCTGCAACGCGACCGAAATGGCCGTGGAAGCACCCGGCAAATGGTGTGATTACGGGTTGTTTTTCTCATGGTCAGCAGAACTCGGGGCCATGCATTTTACCTGTGCCTTTGACCTCAAAGCACCGCAGGCGCAGCAGCGCCCGCTGTATGAGCTGATCGGCATGGCCAATGAACGCATGTGGATCGGCCATTTCAGTCTCGATCAGGACGATGGCGTTCTGCTGTTCCGCCACGCGCTGCTTCTACGTGGCACCAGTCTCTCCATCGAAGTGTTTGAAGATATGATCGACATCGCTCTGACGGAGTGTGAGCGCTTTTACCCCGCCTTTCAGTTTTTCCTGTGGGGTGGGCAGAGCCCGGCGGATGCGCTGGCCGTTGCCATGCTGGATTGTCAGGGAGAAGCGTAATGACGGCCAACACGTCTCCCCTGCCGTCTGTTCTGCTGGTTGGCTGCGGCCAGATGGGAGGCGCCATGCTGGAAGGCTGGATGGCGCACGGCCTGAAACCCTCCGTCGTGCTGGACCGGCATGACCGCACCCTGCCCGCTCCTCATCATCTGGCCGCTACGCTGGACGATGTTCCGGCCGACTTTCAGCCAGACGTCATTATTCTGGCCGTCAAACCCCAGAAAGCCGACCCGACGCTGGAAGCTCTGGCCCGGCGCTTCCCTAACGCGACGCTGCTCTCCGTTATGGCAGGCCGCACGGTGCAGAGCCTGACAGACCGCTACCAGCACGGGAACCCTCAGGCGCAGCCCGTTATTATCCGCGCCATGCCCAACACACCCTGCGCCATTGGTGCCGGCATGAGCGGACTCTATGCGCCCCCTCACGCGACCGACGCGCAGAAAGCGCAGTGTGACGCGCTGCTGCACGCTGTAGGGGAAACAGTCTGGGTTGAGCGGGAAGAGCTGATTGACTCCGTCACCGCCATTTCCGGCAGTGGCCCGGCCTATATCTTCCTGCTGGCGGAACTGCTGGAAAAAGCAGGTGTGGAACAGGGACTTCCCGTTACAACGGCCCGCACACTGGCCCGTAAAACCATTTACGGCGCGGGATCTCTGCTCAACCAGTCTCCGGCAGATGCTGAGGAACTGCGCCGCCGCGTCACCAGCCCCGGCGGGACCACGGCAGAAGCCCTTAAAATCTTCATGGCTCCTGACGCATGGCCTGCCATTGTGCCGCGTGCCGTTGCGGCCGCGGCAAAACGCGCCAAAGAACTTTCAACCTGACACAGGCGCCTGACAGGCTGCCTTAAAGTCTCTATTTTTCTGCGAACAGGCTTCTTCTTATGGATCATGATGACTTTGACGCCGCCCTTCTGAGTGCCGCCATGACACAGGCGGAACACGGGGGCTGGGCCTCTGTCTCTCTGCTGGATGCCGCCCGTTCCGCGGGCCTGTCTTTCCCACAGACGCGCGAACGCTTTCCCTGCCGGGCCTCTCTGCTGCTCCGGCTGGGCCGCATGGCTGACGAGTCCGCTCTGGCCGACAACACAACATTTGGGTCACCGCGCGAGCGTCTGTTTGATCTGCTGATGCGCCGTCTGGACGTTTTTCAGCAGTATCGGCACGGTATCCGCGCAGTTCTGCGCGCCCTGCCAATGGACCCGCCGCTGACCCTTCTGCTGGGTGGCGCCACACTTGAAAGCATGCGCTGGATGGCCGATGCCGCCGGGATCAGCGTTACCGGGCTGGGCGGGCTGGTCCGCATCAATATGGTGGTTGCCATCTGGACGCATACGCTGCGCGCCTGGGAAAAAGATGATAGCGCGGACATGGGCTCCACCATGGCAGCGCTTGATCTGGCGCTGAACAAAGCAGCCCGCTTCCGCCTGTTCCCGGCAGACAGCGCACTGGAAGACGGTGGCCTGCCGGATCTGGATTTTGAAGAACCGGATGCTCCTGCCGCTCCCTCACACGCCTGAAAATTTCCCGGGGAAGAAAAAACAGCGCCTTCCCACTCTTTACGAATCCTACAGGTTGGCCTTAATAAGAGCCAACCGCATTTTTGGGGCGTAGCCAAGCGGTAAGGCAGCGGATTTTGATTCCGCCATGCGGAGGTTCGAATCCTCCCGCCCCAGCCACTTTCCAGACATCGCATTTTATTTAAAAGAACGCTGCTCCAAAAGGATAGGCGGTTACCAGCCCCTCCTGTTATGACTCGTCGCTATGGAAAATAATCCGGCAGCCCCTCCCCCTCTTTTATCGCAGCCCGGTCTTGTTGCGGCCCTCACATCCCGCACACTCGGCGCATTTTCTTCTCAGGTTCAGGCCGTTGCTGTCGGGTGGCAGATCTATGCGCTGACCCATAGTGCGGCAGCTCTCGGGTTTGTCGGGCTTGCCCAGTTTTTGCCGATGGTGGCGTTTATTTTCCCCGCAGGTCACGCAGCGGACCAGCATGACCGGCGGCGCATTGTCATCACCTGTCAGGCCATTGAGGCACTGGCTGCAGCTTCATGGCGCTGGCGTCTTTTGCCCATTTTCTTGCACCGGGCATGATTTACGGGCTGGTGGCGCTGTTTGGCGTCTGCCGGGCCTTTGAAATGCCCGCGCAGCAGACCTTTCTTCCGTCTCTTGTGCCTACCTCGGTTTTCCACGGGCGGCCGCCCTCTCCTCCTCCCTGTTTCAGGTCGCCTCCATTGCCGGTCCCTCTCTGGGGGGCTTGCTATACGGGCTGGGGGCAGGCGTCTGTTACGCACTCTGTGCCGCAGGCTTTGCCATTGCCGCTCTGGCAACAACCAGCATGACGCTACGCTTTCCAGCCCGCCCCCGCCAACCCGCTACACTGGCGGCTGTTTTTGGCGGCATTTCCTTCCTGCGCCGTAAGCCCGCAATGCTGGGCGCACTCTCGCTTGATCTGTTTGCCGTTCTGCTGGGCGGTGCAACCGCCATGTTGCCGCTTTTTGCCACGGATATCCTGCATGCAGGCCCGTGGGGACTCGGCTTGCTGCGGGCTGCTCCGGCCATCGGTGCCCTACTGGTTGCCACAGTGCTGGCCCGCTATCCGCTCGGCCGCCATGCGGGCCGGTGGATGTTTGTCTCTGTCATGATTTTCGGGGTTGCCACCATTATTTTTGGCCTCTCCCGTTCCATTCCGGTTTCCATTCTGGCTCTGGCCGTGCTGGGTGGCGCGGACGTCATCAGCGTCATGGTGCGGAGTGCGCTGGTTCAGCTTGGCACACCGGATGAAATGCGCGGGCGCGTTTCCGCCGTGAACATGCTGTTTATCGGGTCCTCAAACCAGTTGGGTGAATTTGAAAGCGGGATGCTGGCCAGCGCCATAGGGGCTGTTCCCGCCGTGGTTATTGGCGGTATTGGCACACTGCTTATTACAGCAGTGTGGATGGCGCTGTTCCCCGGCCTGCGGGACCTTGACCGACTGGACGATATCACACCCGACGAAAAGCCTCTTTAAAGGTTTCGGGTTTACCGGAAGTCAGCACCAGCTCTTGCAGAAAGGGTAAAAAAACGGCTCTGAGGATGTCCTCAGAGCCGTTTTTAAAAAAGCACACCGGAACGTAAAAATACTCAGACGGCTTTTTTCAGATTGGGGCTGGCTTTAAAGCGTACCGTCTTACCGGCTTTCACTTTTACAGGCTCACCCGTCCGCGGATTCAGAGCTTTGCGCGCCTTTGTCTTGCGAACTGTGAATGTGCCGAAAGACGGAAGGGTAAACCCGCCTTCACGCTTCAATTCTTCTACAATCGCATCCAGAAGGTCGTTCGCAGCCTGATTGGCGGCAACGCCGGTGCAGTTGATCGAGTCCTGGATCACCGCAGCAATAAAGGCCTTGCTCATTGAGACTTTAACTCCCTTTCAGACAGAACTATGTGAGTAACAATTCTTAGGCTACTATAATCAGCAACGCTCGCGGCTTGATAGTCATATTTCACCGGAAAAACCAAATTAAAAATGCAATCAGTTCCGATTTTTCCCGCAGGCATCACAAAAAAACAGGTTGAAAGCACTTCATCCACCGTTTTGCCCACAGGAACAATCTGCCTGTTTGCATGCTATGTCCCGGATGGGAACATTCCTCTTCATACCCGTTTTTACCTGAAAAACCTATTATCTTGTGGTGTTATTCTGCACATTATTCTCTCTGGTGCAGAGACTATTCATGAAAGCACACAGAAATTTTGTAATAACCATGGAATTCATGCGTGGAAGCGGCCAAATGGCGGTCTGGATTTTGGAGCATGGCAATTTTTACTGCAAAAAGGACTCGCTGAAGACGCGCCTTACATCCTTTTTGCTAATGACAGCGTTTTTGGCCCCTTCACGCCGCTGCCTCCTCTGCTGAAAAAACTGGCAGCAAATCAGCGTCCAGCCTGGGGGCTGGTTGCCTCACGCGCCATAACCCCGCATCTGCAATCCTGGTTTATCGGATTGTCGCAGGCAGCCTTTCGAACGCCCTCAGTCCAGCGTGTTCTGGCCCTTTCATTTGCCGAAATGTCACGGGATGAAATCATCTGGCATGGTGAACTCGGCCTGTCCGTCGCCCTGAAAGCCGCGAACATTCCCCTTCATGCGGCATGGAGTGATCTCGATAGGCCACTCGCCCGCTTTTTCCCTGCCAACCCGATGCACACGCACTGGCGCGACATGGTTCAGACGGAAACTGTGCCATTCCTCAAACACGAAGTCTTACGGGACAATCCGTTCAGTATTCCGCACCTTGAAGACTGGCGCAGACTTATCCCGACTGAAAACGGTTTCCAGCCGGAATGGATTGAAGCCTATCTGAGCCAGCATCCATCGCGCCCCCTCAGCCTGCATCCCACATGGAAAGGGCGCGCGGTCTACGCGCTCATGAATCAGTGGGATCGGCTGAAATGGCGGAAAGACCGTCGGCGAGGCACTGCGCGCTAGCAGTTCTGGTCTCCACCACGTCTCGCAGAATCCCTTCCAGCTCAGCAGCCTGCTCTTCAAACGTCGCAAGCTGCTGCTTGAACGGATTGACGTAGCCTGTCAGGCGTTCAGGGTTTTTCAGAAGCGCCTCAACGGCTTTCTGCAAGGTCTCCGGCCGCCCATCAATAGCAATGACCGTACCATTCACGCCGTCTACCAGATCTTCGGACTGTCCGCCCGGCCCCGTCGCAATCACCCATACATCGCGCGCAAGGGCTTCCCTTACAGTCAGGCCATAGCTTTCTTTCCACTGAGACGGGAAAAGCAACACGTCAATTCCGTCAAAAAAAGCATCCATTGTCTCAGGCTTATAAGCCGGAATGGTCGTAACGGTCCCTTTGACTTTCCAGGATTCCGTATAAACGGAGCGAATACCCAGATTCAGCTTATTATCAACAACCCGCAACTCCCAGTTGCTGTCAGCAAGCGCCTGAAACGCCCGCCGCACCAGAGAATAGCCTTTGATATCTTCGGTGCCCCCAACATACCCAAAACGCAGCGGGCTGCCAGGCTTACGCGGGGTCCGAGGCTGTGCAGGCCAGACAAACCCATTCCGATTTACCAGAATACGCTCCGGAGAAACCCCGTTGGCAATAAACAACTGGCGATGAGTCTCACTGGGGGAAAGCAGCAACGCCGCCCCTTCCAGCGCGGCCCGCATCATTTCCGCCCGTTCTGACAGATGGCGCGCTTCCGGCACGCACATCTGACACACGCGCTGATTGATTTTTTCCTGAAAACAATACTGCCCGTCAGCCTTCACCATAAACTGGCGCTCACACAGCCACCAGGCATCATGCACGGTCACAATATACGGCACACCGGCTTCAATACAGGCGCGCAACATGCCCAGACCAAGGCCTTGCGTGGCATGAAAATGGGCAACATCCGGCTTCACCGCGGCAAGCCAGCCCCGGAACAGGTCCGTTGCGGCCTCATTATCCAGAGCGCCAACCCGGTCATGATCCGGCGGAACACGTACACCCAGAACAAGGCCGCCTTCCGCACTATAGCGAATAGACGCATTGCCCCGATTGTGCAGTTCTGGACGGGATGTCACCACTGAGACATCCATATCCGGCAGGCGCTGTAACCGGCGCACCATCTCCTCCGCGACAAACGTCGCGCCCCCAAAAGAGCGGGGCGTGAAGTAGACATTGGCACACAGTACCCGCAGGCTGGCGGCAGGCCGTTTATCAACAGGGCGTCCAAAAACCGGCAGAACCTGTTGCCGGGCAATCTGGGCAGGACTGTACCGGTCCAGAACATCGTCATAAGCCTGCTGACCAAGCTGTGCTCTCAAGTCAGGCTCAGCGGCCAGACGCAGGATCGCATCCCGCCACTGTGTTTCTTCCTCCGCCAGAAGTCCGTTTTTCCCGTCCTGCATGACCTGTAAAAACGCATCACGCGGAGAGCAGACTGAGGGGATTTTCAGGATGGCGGCTTCAAGAAATTTGATATTACTTTTGGCATCATTGAAAATCGTCGGCTCAAGCGGTGCAATGGTTATATCGGCCTGCGCCAGAAGCCCCAGATAGGCCGCGTAATCACGCCCGGCAAGGGTTTGCACCCGTTCTTTAACGGCCTCAAAACTCTCGGGAAGCGTGAGATCGCCAATAATATGTAGGGTCAGGCGCAAGTCCCTCTGCATCGCGGCAAGAATCCCGCTCGCAGCCACCCGGAAATCCGCATCATGCGTTTTGGTGCCAGAGCCATAGACAATCCGGATTTCCTGCGTCGTATCATGCGGGGGCACGCCGCGTTCTGAGAGACTTTCCGCAATCTCTATGGTTTGCTGGTCCAGTGCATTTTCAATCACCACTGCTGAGGGAATACCGGCATCCAGCATGGCCTTCGCCAGAACACGGGTGGACGCTATCGCGCGGTCACAGGACAGAAGACATTTTCTGAACAGCCTGACACCAAAAAGAATCTGTTTCTGCTCCGCAGTGTCCAGCGTCTGGAGGTTTCCGTTCTCCTGATACAGTTCGGCAGAGAAAATCAGATCATCCACCTCCCACCAGGGGGACAGACCCAGCCGCCGCGTTTCATGAAGAAGGTTTTCAACAGATTCAAATGCCGGAACCCTGTAAAAAATAACTTCAGTACAGAGTTGCAGCGCTGAAAGTGCTTTTTGTGCGTCCCGCCAGTCCACCACATCGACTGTCCATCCCAGAGACCGCAATTGCTCCTCTTTCTGCCAGACGCGGTATTTTGCACACTGCCGTAAGGTGAGTTCGGCAATAATCAGAATACGCGGTGTAAGCTGGTCAAGAGTGTCCGCCTCAAGCGGTCGTGTATAAACGGCCTCAAGCGCTTTCTGCCGCTCTTCCGACGTAACGGGCCGCAGCTCTGCGCTGTGTTTGAGCGCGAGATTTTGAGACGTAGCCTCCTGTGCAGGAGCCGGTTTCTGCCTACCCGACCTATACCGGGCCACGGTTCGCCCCAGCCGGGTGCCCGGCAGGCGAGCCTGAAGACGCTGCGTAACCCCCAGCAGGCCTTCATCCTGATAGATTTCCCGGACGCGCTGATAGACGACGGGGATTTTTTGCCCTGTTGGTAATTGCCCTTTCATCAGATGGCGGACAACGCGCAAAGGGGCCGTAACGCGCCATGAGAGTGTATGCCGCTGGGTTTCCAGCGCATGACGCAGGCTGCCAGCTTCATGCAGCAGGCCATCAACCGCATGCCCTGAATCCGGGCGCTGGCACGATAGCTGGCTGACAAGGCTTCGGCCTGCGTTAGAACCTGTCTGATTTTTTCTGAATCTTCACTCAAATCACTCACAGGCGTCACTCTCTCAGCACAATAAAGACTTGGAAAATAAGTAAAAATAGTCCTCACAAAAGAAAAACCGGGCCTTTCGGCCCGGTTCCCTTTAACACTCAAACCAATTGAGGGCTGAATTTTACTTCAGGCCGCTGAACTGGTTGGACGTCAGGCTGGAGACATCAACAAAAGTGATCTTGCTGTCGTCAGACAGGGTGATCGTCGTGTTGTTGCCGTTATGAGCAGCCTTATCCAGCACATCCTGCTGGAACTGAGACGCCGTGTAGTCGTAGTCAACCAGCAGCACAGAGTTGCCAGCAGCGCTACCGAAGTCAGTGATCGTGTAGTCAGCGCCTGCGATCCCGTCGCGGAAGCCAAAGACGTTTGCTGCGCCAGAGCCACCCGTCAAGGTTGCGTTGCCAACACCGCCAACCAGCGTATCGGAAGCAGAACCACCGATGAACGTCTGCGTACCGGTCGTGCCCGCAACGTTACCGAATGCGTGGATACCGAATGCGGAAGACGCGCCGTCCAGCGTTTCGTTGCCATCGTTTGCAACGAACAGGGACGTTGCATCGGTGGAGTCGAGACGAGCATACAGGTTGTTGGAACCAAAGATGGTTGCCTGACCAGCCGTAATGGTCGTGTCGCCCGTGCCACCAACGAAGGTGAGCGCGCCGCTGACGTTGATGAGTGCCGTATCCGTGTGCGTGGTGTAGAGGTCACCGTGCGCAGCGGAAATGGTGTTCTTCTGACCACCTTCAACCGTGCCGGTTGTGCCGGCCATGTTGATGGAGTCGTGCGTGCCACCCGTTACCGTGCTTGCGCCACCAACAGTAATCTGTTCGTTGCCCGCAGCGTCAACAACCAGAGAGTTGCTGCCCACGTTCACGAAGGAGCTGCCACCGTTCAGGGTAATGCTCTGCACACCAGAGGTTGCCGTGATCGTGTCCTGACCGTCGGAGTGAACATAGTTCACGCCCGTGCCCAGAGTGATGGTGTTGTTCCCGGCGCCAGCGTAAATGGTGTCGTTACCATTGCCGCCGTTGATGGTGTCATTCCCCGCACCCGTGCGGATATCCCATGCACCCGGGTTGGAGTCCAGATAGTCACCCTGGAACAGGTTGTCCCCAGACCCACCGACAAACAGACCGCCCTGAGAACCAGCGCGGAAGCTGACGCCCTGCGTGGTGCCTGCAACAACGCTCAGGTATTCGGTGCTGACTTTGGTCGCATCAATGTTGACCCAGGCGTCCAGAGCCGTGCTCGGAGCCGTCGTCGCAGAGTTCGCACCAACGGTCAGCCAGCGGAAATCGCCGGAAACCTGGTAGGAACCAGCAGCCGTGATCACACCATAACCGGACTGGTTGCTGGTGCTGGAGGCTTTGCTATTTGAACCGGTGTTCAGATAGCGGGCATCAAGAATGCCCTGATTGTTAAGCTGGTCAGAAAGCTGGTCCGCAAGAGCCTGTGTCCGGCCTACGAACGCGGTGTTCATAGCCCCGTCAACAGTGACCTGTACGGTCCCTCCTGACGCACCGGCAACGGTGATAATCGCCATTTTATCCGTCCTTTTCTACGCCCGCTCTACAAGGCACGATCGGCTCACACCCATATAGCGGCACACTAACGTCAGGCTTCGTTTTAGGCGAAGCCAACACGAACATGCAAGCATCTTATGAGTATTCTCAAGCTTTAACGATTTTTTTCGCAAAAGTTTTTAAAAAGAGACAGGTAACCAAAATTAGATAAAGAACAATGTTCAACCCGATCCTGTCATTATTAGTACTAAATGTCGGAAAAATCTGCTTTCAGATTGTCAAATAGACAGTTCCCGGCAAAATAGTCTCCCGACTTAAAATCAGGGTTCTGTGCTTCTCCATGCCTGCATCTTTATCAGATTTACCGCCCCGTAAGCCCGTCTCCTCTGTTGCAGCGCTCTGCGCCATAGAGTCTGAGGCTTTTTTTACACAGATTACTCTGGTGGAGGGCGATACAACGGACTGCGGGCATCTGCCGTTTATGCTCTGGCTGCTTGAAACGCTGGCCCCGGAGGCTCTGGTTCTCATCGGCGCAAGCCGCTCCGTCAGCACGACCCTGAAACAGGCCATCCACACCCGGAGTCTTCCAGCACGCTTGATGGAAGCGCGGTATTTTTCGGCCAGTAGCCCTGCCGACTCCACATTATATTATTACGCTCACCCCGCCTGGCAGAACCCTGACCATCTGAAAATGGAACTGGGCCGGCTTCCCGCCGGATCTCTCGTGCTGCTCAGCGGCATTGCCGCTCCTGCCGCGGGAAAAATATGGGAAGAGCTTGAGAAGACGTACCCGACTTTCAGCTTTTTTCACGCGAACGGGCTGGGCGTTTTTGCGACAACTGCTCCCGAACTCCCGGATATCCATTTCCTTCTCACCAAAGCCGCCAGTGGCTCTGGGGATGCCCTCCTCAAAAAAACACTGTTGCGTGAGCGCTTCAGTCAGGCTGGGCAGTTCTGGGAGGATAAGGCTTTACTGTCACGCCAGAAAGAACAGATACAGCGCCTTCAGGCCGAGCTTTGTCAGGAACGCCTGCGGTTCTCAGACCTCAGAGAAGATAAAAGTGCCCTCAAAACGACACTGAATACTGAAAAAAATCGCCTGAATTCTGATATTTCTACGCTTATTACTTATGGAAACTCTTGGCGCAACCAGTGTCTTGCGCTCACACAGGCCAACACGGCCCTCTCGCTGGCTTTGTCTCAGGCCCTCTCTCACCTTCGGCAGAACGCAGACGTCTGGTCAGTCTTTTCTCAGGAAATCATGAGCCGCACGGAAGGGCTGAATGCCCTCCGGAGTTTTCTCTCAACCCCGGCGGGCTTCCTCCGCTCACTGGCGCGCACAATGGTGCGTGGCACAATGGCCCCTTTTGTGCCTGACCTACCGATTCCGCCCCCTCTGAACACGCCAGATATTGCCATTCCACCGCCCGTCGAACTGGATCAGCCTGAACCTCCCGTTCTGATCAATACGCCCTCAAGTGAACCGGCAGCATCTCTCCCGCCTGCACAGCAAGAAAAACTCCCCTCCTGTCCGCCTGTTGCGCAGCGCAGCCCGCGCCGCAAAATCCTGTTTGTGGCGGGAGAGCCGGAGTCCCCCGGCGTACAGTATCGCTGCATCCGGAATGCGGCGGCCTGCATCCGGGCTGGTCATGAAGCCCGCTGGAAGCCCTGCGCAGAGGTCAATCCGGATGATCTGAGCTGGGCGACTGTCGTGATTCTCTGGCGTGTGGAGTTTAGCGGGCACGTCGATATTCTGCTGCAACTGGCACGCGAAAACGGAGCGGATGTTATTTTTGATACCGATGACATCACGTTCCTGCCGCATATGGCACGGTTTGATATTATTGACGGTATCCGCAGCATTGGTGCGACCGAGCAGCGTATTGAGACCGTTTTCACAGAAATGCGCCGCACTCTGATGCGTTCTGACCTGTGTCTGGCCCCGACCGATACACTCGCAGGCTAATGCGCATCAATAAAGCGCTGACCTATACTGTCCCCAATACATTTGATGCGGATGCTCTGCGCCGTAGCCGCATGGCCATGCGTAAAAACGATGGACCGGATCAGATGGTCTTCTACGCATCGGCTATGCCACCGGCTCCCGCACGCATCAGCGTGATTTTGCCGGTGTGGCGGGTATTCTGGCCAACCTGATGCGGGAGCGGCCGGACCTTCGCCTCGTTTTGTTCCGGGAACCGAGCAATCATCAACCTGTGCTGCTGATGAATGAATTCCCCGAACTCGCCCCGGTGGCGCACCAGATTGAATGGCGGGATATGGTCCCGCTGCCCGACCTGCCTGCTGAAACCGCGCGGTTTGATATCGCCATCGCTCCACTAGAAAGCGGCTCCCTTTTCTGCAACGCCAAAAGTGAACTGAAGTTTTTTGAAGCCGCTTTGGCCGGTGTTCCCTCCATTGTTTCCCCAACTACGCCGTTCAGGCAGTGCGTCGTGGAGGGTGTGAGCGGTTTTCTGGCGGATACACCTCAGGAGTGGGAAGCCGCTCTGGTTGCCCTGCTGAATAACCCGGATTTACGGCAGCGCATGGCGGACGCAGCCTATCATGGGTCCCTGTGGTATTTTGGCCCGCAGCGACAGGCTCTGGTGTTTGACAGTCTTCTTGAAGGACTCGGCGGAGAACAGGCGGCAACCCGTGCTTCTGAACTCCAGATTGCCCGCGGCGCTTACCGTGGCAAAGGCTTGCCGGATGTCCCTTCGCATGAGGTTCTGTTCCATCAGGACGGGCTGGAGGAAGCACCTGTCACGGTCATTATCACCTCTTATAATTATGAGACCTTTATTCTGGAGGCTCTGGACTCGGTTCGGGCCCAGACCATGCCGGTGCTTGATCTGGTTGTAGTGGATGATGGCTCTTCGGACGCATCCGTTCCTTTAATAACCGCATGGATGACGCGACACAGCGCACGCTTCAACCGGCTTATTCTGCTCAGAACAACCGTCAATGCAGGGCTGGGCGGAGCACGGAACTGCGGCGTGACCCATGCAGAAACACCGTTTTTCCTGCCACTGGATGCCGATAACCGGCTGTTGCCAGACGCCTGTGCGGACCTTGCGGCCGCCACAAACGACATGACGGCCTATGCCTACCCGATTCTGGAACAGTTTGGAGAACCAACTCTGCACAAGCTGCTGGGCGATAAACCCTACCACCCGATGCAACTTGTTGCTGGTAACTATATTGATGCCATGGCGCTTGTCGCAAAATGGGCATGGGCCGCTGCCGGTGGCTATTATGTCAGCCGCGCCGCCATGGGGTGGGAAGATTATGACCTGTGGTGCTCTTTTGCGGAACTTGGCCTACAGGGCACGCATGTTCCAAAAATTCTGGCGGAATACCGCGTTCATCACACCTCCATGACCAGCAGCGTGACGGAGCAGGAGGCACATAAGCAGCGCGTGGTGGAACTGGCAGAAAGCCGCCATGACTGGATCAGACTGGTGCAGAGAGCCGCCAAAGACCGAACGGCTGAGTCTTAAAAACTCTCTTAATCCGCCTGTTTTTTTCCTGTGGTCTTTGTCTGGCGGCCACAGGATTAAGCACCCTCCGAAGTCACCAGAAAGAAGGATTGGACAGACTTCCAAAGGAGGCACTGCACCCCCCAAAACGCAAAAAAGGCCGCTCACGCGACCTTCATGCTAACCACTCAAATTTCATGAAAATTTGGAGCGGGCGATGGGATTCGAACCCACGACCCCAACCTTGGCAAGGTTGTGCTCTACCCCTGAGCTACGCCCGCATTGGATGGCCTCCTTCTAAGGGGGTTCGGCCAAACACGCAAGAGGCTTTTTGATATTTTTTTCGTTTATTTTGAAAGGCCTCTCCCCTCCCCAACCGTACCCCACAGAAAGCCCTGAAAGTCCCTGAGTTGGCGCAACTCCACTTCTCTGCAATCATGTTCAGGAGTTCTTTGCCCATCAGGATAAGGATGGAACACGTTGTCGGCTTCTGCATTCCACGCGCTGTATCATCAGGGGTTTGCCCGTGTCGCAGCCTGCACTGTTCCTGTCGCCCTGGCAGATCCGGCCACCAACATGCAACGCACACTGGAAGCCGCTCAGGCCTGCGGGCAGGACGGCGCCGTGCTGTGCGTCTTTCCGGAACTGGGGTTATCGGGATACGCAATAGATGATCTGCGCCAGCAGGAAACCCTGCTGAATGCTGTCGAACAGGCCATAGCAGATCTGGCATCCGCCTCGGCCGATCTGCTGCCCGTACTGGTGATCGGCGCCCCTCTGCGGCATGACAATGCACTCTATAACTGTGCCGTTCTCATCCATCGGGGCACGGTGCTGGGCATCGTACCCAAAAGCTACCTGCCAAATTACCGTGAATTTTATGAAGCCCGGCACTTTACGCCCGGTACCGCCACACAGGGCCAATCACTGCGTCTGAACGGCGCGGACGTCCCCTTCGGCACAGATCTGTTGTTTGAAGCAGAGGACCTGCCGGGATTCTGCCTTGGGGTGGAACTGTGTGAGGACCTCTGGGTGCCCGTGCCGCCGGGAACACTGGCCGCCCTCGCCGGGGCCACCATTCTGGTAAACCCCTCCGCCAGCGATATTACTGTGGGTAAAGCAGAAACCCGCACCCTGCTGTGCCGGGCGCAGTCTGCCCGGTGTGTTGCGGCTTACCTCTACGCCGCCGCCGGAGAGGGCGAATCCACGAACGACGTCGCGTGGGACGGCCAGATTGCCATTTTTGAAAATGGTGAGGTGCTGGCCCAGAGCGAGCGCTTCCCCTCCGGCTCCCGGCATGTGGTGGCGGATATTGACCTCACCCTGCTCCGGCAGGAACGCCTGCGCATGGGCACATTTGCCGCCAATGCCCATGCCATGCAGCCCAAGACCCCGGTATGGCGGCGCATCCGCCTGACCCTTGCTCCGCCCTTAACCAGTCTGGGCCTGCGCCGCCCCCTCTCCCGCTTTCCTTTTGTTCCCAATGATCCGGAGCGGCTGGCGCAGGACTGTTTTGAGGCCTTTACCATTCAGGTCTCCGCCCTCAAGCAGCGGCTCCGCACCAGTGGCGTCAAACGCATGGTGATTGGCATATCGGGCGGGCTGGACTCCACACAGGCTCTGCTGGTGGCCGTCAGAGCCGCGGATGAACTCGGCTGGCCCCGCAGCGCTGTGCTGGGCTACACCATGCCCGGCTTTGGCACGACGGAAAAAACACTGGCCAGCGCACAGGCCCTGATGGCCGCACTGGGCACCGGGAACGAGGTTCTGGATATTCGCCCGGCCGCCAGCCTGATGCTGCGTGAAATCAAACATCCCTTTGCTCAGGGTGAACCTGTGCATGACATCACGTTTGAAAATGTTCAGGCCGGCCTGCGGACAGATTTCCTGTTCCGGATCGCCAACATGCATCAGGGAATGGTGATCGGCACCGGCGACCTTTCAGAACTGGCGCTGGGCTGGTGCACCTACGGTGTGGGGGACCAGATGGCGCATTACAACGTCAATGCCGGTCTCCCGAAAACACTGATCCAGCACATTATCCGCTGGGCCATTGCCTCAGGGCATTTTTCACCGGACGTCACCCCCCTGCTCTCCACCATTCTGGCCACGGAAATCTCGCCAGAACTGGTGCCGGTAGGGGAAAACGGACCGCAAAGCACGGAAGATATCATCGGCCCGTATGCGCTGCATGATTTCACACTATTTTATGTGCTGCGTTACGGCTTCACCCCGTCCCGCATTGCGTTCATGGCGGAACAGGTCTGGCAGGATGCGTCCTCCGGTAGCTGGCCTCCCGGCTTCCCGGAGCAGGATCGCATGGCGTATGACCTGCCCACCATCCGCCACTGGCTGCACATCTTTCTGCGCCGCTTTTTTGGCACCAGCCAGTTCAAACGCTCCGCCATGCCCAACGGGCCAAAGATCATGGCGGGCGGCAGTCTCTCACCGCGCGGGGACTGGCGCGCCCCCTCCGATGGCAATGCGGCCCTGTGGCTTGCGGAACTGGAACAGAATGTTCCAAAAAGCTGACACACTTCCAGCCTTCCGCTATAAAGCTCCCCACCATGAACACAGCACGCCACGCCACCCTGCATCGCGTTACCAGCGAAACCGATATTGCCGTCACTCTTGATCTGGATGGATCAGGACAGGCCAACATTGATACGGGCATTGGATTTTTTGACCATATGCTGACGGCCCTCGCCAAACATGGCCTGCTGGATCTGACCGTGATTGTAAAAGGTGATCTCCATATTGATGGCCACCACACGGTGGAAGATACCGGCATTGCCATCGGGCAGGCCCTGCGGCAGGCACTTGGTGACAAGCGCGGCGTGCGGCGTTTTGGCCATGCGCTGGTGCCGCTGGATGAAGCCCTGTGTGAAGCGGTGGTGGACCTCTCCGGCCGCCCGTTTCTGGCGTGGGATGCAACCTTCGACCGGGACCGGATTGGGGAACTGGATACGGAACTGGTGGAAGAGTTTTTCCGCGCCTTTGCCATGTCCGGCATGCTCACCCTGCACCTGACGCAAAAAGCCGGCAAAAACTGCCACCATATTGCGGAAGCAGCGTTCAAGGCGCTGGCAAGAGCCCTCCGCATGGCCGTGGAAGCAGACCCGCGGATGCAGGGCAGCATTCCCTCCACCAAGGGTGTGCTATAAGGCGCCCCGAGACTTTCTTCCCCGAACCTCATTCTCCTCAGACGCCGGGAAGGCCCGGTTCCTGAGAGCAATCAGACGTGCGAGGTCCTTATGACCAGATCCCTCTCCATTGCCGTCGTTGATTATGAAGGCGGCAATCTGGCTTCTGCCGCCCGTGCGGCCGCGCGGGCGGCAGAGCTTTCGGGCCTTGAAGCCTCGGTACGGATTACCAGCTCCCCGGCGGATGTCCGCACGGCGGACCGCATCATCTGCCCGGTCAGGGGGCGTTTGCTGACTGCGCCCGCGGGCTCGAGTCCGTCTCAGGCCTGAAAGACGCCATTCTGACGCTACCCGCGCGGGCACGCCCTTTCTGGGAATTTGCGTCGGCATGCAACTGATGGCCGAGCGCGGGCTGGAGCATGGCACAACGGAAGGGTTTGGCTGGATTGCGGGCGAAATTGCCCCCATGGATGCCCCCGGCCTGCGTATGCCGCAGATGGGCTGGAATGAGCTGAACTTCACCCGTTCCCACGCGCTCACGGAAGGGCTCGGCGCCGCCCCCCACGGCTATTTTGTCCATTCCTATGCGCTGAGAAACACGAAGCCAGATACCCTGATTGCCACCACGGATTATGGGGGGGCGGTCCCTGCCATCGTGTGCAACGGGAATGTTGCCGGAACACAGTTCCATGTTGAAAAAAGCCAGACCGTTGGCTTGCAGATTCTGGCCAATTTTCTGAGCTGGACTCCGGAAACCCTCTGCGATGTCTATGTCTAAAAGCAAACTTGTTCAGCGCGTTCTCTCCCTGACGGATGATGATCTTCAGGCTCTGTGTGAAGCCGCGGACGCCGCCATTCTGGATGGCGGTGGTTTTGGGTGGGTCCAGCCGCAGGGGCGGCAGGTTCTGGAACGTTACTTCAAAGGGTTGCTGCTGGTCCCCGAACGCATGCTCTTTGTGGTGCGGCTGAAGGGAGAGATCGTCGGCTGCGCCCAGCTCGTCCGTGCCCCGCGCAATAATGAATGTCAGGCCATGTGCATCACGCTGATGCACCTGTTTGTTGCCCCTTACGCCCGCAACCGGGGGCTGGGGGGCGCGCTGCTGCATGAGGTGGAAAACGCCGCCCGCAGCATGGGCTTCCGGGTCATGAATATGGATGTGCCCGACACCCAGACAGCCGCCATCTCCCTGTTCCAGAAAGCAGGCTTCCTGCACTGGGGCACCCATCCGCACTTTGCGCGAATGGGAGACCAGACGGTGAGCGGGCTGTTCTTCACCAAACTTCTTGATACCGTGCGCTCTCCCCTTGTGGAGCCCTCCTTCTCCTCTCAGGCTGAAACACCGGACATGACTGCATCCTCTCCTTCCTCCCGCCCGCTCACTCTCTACCCGGCTATTGACCTGAAGGATGGAGCCTGCGTGCGCCTGCGCCGCGGGGAAATGGAGGATGCAACCGTCTATTCAGATGATCCGGCGGCTCAGGCCCGCGCGTGGTGTGATGCCGGGTTCAAATGGCTGCATGCGGTGGACCTGAACGGAGCCTTTGCAGGCCAGTCTGCCAATGCGCCCGCGGTACAGGCCATTCTGAATGCCACCACGGTGCCCATGCAGCTTGGCGGTGGCCTGCGCGATATGAAGGCCATTGCCTCCTGGCTGGAAGCCGGTGTCACGCGGGTTATTCTCGGCTCGGTCGCGGTAAAAAATCCCGCTCTGGTCAGAGAAGCCTGCCGCATTTTCCCCGGTCAGATCGTCGCCGGGATTGATGCCCGCTCCGGCCACGTCGCAACGGAAGGCTGGGCCGAAGTTTCTGACATGCAGGCAACAGAACTCGCCCTGCGGATGCAGGAAGCCGGGGTGGCCGCCATTATTTTCACGGAAATCAGCCGCGATGGCATGCTGGACGGGCTGGATATTGACCAGACAGTCGCCCTCGCCAACACCGTCTCGGTCCCGGTGATCGCCAGCGGCGGGGTGGGCAATCTCGACCATCTGGCCGCTCTGCGCAAAGCAGCAGATGACACACCGGGCCTTGAAGGCGTAATTGTTGGCCGGGCACTGTATGATGGCCGGGTCTCCCCGGCTGAGGCTCTGAAGGTTCTGGCCTGATGCTGAAACTCCGGGTTATCCCCTGTCTGGACGTCAAGAACGGGCGCGTCGTCAAAGGCGTGAACTTTGTTGAACTGCGTGACGCCGGGGACCCTGTGGAACAGGCCGCCCTGTATGACGCCGCAGGGGCTGATGAACTGACCTTTCTGGACATCACCGCCAGCCATGAAAACCGTGATACCATTCTGGATGTTGTGGGCCGCACGGCAGAACGAATTTTTCTGCCGCTGACGGTCGGCGGGGGGGTCCGCACCACGGATGACATGCGCCGCCTGCTGCTGGCGGGGGCGGATAAATGCGCCATGAATTCCGCAGCCGTCTCCCGGCCAGACCTGATTAACGAGGCCGCTCAGAAATTCGGCAGCCAGTGCGTAGTCGTCGGCATTGATGCCCGCCAGACATCGGACGGCAAATGGGAAGTCTATACCCACGGCGGCCGCACCCCGACCGGACGCGACGTGATTGACTGGTGCAGGGACGTGGCGGAGCGAGGCGCCGGAGAAATCCTGCTGACGTCCATGGACCGGGACGGCACCCGCTCAGGTTTTGATCTGTCCTTGCTGAAAGCAGCAACACAGGCCGTCAGACTCCCGATTGTCGCCTCAGGCGGTGTGGGAGAGCTGAAGCATTTTGTGGAAGGAGCTGAAGCAGGCGCCACCGGACTTCTGGCCGCCAGCGTCTTTCATTTTGGCCAGTTTACAGTGTCTCAGGTTAAAACCGCGCTGGCTGAAGCCGGTCTGCCCGTCCGTCCCAATCCCCTCTCTTTTCAGGCAAATCCCCGCACATGACCAAAAAGCCCAGCATCAAGACGCCGGTAAAGGCCCCTTCTAAAGCCAGCACAAAAGCCGCGCCCAAAAGCAGCCCGAAAAAGGCAGATCCTGCAAAAAAAAGTGTGAAGGCCAAAGAGATTCTGGAAGACACGCTTTCTCAGTCCGCGGATGAAACCGTGCTGGACCGGCTGTATCAGGTTGTCCTGAGCCGTAAGGGCACAGACCCGAGCCTGAGCCACTCCGCCCGCCTTCTTTCTCGCGGCACATACAAGGTCGCCCAGAAATTTGGGGAAGAAGCGGTAGAATGTCTGATTGAAGCCGTGGCTGGCCGTAAGGATCTTCTGGTTGGTGAAAGTGCCGATGTCCTCTACCACCTTATTGTTCTGTGGGTCGATGCGGGTGTAGCGCCAGAAGACGTCTGGGCGGAGCTGCGCCGCCGCGAAGGGACGAGCGGCATTGCTGAAAAAGCCTCTCGCCCAAAAGAAAATTTGTCAAAAAAGGGATAAGTCATGGCTGTTAAAGGAACAGGGCCTTACAACCCGGAAAACATTTTTGCCAAAATTCTGCGGGGAGATATTCCCTGCAAAAAGGTTTTTGAAAATGAGTGGGTTCTGGCGTTTCAGGACATTGCCCCCAAAGCGGCCGTGCATGTGCTGATTATCCCAAAAAAACCTTATGTCTCATTTATTGATTTTACAAAAAGCGCATCTGAGGATGAAATTTCCGGTGTCATGAAGGCCGCCGGAAAAATTGCCTCCGATCTCGGGCTGGATGAAACCGGATATCGCGTGATTACCAATGCGGGGGAAAATAGCGGGCAGGAAGTGCCGCATTTCCACCTGCACCTGCTGGGAGGCCAGCCTCTGCCGCCCTTCCCCGTCTGAACAGGCTTCTTTCTTCATTGTTTGAAACAGGACCTTTGATCATGACACCCATGGACATGCTTCTGACCCGCGCCTCCTGCGACCATCTGGCAGACCCCGCCCCGTCAGAGACCCAGCTTGCCGAAATTCTGGCTACCGCCATGCGGGCCCCTGACCACGGCAAGCTGCGGCCCTGGCGTTATGTCATTATCCAGGGGGAAGCCCGTCCTGTTATGGCCGAACGCATCATCGCCAGCATGAAGCGGCTGGATGCAGAGGCTCCGGAATTTAAAATTGAAAAGCGCCGCAAGCGTTTTTCAACCATGCCGCTGATTCTGGCGCTCGGCATGCATCTGCGCCCTGACCATAAAATTCCGTTATGGGAGCAGGAAATGGCCGTTGCCGCTGCAACCATGAACGTGCTGAACGCCCTGCACGCAACAGGCTTTGGCGGCGTCTGGGTTTCTGGCGATGTGGTGGAAGACCCTGTTCTGGCGGAAGAAATCGGTTTCCCGGCACCCCACCGTCTGGCGGGCTTCCTGTTTATCGGCACACCGCAGGGTGATCTGCCTACGCCCAAACGGCCGGACCCGGCAGAGTTTACCGCGACATGGACTGGCAAACCCGTCACCTTTGCCGCAGACAGGACCTGAGACCATGACCACACCCGCACAGACAGATGTTGCCATTATCGGAGGGGGGCCGGTCGGGCTGGCTACAGCACTTTCTCTCGAAAGTGCTGGTCTGTCTGTCACGGTGCTGGAACGCGCTCCCCGTGCCGTCTGGGCAGAGCCGTCTTTTGACGGGCGGGAAATTGCCCTCACGCACCATGCAGTTCATACTCTGCAAAAAAATGGTGCGTGGGATTATATTCCGGAATCCGCCATCTGCCCGCTTCGGGAAGCCCGCGTAGAAACAGGCAAGTTTCCGCACCCGCTACGTTTTGATACAAACGGGCAAGGGGTGGATGCTCTGGGCTGGCTTGTCTCCAACAACCATATCCGGCGCGCCCTGTTTGCTGCGGCGGCAGAACGCCCTCGCATCACGCTGCTGGACTCCACATCTGTTGAAACGGTCCGGCAAAACCCGGCAGAGGCTGTTGTCCACCATTCGCATGGCCAGACATCTGCGCAACTTGTGGTCGGGGCAGACGGGCGTTTTTCTCCCACACGGCGGCGTGCCGGGATCGGGGCGATTATTCATGACTTCAAACGCAGCATGCTGGTATGCCGCATGGCGCATGAGTCCCCGCACCACAATGTTGCAACGCAATGGTTTGATGAGGGGCAGACGGTCGCCCTGTTACCCGTTAATGGCATGGCGTCCTCCATCGTGCTGACACTCCCCCCGGACGATATCCAGCGCCTGCTGGATATGCCCCGAGATGCCTTTAATCAGGAAATCATGCAGCGCGTCGGTAACCGGCTAGGCCAGATGCGCCTTGTCAGCACCCGGCACGCTTACCCGCTAAAGGGTGTCTATGCACATCGCTTTGCCGCGCGCCGCCTAGCACTTGTGGGCGATGCCGCCGTAGGAATGCACCCGATTACCGCTCACGGCTTCAATCTTGGTCTGCGCGGGCAGGAAACACTGGCAACAGAAATTGCTAAAGCATTTTCAACCCTTGGTGATGCCGGAGATGCACGGGCTTTACGTCGCTTCGAACGCCAGCACCGCCTGATAACGGCTCCGCTCTTTGCCGGAACCAACGGAATTGCCACGCTCTATACGCATGACGGTGTCCCTTTCCGCCACCTTCGGCAGGCCGGTATTCGCCTTGCGGACTCGTTCACACCTTTCAAAAACGCTGTGACAGCCCTGCTGATGGACCGGGAAGTTCAGCCCCCAAAAGCCTCCTGAATTATCTCAGGATTTTTTAGCTCTTCCATTGGGCAGAACAGAGATTTTACTAACTCTGCTCTGTCGCTTTCTATAATGGCAGAGCAAGAGTTGAAGTCAGGTCAGGTCAGGTCAAATACGACGTCTGAAATTTGTTCAACGGTCAAGCGCCCGTCTGTTCGTCTCGTATCAGTTCCCGCTCCAGCCATGCCGCAATAACAGCCAGAACATAGCGCTGCTGCCAGACAGTTAACTGAGTTCCTTTTGAAAAATGATGCCATTTTTCAAGACAGGATCGGCAACACGTTGCTGTGGCATGTTGGGCTACAAAAACAGGGTGCCCCTTCCATGGGGTCTGTTTGCCATCACGGGCCGGGTGCACAGGAGCCAGCCGTCTGTTGATAAACTCTGCCCCATGTTCCAGCACAACGGGCAGAGTTTTATCCTGAAGATATGATAAATCATCATTATTTAAATGAAATTTTCTCCGGAATGCGGACCGCGCCAGCTTCTCCCAAAGTTCCTGTTCGATAGGAGGCAACGCGCGCTCGTCACGCGCGTCGTCCCATACACTAAACAGATCACCCTGAGACAACATCGCTTTCCAGACCCTCGCCAGATATTTCGTCTCTACATATTTTGTATCTACGTTTTTTCCGCACTTACTGACCTAATGCTCCACCTTATCATCATACACAGCGTAAATTACGGTGAGAACTCAACTCAGGATGGAGAGTACTCCGACCAAGGAAAAAGTATCTCCTCATATTTTTACAGTCTTGGGAGGCGTTTACATTCCATGTAAAGCAACAGACCACCAAGAACCATTATCAGAGCTCGTCTGCTTATCTTTCATCACCAGATGGCATTAGAGCCTGTTTGGGAAATCGGCGAAGTGTGATTCAAGCTCTGAATGTGGACGCCAGAGCAGAGGGGCCGGATGGCCAAGATCGCCCGAAAGACG
>NZ_BAJW01000015.1 GCF_000613905.1 Acetobacter persici JCM 25330
GTGCGGGCGGCGCAGGCCGAGGCCCTGCGGGACATGGCGGAAGCGTCCGCCCGTCAGCTTTCCGCCATCCGCGTGGCCGTGACGGACCAGTTGCATGAGGCCGTGGAGCGGCAGATGCAGACGTCCTTCCAGCGGGTGCTGGAGCAGTTCAGCGCCATGCAGAAAGCCATGGGGGAAGTGCGGGCCATGACGGCGCAGATCAGTGATCTCAAACGCCTGTTCGGCAACGTAAAAACCCGTGGCGGCTGGGGCGAGGCTCAGTTGAAGGCCATTCTGGATGATGTGCTGCCTGAAGGCTCTTACGAATCGAATGTCAGGCTGGGGCCGGGGAATGATGTGGTGGAATTTGCCATCCGCATGCCGGTCCGCGCCAGCACACCGCCAGTCCTGCCGGTGGACAGCAAGTTCCCGACGGAAGCGTATGAACGCCTGCTGAACGCGGTGGAGGAGGGTGATGCGGTGGCTGAGAAGGCTGCCCGTAAATCTCTGGAAAGCACATTGCGGCTGGAATCACGGAAAATTGCGACCAAATATATCCACCCGCCCCGCACGGTGGAATTTGCCGTGCTGTACCTGCCAACCGACGGGCTTTACGCGGAGGCCGCACGTATTCCGGGCCTGATTGATGAAATTGGCCGCACCTGCCGGGTGATGATCATGGGCCCGGCTTTGATGCCCGCCCTGCTGCGCACGGTGCATCTGGGATACGTGACCCTGGCGCTGGAAGACCGGACGGAAACCATTGCCCGCCTGCTGGGCGCCACCCGGCAGGAAATGATCCGTATGGATGGCGTGCTGGAAAAACTGGCGCGTAATGCACAGGCCATGTCAACATCCATTGAGGAAGCCCGGAGGCGGACCCGTGTTGTGAGCCGCCGCCTGCGGGAACTGGACGCCCCGGAGACGGAAGATGTGGCGCTTAATCCTGAAATGGAATTTACTGGCTCTGAACCGGGGAACACAGCATCAGGACAGTTATGACGGACGAGACAGGAACCAACACACACCCGGATGACGCACTCATGGCTCTGCCGGGCCACTCCAGAGGCGTGGTGCTGCTGATAGAAGATGACAGCGCCATTGCTGAGGAAATTGTGGGAGAACTGATGGGCCACGGTTTTGAGGTGCGGCATGAGGAGACGGGTGATGCCGGTCTGACCTCCGCTCTCACGGGTGAGGCGCATGTCATGGTGGTGGACCGCCTGCTGCCGGGCATGGACGGCTGAGCGTGATTGAGGCTGTGCGCCAGCACGGTATCCGCACGCCGGTGCTGGTGCTGTCCGCCCTTTCTGCCGTGGATGACCGTGTGACCGGGCTGAAGGCGGGCGGGGATGACTATCTGACCAAGCCCTTCGCGATGGAAGAGTTGATGGCGCGGGTCGAGGCCCTGCTGCGCCGCCCGGATGATACGCGCAGCACCACGCTGCGGGTCGGGCCGCTTTCCATGGACCTTATTGAACGCCGTGTCTGGCGGGACGGGCGGGAGATTGAGCTTCTGCCGCGTGAGTTCCGCCTGCTGGAATATCTCATGCGCAGGCCGGGGCAGGTGCTGACGCGCTCCATGATGCTGGAAGATGTCTGGCAGTATCGCTTCATCCCCCGCACCAATCTGGTGGATGTGCATATCGGCAAGCTCCGCCGCAAGGTGGATGCCCCCGGAGAAGAGCCGCTGATCCGCAGTATTCGCGGCACAGGTTCCTGCTGCGTGTTCCTGACTGAACTTTTCCGCACCGCGACCTTCCGCCTGACCCTCGCTGCTCTGGCGGCCATGGCGGGCGTGATGGTGATGCAGTTCGGGCTGGTCTACACCCAGATGGAAGCGGTGGAATCCCGCCGCTCGACCGAACTGCTGCGTGGAGAGTCGCGTCTGCTGGCGCAGATGACACCGGAACATCTGGAATATGTCATTCGTAAACGCGCCACGGATGACATGCGGCTGGTGATCAGCAGCGCCGGACTGTTTGACGCAAGCCACGCCCTGATTGCCGGGGACCTGCATGTCTGGCCCAGAGGCTGGTGGCGGACGGCAAGCCCCATAATGTGGAAATCTACCCGGAGGAAGGGGCGGCCTACCCGCTACGCCTGCTGGCTGAAACCCTGCCGGACGGGAACATTCTGGTTCTGGGCCGCAGCTTTCATCTGCTCGCGGAGCAAAAGCTTATGCTGCGGCACGCAACGCTGGTTGCGGCCATCCCGACCCTTCTGTTCGCCTTGCTGCTGGGCATGGTGCTGAGCCGCCGTGCCCTGTTCCGGGTCAAGCAGATGCATGAGGCGATTGATCTGATCATGGCCGGGGATATTCATGAACGCCTCCCAGCGGGGAAGGAGCGGGATGATCTGGAGCGGCTGGCGGGCAGCGTAAACCGCATGCTGGACCGGCTGGAACGGCTGATGGACGGCATGCGTGAAGTCGGGAACGATATCGCGCATGACCTGCGCACACCGCTCTCCCGCGTGCGGGCCAGACTGGAACGCGCTCTGGCCTCTGGCGGAGAGCGTGAGGCGCTGGAAGATGCTGTCAGCGGGGCGGTGGATAATCTGGACCAGTGCCTTGGCATCATCACCGCGCTGCTGCGCATTGCGGAACTGGAAAGCAGCCGCCGCCGCGCGGGCTTTGAGACAGTCAATCTGAATGACCTTGGTGCGGATGTAGTTGACCTCTATGAGCCGATTGCCGAGACGGAAGGTGTCACACTGGTCATGCAGCCGACGGCTGTTCCGGTCTGTCTGGACGGAGACCGGCATCTGCTGATCGAGCTGCTGGTCAATCTGGTGGATAATGCCATCAAGTTCACGCCGGAGGGCGGGCAGGTGGCGGTGAGCATCGGCCGTCAGGTGGGTCTGTGTCTCTGGAGGTGACAGACACCGGGATCGGGATTGCGCCGGAAGAGCGCGGGGCCGTGCTCTCCCGGTTTTATCGGTCTGACAAAAGTCGGCATGTGCCGGGGAGCGGTCTGGGGCTGAGCCTTGTGTCCGCCATTGCGCACCTGCATGACGCCACGGTGCAGATTGATGCCGGGCCAGATGGGTGCGGAACACGCTTCAGTGTTATATTTGTATTACAACATGGCCTGAGACCCCCAGATTAAAAGCATTTTTATTGGCGCTCAGGGGGGATATCTGTATCTCAGTTAGGTATGAGCGATTTATCTGGATGCTGGCGTTTAGACGTGTCGGCAGGGGCTGCCACGTATGAATGAGATTGTCGTAACGGCGCTTAAAAAGCCGTATACCTTTGTGGTACTCTCCATTCTTATTCTGGTGTTTGGCATCAGAGGTGTCTTCACGACACCGACTGACGTCTTTCCCAGTATCAAGATCCGGTTGTGGCCGTGGTCTGGACCTATACCGGCCTGATGCCCGAAGATATGTCCGGCCGCGTGGTGTATTACTATGAACGCGCGCTGACAGCGACGGTTAACAATATCGAGCATATTGAAAGCCAGTCCTACTACGGGCGCGGGATTGTAAAAATCTTCTTCCAGCCCGGAACGGATACGGCCGTCGCGCAGACGCAGATCACCTCGGTCTCCCAGACCGTGATCAAGCAGATGCCCACCGGCTCCACCCCGCCGCTGGTTCTGGCCTATAACGCGTCCTCTGTGCCGGTGATCACGTTGCAGGTCTCCTCGACCTCCATGACGGCCTCACAGATTTACGATATGTCGTCCAACCTTATCCGGCCCGCGCTGGTTTCCGTCGCAGGGGCGGCAATCCCGAACCCCTATGGCGGCCAGCCAGGCAACGTGATGGTCGATCTGGACCCGGTGAAACTGCTGGCGCACCGGCTTTCACCCGTGGATGTTTCCAAAGCCCTGAACAGTCAGAACATCGTGCTGCCCGCGGGTGATCAGCGGATTGGCGCGTTTGACTGGATGGTGCAGACCAATGCCTCCCCACGGGACATGAATGACCTCAACATGCTGCCCATCAAACAGGTGGGGAATGCTGTGGTCCGCCTGCAGGACGTGGCGTGGGTGCATCAGGGTGGCCCGCCGCAGACCAACCTCGTGCTGGTTAAAGGCCAGCAGGGCGTTCTGATTGTGGTCATGAAGAGCGGTGATGCCTCGACACTGGATGTTGTGGCCGGGGTGAAGAAGCTGCTCCCCGGTATTATCAGCACCCTGCCGGAGGGGGTGAGCATCAAGGTTCTGAACGACGCCTCAACCTTCGTGAAAGAGTCTGTTGAGGACGTGCTGCGGGAAATGTTGACCGCCGCCTGCCTGACCGGGCTTGTGGTGCTGCTCTTCCTCGGGTCATGGCGTTCAACCGTTATTATTGCCACCTCCATTCCGCTGGCGATGCTCTGCTCCATTATCGGGCTGGGCTGGGCCGGGCAGACCATCAACGTCATGACACTTGGCGGCTTGGCGCTGGCCGTGGGTATTCTGGTGGATGATGCCACCGTGATGATTGAAAACATCGACGCGCATCTTGAGATGGACAAGGATCTTGAGACCGCGATTATCGATGCCGCCAATCAGATCGTGATCCCGACATTTGTCTCCACGCTTTGTATCTGTATCGTCTGGATGCCGCTGTTCCAGCTTACGGGTGTTGCGGGCTGGCTGTTCATGCCAATGGCTGAAGCCATCATCTTCGCGATGATTGCGTCCTTCATCCTCTCCCGGACCCTCGTGCCGACCATGGCGAAATACATGCTGGCGGCGCAGGTCGCGGCACATGCGCACGGTCCGGTCGCGCCCAAGACCATTTTTGGCCGGTTCCAGAAAGGGTTTGAGCGCAAATTTGAGCAGTTCCGGCAAAGCTATCAGAACCTGCTGAAGCATCTGGTGGCGACGCGTGCGACGTTTATTCCGGTGTTTGTCCTGTGCTCGCTGGGGTCTCTGGGTCTGCTGTTTTTTGTCGGGCAGGATTTCTTTCCCGAAATCAATTCCGACACCATGGCCATTCACATGCGCGCGCCTCTGGGCACCAAGCTCTCGGAAGCGGGCAAGATTTCCCAGCTTGTAAATGATGAGATTGAACGCACGCTGCCGGGGCAGGTGGAAAGTATTGTTGATAACTGCGGTCTGCCGTTCAGTCCGCTCAATCAGGCTTATATTCCCACACCCACAGTCGGCACGCAGGATTGCGATCTGACGGTCTCCCTGAAGGACCCGAACTCTCCGGTGGCGGAGTATCGCAGGATGATCCGCCGTAATCTGGGCGAAAAGTTCCCCGGCACGCAGATTTCCTTTCTGCCGGGGGATCTGACCGCCAAGATCCTGAACTTCGGCCTGCCATCCCCGATTGATGTGCAGATTACGGGCCGTAATCTTGCGGATAACTTCCGCTTTGCAAATCGTCTGGCGGACCGCCTGCGGCACGTAACCGGACTGACGGACGTATCCGTCCAGCAGCCAATGACAACACCCACTGCGGGTGAATACGCGCCGGACATACGCGTTGGGCACAGGTATTACGGAATCAGACGTGGCGAACAACGCACTGGTCTCTCTGTCCGGCAGTTCGCAGGTCGGGCAGGTGTACTGGCTGGACACCAAAACGGGTGTGTCGCATCTGATTGATATCCAGACCCCGGCGACCTTCCTGCAAACCATGAATGATCTGGAAATTACCCCTGTTGATAAAGGGGACGGTAATCCGTCCGGCCAGACCCCGCAGATTCTGGGGGGCTTGAGCCAGATTGTGCAGACGGGTACCCCCGGCGAGGTCGCGCACTACAATATCATGCCGGTGTTTGATATCTACGCCTCCAATGAAGGTATTGATCTTGGCCGGGTCTCCCGCGAGGTTGGCCGGATTGTGGATGAAGTCCGGCCTGACCTTCCTCGTGGCTCTGCCTTGGCGGTGCGCGGGCAGGCTGTGACCATGAACAGCGCCTATGTGCAGTTGCTCGGTGGTCTCGCCATGTCGGTGCTGCTGGTCTACCTGCTGATTGTGGTGAATTTTCAGTCCTGGCTGGACCCGTTCATCATCATCACAGCCCTTCCGGGCGCGCTGGCCGGGATTTCATGGAGCCTGTTCCTCACGCACACCACGCTCTCCGTGCCTGCACTCACAGGGGCTATCATGTGCATGGGGACGGCAACAGCCAACGCCATTCTGGTGGTGTCCTTTGCGCGGGAGCGGCTGGAAGAACATGGGGATGCGATTGCCGCAGCCATTGAGGCCGGGTTTGAGCGTATCCGCCCGGTGCTGATGACGGCCTCCGCCATGATCATCGGGATGTTGCCCATGTCCCTCAGTAATTCTCAGAATGCGCCACTGGGGAAGGCCGTCATGGGCGGCCTGCTGGTGGCAACAGTTGCAACCTTGCTGTTTGTGCCATGTGTTTTCGCCATGCTGCATAATCGTAAAAAGCCGACCAGTACGACGGAAGAGGGAGAAGGCGCATGAGCGGGTATCATGAAGACGGTGGCCAGCCGCAGCAGACCACACAGCATGATGCGGCGTCTTCCCGCAAACGGACGATCGGGATTGCCGTTGTCGCACTGGTCGCCATTATTCTGGCAGTCATCGGCATTGTGCAGCGGCAGGCGCATTTCATGCATCTGGCCAAGGAAACGCAGGAAAACGCCACACCGGCTGTGCAGGTGATCTACCCGCAGCCGGGGCCGTCCGTCCGCACGCTCTCTCTGCCCGCCAATATTGCAGCATGGTATCAGGCGCCCATTTACGCGCAGGTCTCCGGCTACGTGAAAATGTGGTACAAAGACTTTGGCGCGGTGGTGAAAACCGGCGACGTTCTGGCGGAAATCGACACGCCGGGACTGGATGCGCAATATGCAGCCGCCAAAGCCAATCTGGACGTAGCACAGGCACGCTACAAACTGGCCCAGATCACAGCACGGCGCTGGAAGGCACTGCAGGGCACGCAGGCTGTCTCACAACAGGAAGTGGATGTGCAGGCGGCCAACGCAGAGGCTCAGCAGGCGCAGGTTGAAGCCGCGCGACATGATGTGGAGCGGTTTGCGGCCCTAGAAGGCTTCAAGAAAATTGTCGCACCCTTTGATGGCGTCGTGACATCGCGTTTTGCGGACGTTGGGGATTACGTCAATGCGGGCCGGGGGGATGTCGACTCTCACGGCAATGCCACGGAACTGTTCAGCGTGGCGGATGTGCATGCCATGCGTGTGTTTGTGGCAGTGCCGCAGGATTATGCAGACATCATCTCGCCGCGTCTGGAAGCAGACCTCAGCATCCCGCAATATCCGGACCGCACCTTCAAAGCGAAGTTTCTGGCAACGGCAACGGCCTTCAACGCCTCCACCCGTACCGTGACGACCGAACTCACGCTGGATAACAAATCTGGCGAACTCTGGCCCAATTCCTACGCAACCGCCAATTTCAAGGCACCGGGTGACCCGGATATGCTGATCCTGCCGGAAGGCGCGATTATCTTCCGGGCGGAAGGTACGCAGGTCGCGCTGGTGGATGATTCCAACCATGTGCATCTGGTGGGCGTGACGGTCGGCACCAATCTGGGCACGACTGTGCAGATCCTGCGTGGCGTCAAGAAAACGGACCGCGTGGTGAACAGTCCCTCTGCCGGGCTTCTGGACGGGCAGAGTGTGCGGATTGTCAAAGGCACCCCCGGCTACAATATGCCCTCTAAAAAGCCTGCTGCTCCTAAGGCTGAGCAAAAGACACCCGCCAGCAGCACCGAGCAGGGCAAGGATGATATCCGCGCCATGCCGGAAGATAATCAACCCGCAACGGAAGCAGGGGGCCGCCCATGACAGGGCGGGCCGCACCCTTGAGACTGAACTTGAGACTGAAGCGGAGTTTTCTGGTCGGTCTGTCTCTCGCCACCATGCTGTCGGGGTGTGACATGGCCCCGCGCTACAACCCTACAAAGCTGACCATGCCAGCGGAGTGGGAGGGGCAGAGTCATGGTGTGCTCCAGTCTGCACGTCCGGCGGACGACGCCATCCGCCCGGACTGGTGGACCATGCTGGGTGACCCGGAACTGAACCGGCTGGAAGAGCAGGCCATGCGCCTCAATCCGGACCTTCAGGCGCGGGCAGAAGCGTTTATGCAGGCGCGAGATGTGGCGATGGAGGCCAAATCGCATCTGTATCCGCAGGTTACTGGCGGCGCGGGGGGCGCAAAATATAAAGGCTCCCGGCACAGGCTGTGGCGTGGGGCAGGCTCGCAGGGGCCGGTTTATATGTCGTCCGAGCAGTATTCGGGCACCGCAACGTGGGAGCCGGATTTCTGGTCCGCCATTCGCAACAAGGTGCGGATGGCCAAGCAGGGCACACAGGCGGAAGCAGCCGCCTATGCGCTGGCGAAGCTGAGCTCCAGGCGGAACTCGCGAGTGATTATGTGACGCTGCGTGGTCTGGACGCGCAGGACGCGGTTTATCGGGATTCCATCCGGTATTATCAGACGGCCGTGCAGGTCACTAAAATGCGTCTGGCAGGAGCGATTGCGCCGGGGATGGACGTCTCCCGCGCGGAGACCCAGCTCTACACCACACAGGCGCAGGAAACCGAAGTCCGCGCCCAGCGTGACGTGATGGAGCACGCCATTGCCGTGCTGGTGAATGAGGCTCCGGCATCATTCCATATTGCGCCTGTCACCCGTCTGTCCTTTGCGGAAATCCAGCCGCCGGTTGCTCTGCCGTCCACGTTGCTGGAGCGCAGGCCGGATATTGCGGAGGCC
The DNA here is from genome assembly GCF_000613905.1 of Acetobacter persici JCM 25330. Lineage (GTDB taxonomy): Bacteria > Pseudomonadota > Alphaproteobacteria > Acetobacterales > Acetobacteraceae > Acetobacter > Acetobacter persici. Next base: position 8,635 of record NZ_BAJW01000015.1, read on the forward strand.
GAACGGCGCATGGCGCAGGCCAACCGGGCCATTGGTGTCTCGCGCGCGGCGTTTTATCCGCACATTACCTTCAACGCCATGACGGGCTTCATGGATAACGGGTTTGACCTCGCGTCTCTCTCCAACTCCATGTACCAGTTCGGCGTGCAGGCTCTGATGCCGTTTTTTCAGGGTGGTTTGCGGCGCGCGGAACTCCAGCGCAACTGGTCGCAATACCGGGAGAAGGAAGACCTGTATCGCAGCACCGTGCTGGATGCGTTTCAGGAGGTGGAAGATAACCTCACGCGCACCAGCCGCCTGAAAACGGAATCGCAGCAGCAGAGCAATGCGGTTGCCGCAGCCCTGCACACCCAGACCATGACGATGGCGCTCTACACAGGCGGCCTGACCAACTATCTGGATGTGGTTGTGGCGCAGGTGGCAGCCCTGAACGCCCGCATCGCGCTTGTGCAGGTGCAGACGCGGGCTGTGGATGCGCGTGTGGAGCTGATTCGCGCGCTGGGCGGCGGATGGTCCCGCGCCGAGCTTCCGCAGTCTGATAAAATCATGCCGTTCCAGCCGTTGCAGTATGGCAATCTGCGCCATGCAGCCCCCCTTGGCGGCATCACGACGCAGCCTGATCCGGCTGCATCAGACCTCACATCAGGCGGCGCAAATATGCGTCAGCCTCTTGACATAACCGGCGCGCACCGGTAAGCGCGCCTTTCCTATCGGAACGCGGGAGGCTTGTCCTGTGCCATCACCATGGCTCAGGCGGTCGTGAGAACCGCGGTCCGGGTTCAACAATGAGGAGTCCCGGATATGGCCAAAAAAGTTGTTGGCTACATCAAGCTTCAGATTCCCGCTGGCAAGGCGAATCCTTCGCCGCCGGTTGGTCCCGCGCTCGGTCAGCGTGGTCTGAACATCATGCAGTTCTGTAAAGAATTCAATGCCAAGACCCAGGGTCTTGAGCCCGGTATGCCGATCCCGGTCGTCATCACCGCTTATGCAGACCGCACGTTCAGCTTCATCACCAAAACCCCGCCGAACACGCACTTCCTGCTCAAAGCTGCCAAAATTTCCAAAGGCAGCCAGACAGTCGGTAAGTCTGCTGCGGTTGGTAAAGTGACCATGGGTCAGCTGCGCGAAATCGCGGAGCAGAAATTCCAGGACATGAACGCCAATGATATCGATGGTGCCGTGCGGATGCTGGTTGGCTCTGCCCGTTCCATGGGTCTGACGGTGGAGGGCTGAGAGCATGGCTAAGAATAAGCGTATTGCCGCTGCACGCAGCAAAGTCACACACGGTCAGGTCTACGGGCTGGATGAAGCTCTTGCTCTGGTAAAGGGCAACGCGACCGCCAAGTTTGACGAAACGGTTGAAATCTCCCTCAACCTGGGCATTGACCCGCGTCATGCTGACCAGATGGTCCGTGGCTTCGTTTCCCTGCCGAACGGCACGGGTAAGACGCTGCGCGTTGGCGTGTTTGCTCGTGGCGCGAAAGCTGACGAAGCAACTGCTGCCGGTGCCGACGTTGTTGGCGCTGAAGACCTGATGGAAAAAGTGCAGGCTGGCGAAATCGAATTCGACCGCTGCATTGCAACCCCGGACATGATGGCTCTGGTCGGTCGTCTGGGTAAGATCCTCGGTCCGCGCGGTCTGATGCCGAACCCGAAGCTGGGCACCGTGACCATGGACGTTAAGGGTGCTATCACAGCAGCCAAGTCCGGTCAGGTCGAATATCGTGCTGAAAAAGCCGGTATCGTGCATGCTGGCATCGGCAAGGCGTCCTTCGATGAGGCAAAGCTGGCTGAAAATGCCCGTGCCTTCATTGACGCCGTGCAGAAAGCTCGTCCGTCTGGTGCAAAGGGCACGTATCTGAAAAAGATCGCTCTTGCTTCCACCATGGGGCCGGGCGTTCAGGTCGATACCTCAGCCTTCTCTGGCTGAGTGTGAAATGCTGCTGCGCGGGGCTTCGGTCCGGTGTGGCACATTAAGGGAAGCACCTTAGGGCTGCTTCCCGATCCTGTCCGAGATCACACGTGGCTCAGTGCCGTAAAAAGCCTTTATGGCTTGCGCGTGTAAGACGGGGATGCTGGTTGCAGGCTGTTTTTCGGCAGGCTCCGGGTATTCCGTTTGAAGGACAGGCGAGCGGGTTTCACGCTTCTTCGTGAAATCCTGAGGGCAACCCGCTTTGTTCAGCTTGCGCTGGATGAAGCAAGACGGAGACGGGATTTGAACCGTACGGAAAAGCAGGCCGCTGTTGCCGCCCTTGCCGCCGTGTTCGCTGAAACGTCCATGGTTGTGGTCACCCAGAATGCTGGTCTGACCGTGGCTGATGTGACGGATCTGCGACGCAAAGTGCGTGCAGCGGGTGCAACTTACAAGGTCGCAAAAAACCGGCTGGCAACTCTCGCCCTGGATGGGACCCAGTTCGACGGCATTAAGCCGATGCTTAAAGGACCGACTGCTCTTGCATGGGCAGCTGATCCGGTAGCAGTGGCAAAGGTGATCGTCGAGTTCGCCAAAACCAATGACAAGCTTGTGCTGGTCGGGGGTTCTCTTGGTTCGCAGGTGCTTGACGCCAACGGACTGAAGGCTCTGGCCGAACTGCCGTCTCTGGATGCACTGCGCGCGCAGCTCGTGGGTCTTATCTCCACGCCCGCTACGCGTATCGCAGGTGTTGTTCAGGCACCGGCAGGGCAGCTTGCCCGGGTTTTTGGGGCCTATGCCAAAACGGGTGAGGCGGAAGCCGCCTAAAGCACGCCTTCATCTGAAGACGTGTTCAAGAAATCGCATGGCCTTCCACCGGGGAGGTTGTGCTTTGCAAACCAGTGTTTATATTAGGAAGTCTAATCATGGCTGATCTTAACAAGCTCGTTGACGAACTGTCCGCTCTGACCGTTCTGGAAGCTGCTGAACTCTCCAAGCTGCTGGAAGAAAAGTGGGGCGTTTCCGCCGCTGCTCCGGTTGCTGTTGCTGCTGCTGGTCCGGCTGCTGCCGCTGCTCCGGCTGAAGAAAAGACCGAATTTGACGTCGTTCTGACCAAAGCTGGCGACAAGAAAATCAACGTCATTAAGGAAATCCGTGGCATCACGGGTCTGGGCCTGAAAGAAGCCAAAGACCTGGTTGAAGGCGCACCGAAGACCGTTAAAGAAGGCGCAAGCAAAGACGAAGCCGAAAAAATCAAGAAGCTTCTTGAAGACAACGGCGCAAGCGTCGAAATTAAATAAGTTTTCCGGTCTCCCGCTGCTTCCGGGCAGCGGGGTGATGGGAAGGGTTTTCGGGTGGAGGTATGTGCCTCTGCCCGTTTGCCTGTTTCGGATCCGTTCGGAGCAGGTATAGATGCCGGGATTTCCCGGTGTTCAGTGAAGGCCGGTTACTACAGATCGGACCATCAGGCTCGCGGTAGAGCGCGGCGGGCCTGATGGTCCGAGACAAGGGCGGGGCAGGAGCGAAGATGAACGCAATCACCAAATCGTTCACAGGACGGAAGCGGATTCGCAAGAGTTTCGGGCGGATCCCCGAAATCGCTCCGATGCCGAACCTGATTGATGTGCAGCGCGCGTCTTATGAGACGTTTCTTCAGGCGAATGTGTCGCCTGATGCGCGCACACCGACGGGTTTGCAGGAGGTTTTCCGGTCTGTTTTCCCGATTAACGACTTTGCAGGTCGTGGGCGGCTTGAATTCGTAAGCTACGAATTTGAAGAGCCGAAATATGATGTTGAAGAATGCATCCAGCGCGGGCTGACATATTCCGCCCCGCTGAAAGTGATCCTGCGTCTCATTGTATGGGATGTGGATGAAGATACGGGGTCCCGCTCCATCCGGGATATCAAGGAGCAGCCGGTCTATATGGGCGACATGCCCCTGATGACCGATAACGGCACCTTTATCGTTAACGGCACCGAGCGTGTTATCGTCAGTCAGATGCACCGGTCTCCGGGTGTGTTCTTTGATCACGATAAAGGCAAGACGCACTCTTCCGGCAAATATCTGTTTGCCGCGCGCGTCATTCCGTATCGTGGCTCATGGCTCGATTTTGAATTCGACGCCAAAGATCTGATCTATGTGCGTATCGACCGTAAGCGTAAGCTGCCTGTCACCACGCTGCTGTATGCGCTGGAAGGTGAGGCCTCTGCCGCTGCCCGTAAGGCAAAAGCAGCAGAAGGCGGTGATGTTGATGCTCTGGATATCAAGGGGATGGATGATAATGAAATCCTCTCCTATTTCTATGACACCGTTACCTTCACCAAGACGGCTAAAGCTGGGCCCGCCCGTTTGATGCGGATTCTTTCCGTGGCATGAAGCTGCTGGCGCCGCTGGTGGATGCTGAAACCGGGGAAGTGGTTGCCGAGGCAGAAGCCAAGCTGACGGCCCGTACCGTCCGTAAGATTGCCGAAAAAACCCGTGAAGTGCTGGTGGGCGAGATCGACCTGCTCGGCCGCTTCATTGCCCGGGACATGGTCAATCTGGACACGGGTGAGATCTACGCGGAAGCTGGTGACGAAATCACGGAAGCCACGCTGACCGGGCTTGAAGAAGCTGGTGTGACGGAAATGCCGGTTCTGGCAATTGACGCCGCCAAGGGGCCGTGGATCCGCAATACGCTGGTTGTTGATAAAAACACGGCGCGTGATGAAGCGCTGATTGATATCTACCGCGTGATGCGTCCGGGTGAGCCGCCGACGGCTGAAACCGCCGATGCCATGTTCCACGGCCTGTTCTTTGATCCCGACCGCTATGACCTCTCTTCAGTCGGTCGTGTGAAGATGAACATGCGTCTTGATATTGATGTGCCGGACACCGTGCGCGTTCTGCGTAAGGAAGATATCCTGCGCACCATCAAGGTGATGTGTGAACTCAAAGACGGTCGCGGTCAGGTCGATGATATTGATAACCTCGGTAACCGCCGCGTTCGCTCGGTTGGTGAACTGATGGAAAACCAGTATCGCGTCGGTCTGCTGCGGATGGAGCGCGCCATTCGTGAACGGATGGGCTCTGTCGATATTGATACGGTCATGCCGCATGACCTGATCAACGCGAAGCCTGCCGCCGCTGCTGTGCGTGAGTTCTTCGGCTCTTCCCAGCTCAGCCAGTTCATGGATCAGACAAATCCGCTCTCTGAAGTCACGCATAAGCGTCGTCTCTCAGCGCTTGGTCCGGGCGGTCTGACGCGTGAACGTGCAGGCTTTGAAGTCCGTGACGTTCATCCGACCCATTATGGCCGTATCTGCCCGATTGAAACGCCGGAAGGCCCGAACATCGGTCTGATCAACTCCCTGTCTACCTACGCCAAGGTGAACAAGTACGGCTTTATCGAAACGCCGTATCGTCTGGTGAAAGACGGCGTTCTTCAGGATGGCTGGAAATATCTTTCCGCATGGAAGAAGAAAAGCTGGTCGTCGCCCAGGCCGATGCCGAGCAGAGTGCCGATGGTACGCTGACGGGGGATCTGGTGTCCGTGCGTCGTGGCGGGGACTTCCGTCTCGTGCCGCCGACGGAAGTGACGGCCTGTGACGTTTCTCCCAAGCAGCTCGTGTCTGTCGCCGCCGCGCTCATTCCGTTCCTTGAGAACGATGACGCGAACCGCGCACTGATGGGCTCGAACATGCAGCGTCAGGCTGTGCCGCTGGTGCGCTCTGATGCGCCGCTGGTTGGCACAGGGATGGAAGCCGCAGTGGCTCATGACTCCGGTGCGACAATTGTCGCCCGTCGTCAGGGGATTGTGGACCAGATCGACGGTGCGCGTATCGTTGTCCGGGCAACGGATGCCAATGGCTCGACACAGGGTGTCGATATCTATCGTCTGCGGAAATATTCCCGCTCCAACCAGTCGACCTGCATCAACCAGCGCCCGCTGGTGCATGTGGGTGACACGGTTCTTGCCGGCGATATCATTGCGGATGGTCCGTCAACCGAACTGGGTGAACTGGCTCTGGGCCGGAACACGCTTGTCGCGTTCATGCCCTGGAACGGTTACAACTTCGAAGATTCCATCCTGATCTCCGAACGTATTGCGAAGGATGACGTGTTTACCTCGATCCATATCGAGGAATTCGAAGTCATGGCGCGTGATACCAAGCTGGGTCAGGAAGAAATCACGCGTGATATCCCCAATGTGGGTGAAGAAGCGCTGCGGAATCTGGACGAAGCTGGCATCGTTTACGTTGGCGCTGAAGTGAACCCCGGTGATATCCTTATCGGTAAGGTCACGCCGAAGGGCGAAAGCCCGATGACACCGGAAGAAAAACTTCTGCGCGCCATCTTCGGTGAAAAAGCATCTGACGTGCGGGATACGTCTCTGCGTCTGCCGCCTGGCACAACCGGCACCATTGTCGACGTCCGCGTGTTCTCACGCCGTGGCGTAGACAAAGACGAACGTGCGATGGCGATTGAACGCGCCGAAATCGAACGTCTGTCCAAGGACCGTGATGACGAGCGCGCCATTCAGGAACGCTCTTTCTACAGCCGTCTGCGTGAAAAGCTGCTCGACCAGACCGCAGGGGCCGGCTTCAAGGGTATCCGCTCCGGTACCGTGATTACGGACGAAGTTCTGGATGAAAATCCCCGTGGTGCATGGCGCAACATCGTCGTCGCCTCTGATGAGGCGATGGCTGAGCTGGAAACGCTGCGTCGTGAATTTGATGCCTCTGTAGCAAAAATTCAGGCCCGCTTTGAAAGCAAGGTTGAAAAACTTCAGCGTGGTGATGAACTGCCGCCCGGCGTGATGAAAATGGTCAAGGTGTTTGTCGCCGTGAAGCGTAAGCTTCAGCCGGGTGACAAAATGGCCGGTCGTCACGGGAATAAGGGTGTCGTCTCCCGCGTGGTGCCTGTTGAAGATATGCCCTTCCTGGAAGATGGCACGTCTGTTGACATCGTGCTGAACCCGCTGGGTGTGCCGTCCCGTATGAACGTGGGGCAGATTCTGGAAACGCATCTGGGCTGGGCCTGCGCCAACCTTGGTCGTGGCATTGGTGATCTGGTGGATGAATACCAGCGCACGGGTGAAAAGCGTCAGGAACTGCTGGACCGTCTGAAAGACGTGTACGGGCAGAACATCTATGACGATGCCATTGCCAACATGGACAACCGTGAACTGACCGAACTGTGCAACAATCTGCGCAAAGGCGTGCCGATTGCAACGCCGGTGTTCGATGGTGCTTCCATTCCGGATATTGAAGCCATGCTTGAAAAGGCAGGGGTGGATAAATCTGGTCAGTCTCAGCTGATTGATGGGCGCACTGGCGAGCCGTTCGAGCGTAAAACCACGGTTGGCTACATTTATATGCTCAAGCTGCATCACCTTGTTGATGACAAGATCCATGCACGCTCCATCGGTCCGTACTCCCTTGTGACCCAGCAGCCGCTGGGTGGTAAGGCGCAGTTCGGTGGTCAGCGCTTTGGTGAAATGGAAGTCTGGGCTCTGGAAGCCTACGGTGCTGCATATACGCTGCAGGAAATGCTGACGGTGAAATCGGATGACGTCTCCGGTCGAACCAAGGTCTATGAAGCCATTGTGCGTGAGCAGGATGACTTTGAAGCCGGTATTCCGGAAAGCTTTAACGTTCTGATCAAGGAACTGAAGTCCCTTGGCCTGAATGTTGAGCTGGAGCAGGGGGCCAAATAAGAGTGACCCTTAGCAGCACCATCCGTTCTTATTTTGAGGGGGAGGCCGGAATGACGATTCCGGCTCCTCATTTCCCTTTGGGGGCTTCGGCACATGAATGAACTCATGAAAATTCTTGGCCAGACCGGCCAGGCGATGACCTTCGACCAGATCAAGATTCAGCTCGCATCGCCTGAGCAGATCCGGTCCTGGTCGTTTGGTGAAATCAAGAAGCCCGAGACGATCAACTACCGGACATTCAAGCCGGAGCGTGATGGTCTGTTCTGCGCGCGTATTTTTGGCCCGATCAAGGACTATGAATGCCTGTGCGGCAAATACAAGCGGATGAAGTTCCGCGGTATTGTCTGTGAAAAATGCGGCGTTGAAGTCACCCTGGCAAAAGTGCGGCGCGAGCGGATGGGTCACATCCAGCTTGCAAGCCCCGTTGCCCATATCTGGTTCCTGAAGTCTCTTCCGAGCCGTATCGGCCTGATGGTCGATATGACGCTGAAAGACCTCGAAAAAGTGCTGTATTTCGAGAACTATCTCGTTCTTGAACCCGGCACGTCTCCGCTCAAGCAGTATTCTCTGCTGACGGAAGAACAGTACCTCGACGCCATGGATGAATATGGCGAAGAAGGGATTGAAGTCGGGATCGGCGCTGAGGCCATCAAGAAGGTGCTGGAACGCATCGACTGTGATGCCGAAAAGGTGGAACTGCGTCAGGCTCTGAAAGAGACGAGTCTGAAGCCAAGCGCAAAAAGCTTGTCAAACGCCTGAAGCTGATTGAGGCCTTCTCAGAAAGCGGCTCCCGCCCTGAGTGGATGATCCTTGATCTGGTTCCCGTCATTCCGCCGGAACTCCGTCCGCTGGTGCCGCTTGACGGTGGTCGTTTCGCAACGTCTGATCTGAACGATCTGTATCGTCGCGTTATCAACCGTAACAACCGTCTCAAGCGCCTGATGGAACTGCGCGCGCCCGATATTATCGTGCGTAACGAAAAGCGTATGCTTCAGGAAGCTGTTGACGCCCTGTTTGACAACGGTCGCCGTGGCCGTGCCATCACCGGTGCCAACAAGCGTCCGCTGAAGTCCCTGTCTGATATGCTGAAAGGCAAGCAGGGCCGCTTCCGTCAGAACCTTCTTGGTAAGCGTGTTGACTACTCTGGCCGTTCGGTCATCGTGGTTGGCCCGGAAATGAAGCTGCATCAGTGCGGCCTGCCCAAGAAGATGGCGCTGGAACTATTCAAGCCGTTCATCTACTCCAAGCTGGAAAAATACGGCCACGCCACAACCATTAAAGCTGCAAAGCGGATGGTTGAAAAAGAACGTCCGGAAGTTTGGGATATTCTGGAAGAGGTCATTCGCGAGCATCCCGTGATGCTGAACCGCGCACCGACCCTCCATCGTCTCGGCATTCAGGCTTTCGAACCTGTGCTGGTTGAAGGCAAGGCGATCCAGTTGCATCCGCTCGTCTGTACTGCGTTCAACGCGGACTTCGACGGTGACCAGATGGCCGTGCACGTGCCGCTGAGCCTTGAGGCCCAGCTTGAAGCACGCGTGCTGATGATGTCCACCAATAACATCCTCAGCCCGGCCAACGGTAAGCCGATCATCGTGCCGTCTCAGGATATCGTTCTTGGTCTGTATTATCTCAGCCTTGAAACGCCTGAATTTGGTGCGACCCCTGACCGTAATGAGTATGACGACACGACGGGTGAACTCACCAAAAAGGGTGCTCCGTCCTTCTCGTCTATCGGTGAAGTGGAATACGCGCTTAACGCGGGTGTCCTAAAACTGCATGACAAGATCCGTGCCCGTTTCGAGACTATCGATGCGGACGGCAAGAAGCATCATGAAACGATCGTCACGACGCCGGGACGTGTGCTGATTGCGCAGATCCTGCCGAAGAGCGACGCTATTCCGTTCTCGCTGATCAACAAGCAGCTGACCAAGAAAGCCGTGTCTGACGTTATTGATACGGTTTATCGTCACTGTGGCCAGAAAGAAGCGGTGATCTTCTGTGACCGTCTGATGGCCCTTGGCTTCCGTCACGCTGCAAAGGCCGGTATTTCCTTCGGTAAGGATGACATGATCATCCCGGCTGAAAAGAAAGTGCTGGTTGATCGTACTGCGGCTGAAGTCAAGGAATTCGAACAGCAGTATCAGGATGGTCTGATCACGGCTGGCGAACGCTACAACAAGGTGGTGGACGCCTGGTCGCGCTGCACGGACGAAGTGCAGGCCGCTATGACCAAAGAGATTTCCCGTCAGGAAATCGGCAAGCCCATCAACTCCGTGTGGATGATGAGCCACTCCGGGGCTCGTGGGTCACCGGCTCAGATGAAGCAGCTTGCTGGTATGCGTGGTCTGATGGCCAAGCCGTCTGGTGAGATTATTGAACAGCCGATTATTGCGAACTTTAAAGAAGGTCTGTCGGTTCTCGATTACTTTACGTCTACCCACGGTGCACGTAAGGGTCTGGCCGATACCGCTCTGAAGACCGCAAACTCCGGGTATCTGACGCGTCGTCTGGTTGACGTGGCACAGGACTGCATCATCGTTGAAAACGATTGCGGCACTGAGCGCGGCCTGACCATTCGGGCCGTGATGGACGGCGGTGAAGTGGTTTCTTCTCTGTCCGAGCGAATCCTTGGTCGTACACTGGCGGCTGATGTGATCGATCCGGCTTCCGGTAAGGTTGTTGCTCCGCGCAACTGCCTGATTGATGAAGCCGATGCGGAACGCATTGAAAGCTCCGGTGTGGAAACGGTGCAGATCCGGTCTGTGCTGACTTGTGACAGCCGTGTTGGCGTGTGTGGTCACTGCTATGGCCGTGATCTGGCACGCGGCACGCCGGTCAACATTGGTGAAGCTGTGGGCGTTATTGCCGCACAGTCCATCGGTGAACCGGGCACCCAGCTGACCATGCGTACCTTCCATATCGGTGGTGCGGCGCAGCGTGGTGCTGAGCAGTCCATGATCGAAGCGTCTCGTGATGGTAAGGTGGTTATCCGGAACCGCAACGTCGTGCAGAACAGTCAGGGCGTGCCGGTTGTCATGGCCCGTAACTGTGAAATCCTGCTGACCGACGAAGCCGGGGTTGAAAAAGCCCGTTATCGTGTGCCGTATGGTGCGCGACTGCTTACGACGGAAGGTGCGGAAGTCACACGTGCTCAGAAGCTGGCCGAGTGGGACCCCTACACCCTGCCGATCATTACCGAGAAAGCCGGTAAGGTTGAGTATCTGGACCTGATTGACTCCATCACGCTCGTTGAGCGTATGGATGAGGTGACAGGCCTGACAGCAAAAACCGTGGTGGACTACAAGCAGGCAGGGAAGGGCGTTGATCTGCGTCCGCGCCTGCAACTGAAGGACGCCAAGGGTGAGGTGATCAAGCTGGATAACGGGAATGACGCCCGTTACTTCCTGCCACCTGAATCCCTGCTGTCTGTCGAAAACGGTGCCGAAGTTCATGCAGGTGACGTGCTGGCACGTCTGCCGCGTGAAGGGTCCAAGACCCGTGATATTACCGGTGGTCTGCCGCGTGTTGCCGAGCTTTTTGAAGCTCGTCGCCCGAAAGACCATGCGATTATCGCGGAAATGGAAGGCCGTGTTGAATTTGGGAAAGATTACAAGTCCAAGCGTCGTGTCATCGTGAAGAATGATGAGACGGGCGAAGAGACGGAATATCTGATCCCCAAAGGCAAGCACGTGTCCGTTCAGGAAGGCGACTTCGTCGAAAAGGGCGATCCGCTGGTCGATGGTCCTCGCGTGCCGCATGATATTCTGAAGGTCATGGGGGTTGAGGCTCTGTCCGATTACCTCGTGAACGAAATTCAGGATGTTTATCGTCTTCAGGGCGTGAAGATTAACGATAAGCATATTGAGGTTATCGTGCGTCAGATGCTCCAGAAGGTCGAAATTCTGGAGCCGGGTGATACGACATACCTCATTGGTGAAACCGTTGACCGGATTGAGTACGAGACCGAAAATACCAAGCGTATGAATGCTGGTGAGCGCCCTGCAGTGGCGATGCCGGTGTTGCAGGGTATTACCAAGGCCTCTCTGCAGACGCAGTCCTTCATCTCTGCTGCATCCTTCCAGGAGACCACGCGTGTCCTGACAGAGGCTGCTACCGCAGGGAAGGTGGATACTCTGAACGGTCTGAAAGAGAACGTCATTGTCGGGCGTCTGATCCCGGCTGGGACAGGCAGCGTCATGAACCGTCTGCGTGCAATCGCAGCGTCTCAGGACCGGCAGCGTGTCGGGCGCTCCGCTGCGGAGTAACGCAGCGCGCGCCGCTAAGGTATAAGAAGAAGAGGGATCAGAGTTATGCTCTGGTCCCTTTTTTATGTGAGGGCTTCTTTTCATTTTCGTGGTTAAGAATCGCGTACCGCGCTTGACTTAAGGGGGGGAGAGGTAGTTAGCAGCCCTCAGCTTCTGCTCCCGTGCCGGAGCGGAGGTAAATTCGTAATTCTTGTGTAAGCATGCGGCTGGCTTCCGGTTGGAAGTAAAGGCCGGATGCCTAGATAGCCCCACACGGGTGTTGTTGCCTGGTGGGTTTTTCAAATGACAGTCGGCAGCCGATAAAAAGGCTAGCCGGCCGAACTGTGTAAGGATCGGGAAAGGCGCATGCCGACCATCAACCAGCTCATTGCCAAGGGGCGCAAGCCTGCAGTCAAGCGCAACAAAGTGCCCGCACTGCAGAGCTGCCCCCAGAAACGTGGTGTTTGCACCCGTGTTTATACGACGACGCCGAAAAAGCCGAACTCCGCACTGCGTAAAGTTGCAAAGGTGCGTCTGACGAACGGCTATGAGGTGGTGAGTTATATTCCGGGTGAAGGTCACAACCTTCAGGAACATAGCGTCGTGCTTATCCGTGGGGGTCGTGTAAAGGATCTTCCGGGTGTGCGTTATCACATCCTTCGCGGTGTCCTGGATACCCAGGGTATTGCTAAGCGTCGTCAGCGGCGTTCGCTCTACGGCGCGAAGCGTCCGAAGTAAGAGGAAGTTAAGGTATGAGCCGCCGTCACCGCGCTGTTAAGCGTGAGATTCTTCCTGATCCGAAGTTCGGAGATATTGTCATTACGCGTTTCATGAACGCTCTGATGTATGATGGCAAAAAATCCACTGCGGAGAGGATTGTTTATGGAGCTCTCGAGGCGATGGTTCGCCGGAGTGGAGCTTCTGCGGATCCGATCGCATTGTTCCACAATGCTCTGGATAACGTTAAGCCTGCAGTAGAAGTTCGCTCTCGCCGCGTTGGTGGTGCGACCTATCAGGTGCCTGTTGAAGTTCGCGCTGAACGCCGTCAGGCGCTGGCCATTCGCTGGGTGATCGACGCTTCCCGCAAGCGGGGCGAAAACACCATGCAGGACCGGTTGTCTAACGAGCTGATGGATGCCGTGAACAACCGTGGCGCTGCTGTTAAGAAGCGTGAAGATACCCACCGTATGGCCGAAGCCAACAAGGCATTCAGCCACTATCGCTGGTAATCTTTTGAGTGTGGCATTCACTCCTTGTGGAGTGGGGGCGGACTTATTAAAAACTGCATCCCGATAAATTTTCGGGGTATGGAGTAGAGAAATGGCTAAGGCTAAATTTGAGCGGAATAAACCGCACTGCAACATCGGCACCATCGGCCACGTTGACCATGGTAAAACGTCTCTGACGGCCGCCATCACCAAGACGCTGGCGAAAGCTGGTGGCGCTGAGTTCAAGGCGTATGACCAGATTGACGCTGCTCCTGAAGAGCGCGCTCGTGGCATCACCATCTCCACGGCTCACGTGGAATATGAAACGGCCAATCGTCACTACGCACACGTCGACTGCCCCGGACATGCTGACTACGTGAAGAACATGATCACGGGTGCAGCGCAGATGGACGGCGCTATCCTCGTGGTTTCCGCAGCTGATGGCCCGATGCCGCAGACCCGTGAGCACATCCTGCTTGCTCGTCAGGTCGGTGTGCCGGCTCTGGTTGTCTTCCTGAATAAAGTTGACCAGGTTGATGATCCGGAACTGCTTGAGCTGGTTGAAATGGAAGTTCGTGAACTTCTGTCTTCTTACCAGTTCCCGGGCGACGAAATCCCCATCATCAAGGGTTCTGCTCTGGTTACTCTGGAAGATGGTGATCCGGAAATCGGCGAAAACCGCGTTCGTGACCTGATGGATGCAGTTGACTCCTACATCCCGCAGCCGGAACGTCCGGTTGACCGTCCGTTCCTGATGCCGATCGAAGACGTGTTCTCCATCTCCGGTCGTGGCACCGTGGTGACGGGCCGTGTCGAACGTGGTGTTGTGAACGTGGGTGACGAAGTTGAAATCGTCGGCCTGAAGGACACCGTTAAGACGACCGTTACGGGCGTTGAAATGTTCCGTAAGCTGCTTGATCGTGGTGAAGCTGGTGACAACATCGGTGCGCTGGTGCGTGGCACGAAGCGTGAAGACGTTGAGCGTGGTCAGGTTCTGGCTAAGCCGGGTTCCATCACCCCGCACAAGAAGTTTAAAGCTGAAGCGTACATCCTGACGAAGGATGAAGGTGGCCGTCACACGCCGTTCTTCACCAACTATCGTCCGCAGTTCTATTTCCGTACGACTGACGTCACTGGCGTTGTTCACTTGCCGGAAGGTACGGAAATGATCATGCCGGGCGATAACTGCGCCATGGATGTTGAGCTGATCGCTCCGATTGCCATGGATGAAGGCCTGCGCTTCGCTATTCGTGAAGGTGGCCGCACCGTTGGTGCCGGCGTGGTTGCTTCTATCACCGACTAATCGGTTAGAAGCCTAGGACTGGATGGCCCCGGCCGAGTCTTCGGTCGGGGTCTTACTTGGCGGCCGGGTTACCCCGGACCAGTAAAGTGTTGGACTAAGAAACAATGGACAACCAGAACATCCGCATTCGCCTGAAGGCGTACGATCATCGTGTTCTCGATAACAGCACGAAAGAGATCGTCAATACGGCGAAGCGTACGGGTGCGCGGGTTCGGGGTCCTATCCCGCTGCCGACGCATATCGAGCGGTTTACAGTGAACCGTTCTCCCCACGTGGATAAGAAAAGTCGCGAGCAGTTCGAAATTCGGACTCATCGCCGCCTGCTCGACATTGTCGAGCCGACTCCGCAGACCGTGGACGCTCTCATGAAACTCGACCTCGCCGCTGGCGTGGATGTCGAGATCAAACTTTAAGGTCCAGACGATGCGCACCGGATTGATCGCAAAAAAGTTGGGTATGTCCCGACTGTTCAAGGAAGATGGCACACATGTGCCCGTTACCGTCCTGCATGTGGATTCCGTGCAGGTGGTGGACGTCCGTACTCAGGAGCGGGATGGCTATACGGCCCTTCAGCTTGGTATGGGCAAAGCCAAGGTAAAAAATGTCTCTAAACCTAACCGTGGCCATTTTGCCCGCACACAGGTTGAGCCGAAGAAGAAGCTGGTTGAATTCCGTGTAGCTGATGATGCTACGCTGGATATCGGCGCTTCTCTTTCCGCAGCTCACTTTGTTGTGGGGCAGAAAGTCGACGTGACGGGTACCAGCAAAGGTAAAGGGTTCGCAGGCGCCATGAAGCGCTGGAACTTTGCCGGTCTGGAAGCCTCCCACGGCGTGTCCATCTCTCACCGTTCACATGGCTCTACCGGTAACCGTCAGGATCCGGGCAAGACCTTCAAGAACAAGAAGATGGCCGGTCACCTTGGCGATGAGCGTATTACCACGCTGAATCTTGAAATTGCTGCGATCGATCCGGAAAAGAACCTGATCATGATCCGTGGTTCCGTTCCCGGAGCTAAAAACGGTGTCGTTCTGGTCCGTGATGCAATTAAAAAAGCCCGCCATGTCGATGCGCCGTATCCGGCCGCTCTCGTGACGGCGGAGGGCTGAGGTCATGGAAATCGAAATCAAAACGCTTGATAACGGCACCGCAGGTTCTGCAACGCTTCCCGAAGCGCTGTTTGCTGTCGCGCCGCGCAATGACATCATGGCGCGCGTTGTTCACTGGCAGTTGGCCAAGCGCCGCGCTGGTACGCACAAGGTCAAGGGCATGGGCGAAGTGTCCGGCACGACCAAAAAGCCGTATCGCCAGAAGGGCACAGGTAGCGCCCGTCAGGGTTCTCTTCGTGCACCGCAGTATCGTACCGGTGGCGTAGTCCATGGTCCGGTTGTGCGTGACCACGGATATGACCTTCCCAAGAAGGTTCGCCGTCTGGGTCTGATCTCTGCGCTGTCTCAGAAAGCAAAAGAGGGCAAGCTGGTTGTCCTTCAGTCTGCTTCTGGTGTGGCCCGCACGAGCGAACTGGCTGCAAAGCTGAAAACGCTCGGCTGGAAATCTGCCTGATTGTTGATGCCTCTGTTGACGAAGGCTTTCTGCGCGCTGCAAGCAACCTGCCGCGCATTGATATCCTGCCGACAATTGGCGCCAATGTTTATGACATTCTTAATCACGAGGTCTTGGCGATTACGCAGGCTGGCCTCGAGGGTCTGAAGGAGCGCCTGGCATGACGAACATTCTTGCTCTGCGCAAGAAAGCCGAGCGTCTTTCCCGGGAAGCGATGTACGACATTGTTCGTTCTCCGCTGATCACCGAGAAAGCAACCGCGCTTTCAGAGAAGAATCAGGTTGTTTTCAAGGTTGCGATCTCTGCAACCAAGCCTGAAATCAAAGTGGCTGTGGAAACACTGTTCGGCGTCAAGGTTGTTGGCGTTAACACGCTTGTCCAGAAGGGCAAGACCAAGCGCTTCAAGGGGCGTCTGGGGCAGCGTTCTGATATCAAGAAGGCGTTCGTCCAGCTTGCGGAAGGTCAGTCCATTGACCTTACCGCTAAACTGGCGTGACGTGGGGTAGGAACAAATGGCACTGAAGCACTTTAATCCCGTCACGCCGAGCCTTCGTGGTACGGTTCTGATTGATCGTTCCGACCTCTGGAAGGGCAAGCCGGTCAAGCAGCTGACGGAAGGTAAAAACAAGACGGGCGGTCGTAACAACAACGGTCGCACAACGTCTCGTTTCCGTGGCGGCGGGCACAAGCAGTCATACCGTTATGTCGACTTCAAACGTCGCAAGTTTGACGTGCTGGGCACAGTTGAGCGTCTGGAATATGACCCCAACCGTACCGCCTTCATTGCGCTTGTGAAGTACGAAGATGGTGAGCTGGCTTACATCCTGGCTCCGCAGCGTCTGAAAGTGGGCGACAATGTCATCGCTGGCGCTCGCGTTGACATCAAGCCGGGTAACGCCATGCCGCTGGCAGCGATTCCGGTTGGCACGATCGTGCATAACATCGAACTGAAGCAGGGTGCCGGTGGCAAGCTGGCCCGCTCTGCCGGGACGTATGCGCAGCTGGTCGGTAAAGATGCCGGCTATGCGCAGATCAAGCTGCAGTCTGGTGAGCTGCGTGTTGTGCGTGGTGAATGCATGGCAACGGTTGGGGCTGTCTCCAACCCGGACAACATGAACCAGCACATTGGTAAGGCTGGCCGTGCGCGCTGGCTGGGTCGTCGCCCGCATAACCGCGGCGTTGTGATGAACCCGGTCGACCATCCGCATGGTGGTGGTGAAGGCCGCACCTCTGGTGGCCGTCATCCGGTTACGCCGTGGGGCAAGCCGACCAAAGGTTACAAAACTCGGGTCAACAAGCGTACGGACAGTCTGATTATCCGTCGTCGGAAGACCGGCAAGTAAGGGGCAATAGAAGATGGCACGTTCCGTCTGGAAAGGCCCGTTCGTCGACGGGTATCTGCTGAGCAAAGCTGAAACGTCCCGCGCGTCGGGTCGTAACGAAGTGATCAAAATCTGGTCACGTCGTTCTACGATCCTTCCGCAGTTCGTTGGTCTGACGTTCGGTGTTTATAATGGTCAGAAGTTCCTGCCTGTGCAGGTGACGGAGAATATGGTCGGACACAAGTTCGGTGAATTTTCTCCCACCCGTACGTTCCACGGGCATGGGGCCGATAAGAAGTCGAAGCGGGGCTAAGATGAGCAAGCCGAAGCATCCGCGCACGCTCGCGGAAACAGAAGCGCAGGCGATCACGCGCAACATCCGGGTTAGTCCCCGCAAGTTGAACCTTGTTGCCGGTCTGATCCGCAACAAGCCCGCGTCTCAGGCTGTCGCAACCCTGACGTTCTCCAAGCGTCGCATTGCCCAGGAAGTCAAAAAGACTCTGGAAAGCGCGATTGCAAATGCTGAGAACAATCACCAGCTGGACGTTGACCAGCTGGTTGTGAAGACGGCTGAAGTCGGGAAGTCCATTGTCATGCGTCGCTTCCATGCGCGTGGCCGTGGTCGTTCCGCCCGTGTGGAAAAATTCTTCAGCCATCTGAAGATTGTTGTTGCAGAACGGGCTCCGCAGCCCGAAGCAGCTTCTCCTGAGCAGAAGGCAGCCTGACGTATGGGACATAAAGTCAATCCAATCGGGCTGCGGCTCGGAATCAATCGCACCTGGGATAGCCGTTGGTACGCTGACTCCGACTATTCTCGTCTGCTGCACGCTGACCTGAAGCTGCGCGCCTTCCTGCGTCGCAAGCTGTCTGGTGCTGGTGTGTCCCGCGTTGTGATCGAACGTCCGGCCAAAAAGCCGCGCGTTACGATTTATGCAGCACGTCCGGGCGTTGTGATCGGTAAAAAAGGTCAGGACATTGACGCTCTGCGTAAAGAGCTGACCAAAATGGCCGGTACGGAAGTGGCTCTCAACATTGTTGAGATCCGCAAGCCGGAAATCGACGCCACGCTGGTTGCTGACAACATTGCGCAGCAGCTCGAACGCCGTGTGGCCTTCCGTCGCGCCATGAAGCGCGCCGTGCAGTCCGCTATGCGTCTTGGCGCACAGGGTATCCGGATCAACTGCTCCGGCCGTCTTGGTGGTGCAGAAATCGCCCGTATCGAATGGTATCGTGAAGGACGTGTGCCCCTGCATACGCTCCGTGCAGATATCGATTACGGGACGGCGACTGCACAGACCACGTATGGTGCTTGCGGTGTGAAGGTGTGGATCTTCAAAGGTGAGATCCTGGCCCATGACCCACTGGCTCAGGACCGCCGGGCGGCCGAGCAGGCCCCTCAGCGCTGAGGCGAAGGATAGAAGACAATGCTCTCTCCGAAGCGAACTAAATTCCGTAAGGCTCACAAAGGTCGTATTCACGGCCTGGCCAAAAGCGGCACGACGCTCAACTTCGGTACGTTTGGTCTGAAGGCTCTTCAGCCCGAACGTATCACCGCACGGCAGATTGAAGCCTCTCGTCGGGCTATCACCAGAGCGATGAAACGTGCAGGTCGCGTGTGGATTCGTATTTTTCCTGACCTTCCGGTCTCGACAAAGCCTGCAGAAGTGCGTATGGGCTCGGGCAAGGGATCTCCCGAATACTGGGTGGCCCGTGTGAAACCCGGTCGCATTTTGTTTGAAATCGAAGGTGTGCCGCCCGAGATCGCGCGTGAAGCGCTGGCTCTCGGTGCAGCAAAGCTGCCGATCAAGACAAAATTTGTGACCCGAATTGGAGATGCGTAAGATGGCGAAGGCAACAAAGCCCGCTGACCTGCGTGCCAAAACGGCCGACGAACTGAACTCACTTCTGCTTGAGCTGAAGCGTGAGCAGCTCAATCTCCGGTTCCAGCAGGCAACCGGGCAGAACGAGGGCCAGAGCCGCATTCGTGTGGTCCGTCGTGAAATTGCGCGCATCAAGACGATTGACGCGCAGAATACAAAGAAGACTGCGGCGGGTGCTAAAACATCTGCCGCCATTTCCTGAAGGGAGTTGGACGATGCCAAGGCGCGTCCTTACCGGGCGTGTGACCAGCGACAAAATGGACAAGACTGTAACGGTTCTTGTCGATCGTCGCGTCATGCATCCGCTGTATAAGAA
Source organism: Acetobacter persici JCM 25330 (assembly GCF_000613905.1). Lineage (GTDB taxonomy): Bacteria > Pseudomonadota > Alphaproteobacteria > Acetobacterales > Acetobacteraceae > Acetobacter > Acetobacter persici. The sequence goes on from NZ_BAJW01000015.1 coordinate 28,083, forward strand.
GTTCATTCGTCGCTCTAAAAAATATGCGGCGCATGATGAAGAGAATGTCTGCAAAGTGGGCGATAGCGTGCGCATCATTGAATGCACGCCGATTTCCAAGCGCAAGACGTGGGCCGTGGTGGCACGCAATGGTGAGGTCGTTGATGCGTCCTCCGCTGGCGTGTCAGCGTAAGGTAAGGATATCTAGTTCATGATCCATCCCGAGACCAACCTCGACGTGGCCGACAATTCTGGTGCGCGTCAGGTGCAGTGCATCAAGGTACTGGGCGGCTCCAAGCGGAAGTCCGCCTCGGTCGGCGACGTGATCGTCGTGTCTGTCAAGGAAGCCATCCCCCGTGGGAAGGTGAAAAAAGGCGACGTGCACCAAGCTGTTATCGTGCGTACCTCTTATCCGGTTCGCCGCCCCGACGGGAGCGCGATCCGTTTTGATAAGAACGCTGCTGTTCTGATCAATAAGCAGCAGGAGCCGATCGGCACCCGTATCTTCGGCCCGGTTGTTCGTGAACTGCGTGCGCGCAAGTTCATGAAAATTATCTCTCTGGCGCCGGAGGTTCTATAAATGGCTGCTCGCATTAAAAAAGGCGATACGGTTGTTGTCATCACGGGTTCCTCCAAAGGAACTCAGGGTGAAGTTCTTTCCGTCCGCCCGGCTGAAAATCGCGCGATTGTTCGTGGTGTAGCGCTTGTTAAGCGTCACCAGAAAGCAACGCGTATGGGTGAAGAAGGCGGCATCATCACGCGTGAAGCCCCGATTCATCTGTCGAATCTGAAACTGGTCGATCCGGCCTCCAAGAAGGCGACCCGCGTTGGGTTCCGTGTTCTGGAAGACGGGCGGAAAGTTCGTGTTGCAAAAGCAACCGGCGAAGTGATTGAAGGCTGAGGGGGCGAGAATGAGTGAGTCTAAGGGCGTTCGTTCCGTTCCTCGTATGCAGGAACGTTATGAAGCCGAACTGCGCGCTAAACTGCGTGAACAGTTTGGTTACAAAAACATCATGCAGGTTCCTCGGCTGGAAAAAATTGTCCTGAATATGGGCGTTGGTGAAGCTGCGGGCGACCAGAAGAAACTGGATGCTGCCGTTGCTGAAATGACGCTGATCGCAGGTCAGAAGCCGGTTAAGACTGTTGCAAAAAAAGCCATCGCGGGCTTCAAAATCCGTGAAGGTCTGCCGATTGGTTGTAAGGTTACGCTGCGCCGTGCGCAGATGTATGAATTCCTTGATCGTCTGGTCACAATCGCAATGCCCCGCATTCGCGATTTCCGTGGTCTGCCGGCTAACAAGGGGTTCGACGGACGTGGTAACTTCGCTCTTGGTCTGAAAGAACAGATCGTTTTCCCTGAAATCGACTACGATAAAGTAGACGAAGTTCGCGGGATGGACGTGGTGTTTGTGACCAGCGCAAAGACGGATGCTGAAGCTAAGGCGCTTCTTAAAGCGTTCGATCTCCCCTTTGCTGCCTGAGTGAAATAGGTTACCTGTCACCAGGTGTTGTTGTCTTGGAAAACCATCGAAGGTTTTCGAAGGGTTCCGGAGGATAAAATTATATGGCTAAGACTTCTGCCATCACGCGTAATGCCAAGCGGACACGCATGGCTGCGCGCGACAAGGAAAAGCGTGCGGCGCTGAAGAACATTGTGATGGACCGCTCGCTTCCTGTAGAAGATCGGTTTGATGCGTCTTTAAAGCTGGCTGAACTGCCGCGGAATGGTTCACGCGTACGTGTCCGTCTCCGTTGCAAACTTACGGGGCGCTCTCGCGGTAACTACCGCAAGTTTGAGCTGTGCCGTATTGCACTGCGTGATCTGGCTTCAAACGGGCAGATCCCGGGCCTGGTCAAAGCTAGCTGGTAAGGGCGCACAATGTCACTTTCTGATCCGCTGGGTGATATGCTCACCCGTATTCGTAACGCGCAGCGTGCACGCCATGTGTCCTGCGTGTCGCCGGCTTCCAAGCTGCGTTCGAATGTTCTTGATGCCCTGCAGCGTGAAGGCTACATCCGTGGCTACTCACACGAAGAAATTCGCAAAGGCATCACTCAGCTCCATATCGAGCTGAAATATTCCGAAGGCGAGCCGGTTATTAAGGAAATCCACCGCGTGTCCCGTCCGGGCCGCCGTGTATATTCCAAAATTAAAGAGTTGCCGCGGGTGCGTGCTGGTCTCGGGGTTTCGATCCTGTCCACACCGCGTGGTGTTCTGTCTGATGTCGAGGCTCGCGCTGCCAATGTTGGCGGTGAAGTCCTCTGTCGCGTGTTCTGAGGAGGGATACATGTCACGTGTAGGCAAATATCCCGTTGATGTTCCCGCAGGGGTGACTGTCTCGATTGCAGACGGTGTTTTCAAGGCGAAGGGAAAGCTGGGCGAGCTCGCTCTGCCGCTTTCCTCTCACATTGAAGCGGAAATTTCAGACGGGAAAGTCGCGGTGCGTCCGGTTGGGACTGCAGCGCAGGCTCGTATGATGTGGGGCACAACCCGCGCTCTGATTGCAACGGCGATCAAAGGTGTTTCTGAAGGGTTCTCAAAGGCTCTTGAGATCAACGGCACCGGTTATCGTGCTGCTGTGCAGGGTTCTAATCTTGTGATGAACCTGGGCTATTCTCACGACGTGGTTTATCCGATCCCGCAGTATCAAGATCTCCACGCCGCGTCCGACAGCTATCCTTGTCGAAGGTATCGACAAGCAGCGCGTTGGGCAGGTTGCTCTTGATATTCGCAATTTTCGTAAGCCTGAGCCCTATAAAGGCAAGGGTGTGCGTTATGAGACGGAAACCATTCGTCGCAAGGAAGGCAAGAAGAAATAATGAGCACTCAGCAGGAACTGCGGAACCGTCGGCGTGCTCGCCTGCGTTTTCAGCTCCGTCGCAAGGCTGGTGGTCGTCCGCGTCTGTCGGTCTTCCGGTCTGGCAAGAACATCTATGCGCAGGTCATTGATGACGTGCGCGGATGCACCCTTGCTGCCGCTTCCAGCCTGGATAAAGAACTGCGCTCGTCTCTGAAGACCGGTGCCAACAAGGACAGCGCTGGCGCTGTTGGTAAACTTGTTGCGCAGCGTGCTGTGGCTGCCGGCGTCTCCCAGGTTGTTTTCGACAGGGGGTCGTATCTTTATCATGGGCGCGTGAAAGCCTGGCGGAGGCTGCCCGCGAGGGCGGTCTCTCCTTCTGAGGAAAGGATCACGTAATGGCTCGTGAACCAAGAGAAGGCGGTCGAGGCGGCCGTGATCGCGAACGCGAAGGCGATGAACTGGTTGATAAACTGGTCACCATCAACCGCGTTGCTAAGGTTGTTAAGGGTGGTCGGCGCTTTGCCTTCGCTGCTCTGGTTGTCGTTGGTGACCAGAAAGGCCGCGTTGGATATGGTGCTGGTAAAGCCCGTGAAGTGCCGGAAGCTATCAGGAAGGCGACGGAACGTGCCAAGCGTGGCATGATCCGCGTGCCGATGAAGGAAGGCCGTACGCTGCATCACGATGTGGCTGGTCACTTCGGTGCTGGTAAGGTTGTTCTGCGCTCTGCTGAAGCAGGGACGGGGATCATTGCTGGCGGACCGATGCGCGCTGTTTTTGAAAGCCTGGGCATCAATGACGTGGTTGCCAAGTCCCTCGGGACGCGTAACCCGCACAACATGGTGAAAGCGACGTTTGCGGCGCTTGAGCGTTGTGCAAGCCCTCGTTCTGTTGCAAACCGTCGCGGTAAGAAGGTTGCTGAAATCTTCGGTAAGCGCGATCAGGCTGCTTCAGGTGTGGAGGCTGCAGATGTCTGAAGCTAAGACCTTCAAAGTCATTCAGATTGCGTCCGGTAACGGCCGCAAGCCTGGCCAGAAAGAGACCCTTGTGGGTCTCGGTCTGAACAAGATCGGGCGTGAGCGGGTGTTGGAAGATACCCCTTCAACCCGCGGTATGGTCCGTAAGGTGGCCCACCTCGTGAAGGTGGAGGATTGATATGAATCTGAACGAACTGCGTGATAACGAAGGCTCTCGTTATCGCAAAAAGCGTCTCGGTCGTGGTATCGGTTCTGGTAAAGGCAAGACCTCCGGTAAAGGTGTGAAGGGGCAGAAAGCACGTGAAGGCGTGTCCCTGAACGGCTTTGAAGGTGGTCAGCTGCCGATCTATCGTCGTCTGCCGAAGCGTGGCTTCAAAAACATCTTCCGTAAGGCTTATGCTCCGGTTAACCTCGGTGCCATTGAAAAAGCCTTTGCTGATGGCAAGCTTGAAGCTGGCACGACAGTGACGGAAGAAACGCTGAAAACTGCTGGTCTGGTCGGCACAGGCAAATATGCTGGTGTGCGTATTCTGGCTGAAGGCGAACTGACCCGCGCTGTCACGTTCGAAGTGTCTGGTGCTTCTGCTTCTGCAGTTGCAGCTATTGAGAAAGCTGGCGGGTCCATCAAGGTCCTGGTGGCTCCTAAGGCTGCTGAAGCCAGCGCATCCTGATGTTTTGGTCAGAAGGGCAGTCCTGTACTGTTCTTCTGGCTGATACTTCTCCAGATGTGGTCTGGGTTAACTCTTAGACTATCATGACAGCGTCCCGCGTTATGTGGTGGCGCTGTTTGTGTGAAAGGACGGATGCATGGCTTCCGCGGCCGAACAGTTGGCTGCCAACTTCAATGTGGGCTCCTTTGCCAAGGCAACCGAACTCAAAAAGCGGATTTGGTTCACGCTTGGTGCGCTGATTATTTACCGTCTTGGCACATACATTCCGGTTCCGGGTGTGGATGCGACGGTAATGGGGCAGCTTCTGGCTCAGCATCAGGGTGGCATTCTGGGCATGTTCAACATGTTCACCGGTGGTGCGCTTGGGCGTATGACCGTTTTTGCCCTCAATATCATGCCTTACATTTCTGCCTCGATTATCGTGCAGTTGATGTCCACGGCAGTTCCTTCTCTGGAAGCCTTGAAAAAAGAAGGTGAGCAGGGGCGGAAAAAGCTCAATCAGTACACACGCTATCTGACTGTGTTTATTGCGTTATTTCAGGCTTACGGCATTGCCGTCGGGCTTGAGAGTATGCATAGCGCAGCTGGATCCGCTGTTGTGAACCCGGGCGTGTTCTTTCTGGTTTCCTGCGTGATCACCCTTGTGGGTGGCACCATGTTCCTGATGTGGCTGGGTGAGCAGATTACGTCCCGAGGTGTCGGGAATGGAATCTCCCTTATTATCTTTGCCGGTATTGTGGCCAACCTGCCGCATGCCATGGCAAGTCTGTTCCAGCTTGGATACACGGGTGCGCTTTCACCTTTCTTCGTGCTGGTCTTTCTTGTTCTGGCCGCGGTGACCATTACGTTCATCGTGTTTATGGAGCAGGCCCAACGGCGTGTTGTGATCCAGTATCCCAAGCGACAGATGGGGCAGAGGATGTTTGGGGGGGATACCACCCATATGCCTCTTAAAGTGAATACAGCGGGCGTCATTCCGCCAATTTTCGCATCGTCTGTGCTTCTGATTCCGGTTACCATCTCCGGCTTCATGAACGGTAAGTCTATGCCGGGCTGGTTGTCGTTTCTGGGTGAAGAGCTGGGGCAGGGGCAGCCGCTCTATATGCTGTTTTACGCCGCCATGATCGTGTTCTTCTCGTACTTTTATGCGGCAGTCACGTTTAACCCAGCGGAAACTGCGGATAACCTGCGGAAGCAGGGGGGCTTTATTCCGGGTATTCGCCCCGGTGCGGCTACGGCAACCTACTTCGATAAAATTCTCACGCGCCTGACGACGATTGGCGCTGCCTATATGGTTCTTGTCTGTCTGTTACCGCAGATTCTGATCAGCCGTTACAACGTGCCTTTCTATTTTGGAGGCACAAGTCTGATCATTATCGTGTCGGTCACTATTGATACCGTGACGCAGGTGCAGTCGCATCTTGTTGCGCATCAGTATCAGGGGCTTATGCGGCGGTCTCGTGGTGGCAAGAAGCAGAGGGTTATCAGACGATGAACGTGATTTTTCTGGGGCCTCCCGGTGCCGGGAAGGGAACGCAGTCCAAGCGGCTGGAAGAGCAGTACGGGCTGGTGCAGATTTCTACCGGTGACATGCTGCGTGCCGAGGTTGCTCGTGGGTCTGACATTGGTAAGCAGGCAAAATCTCTGATGGATGCCGGGAAACTGGTACCGGATGAGCTGATTATCGCCATGCTGCATTCCCGTATCGGGCAGCCTGACTGTGCAAAGGGATTTATCCTTGATGGATTCCCGCGCACTCTCGGGCAGGCAGATGCGCTGGATAAGATGCTTTCTGCCGAGAATAAAAAAATAGATGTGGTTCTGTTTCTAGATGTTGATGAAGACATTCTGGCAGACCGAATCTCCGGACGCTTTACGTGCAGCAAGTGTGGCGCGACGTATAACGAAGTCTCCAAGCCTCCTAAAAAGGAAGGCGAGTGTGATGTATGTGGCAGCCATGAATTCAAGCGGCGGGCGGATGACAAGCGTGAAACGGTTGTTGAGCGCCTGAAGGAATACCGGAATTTGACGGCTCCGATTCTTCCTTTTTATGAAAAAACCGGACGGCTTTATAAAATTAATGGAATGCTTCCGACCGCTCAGGTCACGGCAGACATTGAAGCTGTCATGGCGGGAAAGTGACAGATCACGAAAAAGTGATCTGTTTTCGTTGACTTGTGCGGGTGGCCGGTATATTTCGCGGCCACTGATTGAAATCATGCATCCATGTGATGCCAGTAGCGTTCGACCAGCGAGTTGAACCGACAGGAGTGTAAAGCGTGGCACGTATTGCCGGCGTGAATGTCCCGACCAACAAACGGGTTGTTATCGGGCTTCAGTATATTTACGGAATTGGCGCAACCAAGGCAGCTCAGATCTGCGAGAAGGTTGGTATTGCCGATGCAAAGCGCGTGAACGAGCTGAGCGATGATGAAATCGCAAAGCTGCGTGAAGTGATCGACACCGACTATCGCGTTGAAGGTGACCTGCGTCGTGAAGTCGCAATGAACATCAAGCGTCTGATGGATCTGGGCTGCTACCGCGGTCTCCGTCACCGTCGCGGCCTGCCGGTGCATGGTCAGAGAACCCACACCAACGCCCGTACACGTAAGGGTAAGGCTGTGGCGATCGCTGGTAAGAAGAAAGCCACGCGTTAATCTGATTTGTTGAGGATTTCCGGACGGCTTTTGCGGGCTTCTGGGCAGGACTGAGGTAGGAAAACAATGGCGAAAGCCGCTACACCGCGTATTCGTAAAAAAGAGCGCAAGAACATTATTTCTGGCGTGGCACATGTTCTGTCCACGTTTAACAACACCATGATCACCATCTCTGATGCGCAGGGGAATGCAATTTCCTGGTCTTCAGCCGGTGCTCAGGGCTTCAAAGGCTCCCGTAAGTCTACGCCGTATGCGGCGCAGGTTGCTGCTGAAGACGCAGGCCGCAAGGCCCGTGAACACGGCATGGAAACGCTGGAAATCGAAGTGTCCGGCCCTGGGTCAGGGCGTGAAAGCGCTCTGCGTGCTCTGCAGGCTGTCGGTTTTTCCATTACCTCTATCCGTGACATGACGCCGGTACCGCACAACGGTTGCCGCCCGCGCAAGCGTCGTCGCGTCTAAGCATTAAGGTTGTGCGGCTACCTGAGTGTAGCCGCCATCTTTTCGCTGTTCTGTTAATTTTCTGAGAAATCGCTGCGATCCGCAGTTTTTTTTCATATTGAAAGGCCGGTACCTTGGTCCTTCAGAAAAACTGGCAATCTCTGATCAAGCCCGAAAAGCTTGAAGTCGAATCCGGCGTGGAACCGACACGTATTGCGACAGTTGTGGCAGAACCGCTGGAACGCGGTTTTGGTATGACACTGGGCAACGCCCTGCGTCGTGTGCTGTTGTCTTCCCTGCAGGGGGCTGCGGTTACAGCCGTGCAGATTGACGGCGTCCTGCACGAGTTCTCTTCCGTTGCGGGTGTGCGCGAAGATGTGACGGATATTGTCCTGAACATTAAACAGCTTGCACTGCGTATGCACGGAGAAGGCCCGAAGCGCATGGTGCTGACGGCGACAGGCCCCGGTGAAGTGCGTGCCGGCCAGATCCAGACCGGGCATGACATTGAAGTCATGAACCTGATCTGGTTCTGTGCACACTGGATGACGGTGTGAAGTTGGGCATGGAATTTGTGGTGAACATGGGCAAGGGTTATGTCCCTGCTGCTGCAAACCGTCCGGAAGATGCGCCGATCGGTCTTATCCCGATTGATGCCATCTATTCTCCGGTCAAGCGCGTGTCTTACAAGGTTGAGCCGACCCGTGTTGGTCAGGTAACAGACTTTGATAAGCTGCTGCTGACGGTGGAAACAAACGGCGCCATCACGCCGGAAGATGCAGTTGCTCTTGCAGCCCGAATCCTTCAGGATCAGTTGCAACTGTTCATCAACTTTGATGAGCCGCGTCCGGTTCAGGCTGAAGAGCCGCAGGATGACCTGCCCTTCAACCGTAATCTGCTGCGTAAGGTTGACGAGCTTGAGCTGTCTGTTCGTAGCGCTAACTGCCTGAAGAACGACAACATCATCTATATCGGGGACCTGGTCCAGAAGAGCGAGCAGGAAATGCTGCGCACTCCGAACTTTGGGCGTAAGTCTCTGAACGAGATCAAGGAAGTCCTGACCTCCATGGGGCTTTCTCTGGGTATGAATGTGCCGGCCTGGCCGCCGGAAAATATTGAAGATCTGGCAAAGCGGCTTGATGAGCCGTTCTAAGTCCACATCTTATTGACTAGGAACTGAACTATGCGTCACCGGATGGCCGGCAGAAAGCTCGGCGTAACCTCTTCTCACCGCGCGGCAATGTTTCGCAACATGGCCGTTGCTCTCATTAAACACGAGCAGATCACGACCACTCTGCCCAAGGCGAAGGAACTGCGTCCCGTCGTCGAAAAGCTGATCACGCTGGGCAAACGTGGTGATCTGCACGCTCGTCGTCAGGCTTATGCCATGCTGCGTGACGAAGTGATCGTGAAGAAACTGTTCTCCGCGATTGCAGAACGTTACAAGGGCCGCACCGGTGGGTATTCCCGCGTGATGCGTGCTGGCGTCCGTTATGGTGACGCGGCTGATATGGCTGTGATCGAACTGATCGACCGCGATATCAGTGCAAAGGGCCAGGATAGCGGCCCCCGTCCGGAAGTGACGGAAGAGCACGATCTGGCAGCCTGAGGCTTCCAGAGTCTGATCAGGGAGGCCAGCGTCTTCATGCTGGCCTCATCTGCCTTTCTGGCAGAAGCGTCCACGCCAGTGTGGGCGTTGTTATCAGCCGGATGTTGAGTTTTTCTCCGTCCTTATGGCTGTTTGGGTGAGATCTTACGATCTGTCTGTTCCGTCTCGCGCTTGACGGCTGCCCAGCAAAAAATCGTTTTTTCGGGTCTTTGCGAGCACTCCCGTAAAGGTCCGTATGGTGATGTGCCTGAAGCCCACGCAATGAGGCGAGGTGTCTTTATTTCGTGCCGTCACCGCATGAAGGAGAGCATGGTGATGCAGACAGCAACACAGCAGGAAAAACCACATCTTATAGACAGAATGGGCATCCCGCGTCCCTTACTCTGGGGCTTTGTCGGGCTTTTGCTGTTCATGATCGGGGACGGGGTGGAGGCCGGTTATCTGGCTCCGTATCTGGAAGGGCAGGGACATTCTTCCACACGGGTTGCGCTGCTGTTTACTGTTTACGGTGTTGCTGTCTCCATTTCCTCCTGGCTTTCAGGCCCGCTGTCGGACCTCTGGGGGCCGAAGAAAGTCATGTGGACCGGCCTGTGGATCTGGGGTGTTTTTGAAGTTCTGTTTCTGCTTCTTGGCCTCCAGCCGAACAACTATCAGATGATGATGGTGGCCTATACGGCGCGTGGTCTGGGTTATCCGCTCTTTGCGTATGGCTTTCTGGTCTGGATTGCCGCGGCAACGCCTGCGCGCCAGCTTGGCTCGGCCGCCGGGTGGTTCTGGTTTGCATTTTCTGGTGGTCTGCCCACGCTGGGTTCTCTGTTCGCCAGCTTTGCCATTCCGCGCATTGGGGAAATGGGCACGTTCTGGTCTTCTCTGGGGCTGGTTATGGCTGGGGGGCTTGTTGCTCTTCTCTGCACCCATGAACCCGTGGCACGCAGCGTCTCAGCCCGCCGGACGTTACGCTGAAGCAGGCCATGTTCGGCTCTATCAGCATCATCTGGCGTGAACCGAAGACGTTGATCGCAGGCATTGTGCGCACCATCAACACGTCCTCTGAATATGCCTTTCTGGTCATTATGCCGGGTGTGTTTACCAAGCTGGTCGGCTTTTCTCTGGAACAGTGGCTGCAACTGCTGTCTATCGTGTTCCTCAGCAACATTATCTTCAACCTGCTATCCGGCATGATGGCGGATAAGCTGGGTCCGCGGACGGTTGTGGCTGTGGGTGGCGGGCTTGGTGCGGCTATTTCTGTTCCGCTGTTCTATTATATTCCGCTGTCCTTCACGCATAATTTCCCCATTGCGGCGGCTATGGGGGTGCTGTATGGCGCGTCTCTGGCGTCCTTCGTGCCGCTATCCGGCCTGATGCCGCAGGTCTGCCCGCGTGAGAAAGCGGCGGCTCTGTCCATTCTGGGTCTGGGTGCCGGGGCCAGTACATGGGTTGGCCCGGCTATTGTCACCTGGTTTGAAGGCTGGCGCGGTGTTGAAGGCGTGATCTGGATTTTCAGCGGGTTGTATGTTGTCTCTGCGTTACTGACGGTTCTGATTACCGTCTCTCCGGAAGCGCGTGCCCAGATCCGCCGGGATGAGCAGAGAGATAGCCAGATGAATCGTGAAGCCGCGATGCATGCTGTCGGGAACCAGTAAGGTCTGCGAAAGCTGGTTTGAGGTTTAGCAGTGTCTAGCGTTTAAAAAGAGCGTACCTCTTCCGGGTCGGAATAGTCCGCAAGGATGGCGCTCTGTTTTTGACAGCCTGACAGAATGATCTACAGAAGCAGGGGCAGGGATGGAACGGGGGTTTCGGTGTTCCATCGGCCCCAGTTTTTGTATGCGGCCAATATATTTTCCAGAAGCTGTGACAAAACCGCATAATCTCCATTTCATGCGGTGCGTTGACAGGTGTTCGAATTTTATCACTATACTGTTTCGGTATTAAACGCTTTTGCTCAGCGTGGTGATAAAATGAAACGGTTCTTTTCCCGATTGATGGTTGCGGGTGCGCTGGCTCTGTCCGTGTTGGGTAGTTCTGCGCACGCCGGGACACCGGTGCGGATTGGCTATATTCCTGTTCTCGGTTCTTCCGCGCTGTTTGTGCTGGATGGAGAAGGCTGGGCGAAAGAGGCCGGGCTGGACCTGAATCTGGTGCGCTTTACGTCTGGCCCGCAGGCCATTCAGGCGCTCGTTTCCGGGCGGATTGATGCCTATGTGGCTGGAGTTCTCCCGCTGCTTCAGGCACGGGCGCATGGCGCGGATGTAAAGGTGGTCACGGCAGCCTCTGTTGAGGAACTGGAAGTGGTGTCCCGCGGGGCGCTCAGTTCCTTGCTGCCTGCCGGGGCAGAAGGCGGCCTTTCTCCTGAGGCTCTGAAAAATGTTCTGGAAAAATTCAAGCAGGAGCAGTCTCGTCTGCCGCGTATTGCGGCTCAGCCCTCTGGCTCCGTGCCAGACAGCATGCTGCGGTTCTGGCTGCAAAAGCGGGAGGGGATTAATCCCGTGACGTCTGCTGTGTCTATCGTCGGTGTGGATATTGATGCGGCACAGCAGGCGTTTCTGGCTGGGGCAGTGGACGCGGCCGTGCTGCGCGAGCCCGCCCTGACGGTGGTGCGCAGCCGGTTGAATGATGTCAGAACGCTGGCCAGCGGGCATGATCTCTTGCCGGATCAGCCGGGTTCCGTACTGGCAATTGTCAATCCCAACGCCCCCGACCGTCAGGCCTGGGCGAAGGCTCTCGCTGGCCTGTTTGTGCGCGCCACAACACTTCTGGCCACGCATCCGGATGAGGCCGCTCCGTTTGTGACCAAGGCGCTCGGCGGCGGTATCCTGAGTGAAGATGTTCTGAAAAAAGCGCTGGAAGGCTCTGCGTCCCGTTTTGTGAGCGACCCGACACGTATTGTAGCGGGCGTAAAGGAGTTGCAGGACTTTGAAGTGGAACAGGGGCTGCTGAGAAAAGCGCAGCCGGTGGAAGACCTGTTTGACCTTGATTTGTGGCGGCAGTTGAAACAGTGACAACCGCGCTTTCCCCACGGCAGCGCCTTGCGCTGTCTGGCCTCGGTCTGATTGTGTTTTTTGGAGGCTGGGAGGCGGCGGTCCGCACAGGCCTTCTGCCGTCTGGCATGGTGCCTGCGCCAAGCTCTTTATGGCAGGCGTGGCTGGATGAGGTGCATGGCGGATTCTGGCAACAGGCTATTCTGGATAGTCTGAGCCATTATGCGCTGGGGCTGCTGTTTGGTTCCGTGCTGGGGGCGCTGACGGGCCTGCTATGCGGTATGGTACCGGTGCTGGATGCCTTTCTGGCCGGGATTGTGCATCTCCTGCGTCCGGTGCCGGGGCTGGCATGGGTGCCGTTTGCCATTTTGTGGTTTGGACTGAACACCTCCGGCGCGACGTTTGTTATCGCGATTTCTGTTTTCTGGATCAATTTCTACGCGGCTTATGCGGCGGTGCGGAGTGTGGACCCGGAATTGTATGAACTGGCTTCGGCCTTTGGGCATGGTAGCTTTCTGGGGCGTTTGTTCAAGGTTGTACTGCCCGCTTCTGCGCCGGGCGTTATGGCCGGGCTGAGGACCGGGCTGGGGCAGGGCTGGATGTCCGTTGTGGCAGCAGAACTGTTTGGCGTGCCGGGGATTGGCGCCCGCATGATGCAGGCGTCCAGTCTTCTGGCGACCGACGTGGTTGTGGTTTATATGCTGACCATGGCGCTTTTGTATGCACTGACAGATTTTCTTTTCGGTTTTGTACGCGTGCGTGTGTTGCGATGGCAGGCATGAGCGATGCAGGGCCGCTGGCCCGGCTTGAAGAGGTCGGGCTTTCGCATGATGGGGGAAAGACGTTCATTCTCCGTCATGTCAGCCTGAATTTGCACAAAGGCGAGTTTGTCGCGCTGCTTGGGCCGTCCGGTGTGGGGAAATCCACGTTGCTGCGGGTGCTGATGGGGCTGAGCAAGCCCTCAGAAGGCACAGTAGTCGGGCCGACGCAGGATGGGGCTGGCACATCGCATGGGGCATCAGAGGGCAGGCGTCGTGCGCAGGCTCTGGTTTTTCAGGATGCCCGGCTGATGCCCTGGCGTTCTGTCCTGCGGAATGTGGCTTTTGGGCAGGAAGGGCTGGGGTTGACCCGGCAGGCAAAACGGGAGCGCGCGCTGGCGGCATTGCGACTGGTCGGGCTGGAAGATGCGGCGGACCGCTGGCCGAGGCGTCTTTCGGGCGGCCAGCGTCAGCGCGTTGGGGTTGCCCGTGCCCTGACGGTTGACCCGGACCTGCTGCTGATGGATGAACCGTTTGGGGCGCTCGACCCCATTACGCGCAGTTCCTTGCAGGACGAATTACTGCGGATCTGGCAGCAGACCCATAAAACGGTGCTGTTTGTAACGCATGATATTGAAGAAGCGCTGAAGCTCGCGACCCGCATTGTCGTGCTCTCCGGCTCCCCTGCGGGCATTACCGGAGAACTGGAGCTTGGAGCCGGGGAAAAAGAGCCGGATTCTCCTGCATTTCGCATGTATGCCGCCCGGCTGCGCGCCATGATTGCCGGGGAACCGGACCCCGGTGGGGCTCCATACTGGCAATCCGCCGAAATTTAACTTTTTTTGTGAGAAAATACGGCTGCAACGCATCCCTGTGCGCAGGTGTGCGTTATGAGCAGTTATGAGAGGGGGAGGGCTTCTGATGAGTGACGAAAAAACAGTTGAGAACAAACTGGAAGATGGCATTGGCCGTGTTCAGGACGGTGCAGAAAACCTTTTCAACAAAGCGGCGGATCAGACTGATGGTCTGGCCTGCAACAAAGCCTGTGCCGCGCTGGATGCGGTGCGGGACTGTGTTGCGGATCAGCCCGTGGTTGCTGTCTCGGTCGCAGGTCTTTTCGGTTTTATTCTGGGCGCCTTACTGGCTCGTAAATCCTGATCAACGCTGACACCCGTTTTAACACTAACGGCTGTGTTGGCTAAAAAGGCAAAGGAGATTTCAACATGTTGAAGATGGCGCTTTTCTTTCTGGTGATTTCCATCATTGCTGGTCTGTTTGGTTTTGGCGGAATTTCTTCCGCTGCTGCCGGAATGGCTAAAATTTTATTCTTTATTGCGATTGTTCTGTTTGTTGTGTTTCTGGTGGTCGCCCTCTTGGCGGGCCGTTCGCTCACTCAATAAACAGGTTCATCCAGAGTTTGAAAAAGGCCCCTGTCCGGAAGGATGGGGGCTTTTTTTATGATGGGTATTTGTTTTTCACGGATCTTGAGCCTTGAGCCTTGAGCCTTGAGCCTTGAGCCTTGAGCCCTTGAGCCCTGAGCCCTGAGCCCTGAGCCCTGAGCCCTGAACCGGAGACTGAGCGGAGGAGCCGCCCAGCATTACTGCAGGCTGTTATCGTTGTCTGAGGGGGTTGCTGAGGCGGTAGGCTTCACCAAACTGGGCAATAGAGGCACCTGTTACCGGGTCATGCCGGGTATCTTCGCCAAACTGCATGTGGATGCGCATACCTTTCCAGAGAGTGATGTCTCCAGCGGCATGGCCATCGTCATACCGTTTTAAAAAAGGCTTTTGCGGGGGCGCGAGAAAGGCCGCGTGGCGTTTGCCGTGTACGGTCAGATCTTCAGTAAGCCATGACTGCAAACCTGCGGGCTCAGAGGTTTGCTGCCTCTGGAAAGACAGGGCGTTTGGGGGCAGAATTGTCTGGGTTCTGAGGTCCGGCGCATCCGGTGCACCCGGAGCAGCCTGACACCGCGAGGCAACGCACAGGGATACCATCTGAAAAGCGCAGGCCAGAACGGGAACTAAGAGCGGATGGCGTCTTAGCATATGGAAAGGCTCGTGCTTGAGAGAGGGCTGGGTACAGCAGGGTTAGGGCCCATAAAAAAAGTCCCTGCTGAAAACAGCAAGGACTTTGTTCCGTTGTCCAGATTATTCCAGAAAACTCAGTTTTTGTCCTTCTGAATGAAGGAGGGCAGGAACGGATTATCCGTCTGCATGGAGTTTTTGCTCGGCAGTTCAGTTGCGTTCCAGCCACCACCCAGATTTTCAATCAGGGTAACGGAGTCCAGCATCCGGCTCTGCTGGATCTGCAAGGCAGTTTCAGCATTGGAAAGAGCGGTGACTTCCGATGTGATAACAGTCGTATAGATTTCCGTGCCTGCCATATACTGGTTAAGGGCCACAGTGACTGCGCGGTTGGAGGCTTTGACGGCCACATCCTGCTGGTCAGCCTGCTGGGCCAGAACGCGCAGGTTGGCAAGCTGATCTTCCACGCCCTGCAGGGCGGTCAGCACCGTCTGACGATAGGTGGCGACGTAATAATCATAATTGGCGTTTGCTTCATGCACGGCAGCAGTACGGCTGCCACCGGAGAACAGGGTTTCAGACGCTGAGGCTCCCAGTGCCCAGATCCGGTTGGCGACCTGCACCAGCGTCCCCACCGGGTCCCCGCTGTAGGAATAAGACGCCGTGAGTTTTACATCCGGATAGAACGCGGCAATGGCCGCACCAATCTGGGCGTTATATTCTTCCATCCGGCGTTCAGCGGCCGCCACGTCCGGGCGGCGTTGCAGCAGATCCGCCGGAACCGTGACCGGGATGGCGGGGATGGAGGTAGGGAGCGCACCGGGGGCGATGGAGACTTCAGCCGGTGGTTTGCCAATCAGGATGGCAATGGCGTGTTCATACTGGGCGCGGGCCGCCTGTGTGGCGGTGGACTGCGCACGGGTCTGTTCCAGTTGTGTCTGCGCCTGCAGCAGGGTCGTCGGGGTCGCGGTTCCGGCGTCATACTGGTTTTTGGTAATCTGGTAGGAGCGTTCATAGAACTTCACGTTCCGCTCCAGCAGGTCATGCAGGCTGTCCTGATAGCGCATGTTGAAATACGCCGTGGCAAGCTGGGCCTGATAGGACAGGCGGGCATTGGCGAGGTCTGCCGCGCTCGCCTGTGCCTCAGTGACCTGTGCCTGAATCTGGCGGCGGATCTTGCCCCACAGATCCAGATCCCACGAGGCAGTCGGCCCCATGCCGTAGGTATTTTCTGTGCTGTTGGAGGGCGTAGCCCCGCCGGAAGCAGAATCCCCGCCGTAATTGATGATGGTACCGGACGAGCGTGACCCACGGCCCGAACTCTGCCGGTTGAAGGAGAGTGAACCGCTCAGCGTGGGGTAAAGCTGCGCGCGCACGGAATTGATGGTTGCGCGGGCGTTCCGGTAGCGCGCGTCATATTCCAGCACGGTCTGGTTGTTCAGCGCGACCTGTGCTTCCAGCGCGTTCAGCGTCGGGTCATTATAAATGGTCCACCATGTGCCTTTTGGCAGCTCCGCCAGAGCCGGTTTGGCGTAGGTCCAGCCGGGAGCCGGGCGCAGTTCCTTGAACTGAGGAGATACAATGGCCGAAGGGCGCTTATAGCTGGGGCCGACCATGCAGCCCGTTAAAATAAGCGGGGCCAGCAGGATACTCAGGCGGCGAGAAGACGGGCGGAGAGGGAAATGCTTCATCGGGCGTATCAGGTATCTTGCATGTTGTGAGAAAGGCGGAGGGAGCGGGGGCGCCGTCGGGCAAAGCGCAGGCGCAACCCATCCAGCATGAGGTAAATAACGGGCGTGGTATAGAGCGTGAGCGCCTGACTGACGATCAGACCGCCCACAATCGCAATTCCCAGCGGGCGGCGCAACTCGGCACCATAGCCGTTGGCAACAATCAGAGGGGCCGCCCCAAGGGCTGCGGCCACGGATGTCATCATAATCGGACGGAACCGCAGCAGGCAGGCTGTGCGAATGGCTTCCAGCGAGGACAGGTTCCGTTCCCGCTCGGCCTCAATGGCGAAATCCACCAGCATGATGGCGTTTTTCTTGACGATGCCGATCAGCAGAATCACACCGATCATGGCGATGAGCGAAAATTCCTCGCCTGCCAGTTGCAGGGCCAGCAATGCGCCGACCCCGGCGGAGGGCAGGGTGGAGAGAATGGTCAGCGGATGCACATAGCTTTCATACAGCACACCGAGCGTAATATAGACGGCGGCGAGTGCGGCCAGAATGAGCAGTGGTTCATCATTCACCGTCTGCTGGAACTGCGCGGCGTTGCCCGCAAAGCTGCCGTGGATGGTGGGCGGCATATGCAGCGCGACCTGCGTGGCCTTAAGCACCTGCGTTGCCGTGCTCAGAGAGACGTTTTTCGCCAGATTGAAGGAAATGGTGGTGGCGACGGACTGGCCCTGATGGTTGATGGAGAGCGGTGTTTTGGCAGGCACCAGTCTGGACACCAGCGTAAGCGGCACCATGGTCTCGGACGATGTGCTGACTGCGGAGCCGTTTGATGCACTTGCCCCGCCTGCCAGAGCGTTGGCAATCTGGTTTTTAAAGGACTGGCTGCTCAGGGAGGAGGAACTGCTGTTGCCTGCCGAATCCCGGCCCGACGCATCCCGCCGGACCCGCACGGTATTGGACTTTGTGCCGCCCCCGGCAGACCCGCCTGATACACTGATCCAGACCTGATTCAGCGCGTTGGGGCTGGACCAGTGCTGCGGGTCCGCTTCCATCACCACATGATACTGGTTGAGCGCGTTATAAATGACGGAGGCAGAGCGCTGGCCAAACGCATCATACAGGGTGTTGGACAAAAGCTGCGGGGTGATCTGCACGCGCGATGAGGTGTCACGGTCAATCCGCACATCAATCGCGGAGCCACCCTGCTGCACGTCGGAGGACAGATCCGTAAATTCCGGGTGGTGTTGCAGGGCGGCCTGGAGTTTGCTGGTCCATGTATAGAGTTCTGACGCGGATTCTCCTTCCAGCGTGTACTGGTAGGCCGCGTTGCTCTGCCGGGCACCGGCCCGTACAGCCCCCGGCTGCATCATGAAGAACTGCGCGCCAACCAGATGGCTCAGCCTGCGCGTGGCGCGGGCAATCAGGTCCGTCGGCGTGTCGGACCGGTCTGCCTTGTCTTTGAGTTGCAGGAACAGATTGGCCTGATTGGAGCCGCGCCCGCCAATAAAGCTGGAGACACTCTGCACATCCTTATCCTTCAGGATGCTTTTCTGAACCTGCATCAGCTTTTGTGAGAGCGCCGTGAAGGAAATGGACTGATCACCCTGCAAATGGCCCATCATCATGCCGGTATCTTCCGTGGGGAAGAAGCCTTTGGGCATACGGACAAACAGCGCGACAATCAGGGCGAGAGTCAGCGGCAGACTGAGCAGCACCAGTTTGCGGTGTGCCAGTGCCACGTCCAGCGTGCGCGTGTAACCTGCCTGCAAACCATTCAGGACGCGGGTGATGAAAGCCGTGATGCGCCGCAGGATTTCCGGTGTCTGGCCGGGCTTGCGGGGGGTGAGAAGCTGGGCTGCCATCATCGGCGTAAGAGTGAGGGACAGCACCATGGACACCAGAATGGTGACGGAGACTGTCATTGCAAACTCATGGAACAGCCGCCCGGCCAGCCCGCCCAGCAGCAGAATGGGCAGGAAGACCGCAATGAGCGAAATAGAGATGGAAATGACGGTAAAAGCCACTTCCCCCGTGCCGCGAATGGCGGCATCCCGCGCGGAATAGCCCTGCTCAATATAACGGGCGATATTTTCCATCACCACAATGGCGTCATCCACCACAAAGCCGGTGGAGACTGTCAGCGCCATGAGAGACATATTGTCCAGCGAATAGCCGAGTGTTGCCATCACGCCGAAGGTTGCCACAATGGAGGTTGGCACCACAACAGCCGGGATCAGCGTCATGCGGCCTGAATGCAGGAAGGCCAGCACCACCAGCACGACCAGCACTACGGAGACAATCAGCGTATATTGCGTATCCGCCAGAGAGGCCCGGATGGTCAGAGACCGGTCAAGCCCCACATGCAGGTCCACCCCGCCGGGCAGTGCGGCCTGAAGCAGCGGCATTTTGGCGTTGATCTGGTCCACCGTCTTGATGGTGTTGGCCCCGGCCTGCGGAAAGACAACGGCAATCACGGAGCGCGCGCCGTTATAATAGCCTGCGTTGCGGAGGTCTTCCACGCTGTCCCGCACGTAGGCCACGTCTGAAAGCCGCACCGGGCGGTTGTTGCGCCATGCGATAATCAGGTCCCGGTAGTCCTGCGCGCTGCGGGCCTGATCGTTCGTATCGAGCGTAAAGCGCATGCCGTTCTGGTCCACCACCCCTTTGGGGGTGTTGGCGTTGGCAGAGGCCAGTGCCGCCCGGACGTCTTCAAAGCTGATGCCGTATTTGTAGAGCGGGTGCGGGTTGATTTCCACGCGCACGGCGGGCAGGGCGCTCCCGCTGATTTCCACTTCCCCCACCCCTTCAATCTGCGAGAGGTGCTGCTCCAGAACATTGGTGGCGTAGTCATAGAGCTGCGGCTGGGTGTGGGTGTCGGAGGTCAGCGCCAGAATCAGGATGGGCGCGCCGTTGGGGTTGGCTTTGGAATAGGACGGGTTTTGGCGCAGGGAAGAGGGGAGGTCCGCATGGGCGGCCTGAAGGGCTGCCTCCACATCCCGCGCGGCCCCGTTGATATCGCGTGAGAGCGCAAATTGCAGCGTGATGCGCGTCAGGTTCTGGGAGGACTGGGACGTCATTTCCGTGAGGTCCGCAATCTGCCCCAGATGCCGCTCCAGCGGGGCGGCGACGGAACTGGCGATTTCTTCAGGCGAGCCGCCAGGCTGCCGCGCCTGCACCTGAATAACCGGGAAATCCACGTTCGGCAGGTCTGACACCGGGAGACTTCTATACCCCAGCGCGCCGGCAAGCAGCAGTGCTACGGTCAGAAGAATGGTGGCAACGGGCCGGTCAATGAAGATCCGGCTGAAATTCACGAGTGAACCTGTCCGGCTGAGGGCGGCTGGGTGGGAGGTAGGTCATTACGGTGGCGCCACGTGTTCCAGCGATGCGCCCATGTATCCAGCGTCAGATAGATCACCGGGGTGGTGAACAGCGTGAGAAGCTGGGAGAGGGCAAGGCCGCCGATAATGGTCAGCCCCAGCGGGTAACGCAGTTCAGACCCCGTGCCGTTGGAAATGACCATCGGCACAGCGCCCAGCATGGCGGCAAGGGTTGTCATCAGAATAGGACGGAACCGCAGGGTGGCCGCCTGACGGATGGACTGGAGGGAGTCCATGCCGTGCTCACGTTCGGCATCCAGTGCGAAGTCGATCATCATGATCGCGTTTTTCTTCACAATGCCGATCAGCAGCACGATGCCGATAATGCCCATCACATCCAGATCCACCCCGGCCACAATCAGCGTCAGCAACGCCCCAATCGCGGCGGAGGGGAGGGTGGAGAGAATGGTAATGGGGTGGATAAAGCTCTCGTACAGAATACCCAGCACGATATAGACCGCAACCAGCGCCGCCGCGACGAGGAACAGTTCGTTACTCAGAGACCCTTCAAATGCCGCCGCCGTGCCCTGAAAGGACGTCTGGAAAGAAGAGGGCAGTTTGATCTCTTCTTCCACCTTGCGGATGGCGGCTGTCGCATCCCCCAGCGCATAGCCGGGTGCGAGGTTGAAGGAGACGGTCGTCGCCGGGAACTGCCCGAAATGCGTTATCAGCAGCGGGGCCTTGCCTTTGGTGACTTTTGTGACCGCCGCCAGAGGCACCAGCCCGGAGGTGGGGGACCGGGTGGGACCAGAAGAACTTTCCCCGGAGTTGCCGCCAATACCCGGCAGATAGACCTGATTGAGCGAGGCCAGATTGGTCTGGAAGGCCGGGTCAGCTTCCAGAATGACACGATACTGGTTGGACTGCGTGTAGATGGTGGAAATCTGCCGCTGGCCGAACGAGTCATACAGCACGTTATCAATGGTCTGCGGCGTGATGGAATAGCGCGCGCCGGTGGTGCGATCCAGCGTGACATGCGCCACCAGCTTCGGCCTGAAGGTCGGACGTCACATCGGCCAGAGCAGGCTCCTGCCGCAGGCGGTCCAGCAGTTTGGGGATCCACGTGTTAAAGGCGGTGGCGTCCGGGTTTTCCAGCAGGAACTGATACTGCGTGGCGGTGACGGTTGTATCCAGAGACAGGTCCTGAATAGGCTGCATATACAGCTTGATCCCGGCGACCTCGGAGGTTTCCTGCTCAAGACGGCGCGCAATGGTCAGCGCGCTGTCTGAACGGTCATCATGCGGGCGCAGGTTGATCAGGAAGCGACCCTGATTAAGCGTGGCGTTCTGCCCGTCCACCCCGACAAAGGAGGAGAGGGAGACCACATCCGGGTCTTTCAGCAGCACGCGGGCCAGGGCCTGCTGGTGCTCCTTCATGCTCTCGAACGAGATGGCCTGAGACGCAACGGAAATCCCCTGAATGACGCCGGTATCCTGCGCGGGGAAGAACCCTTTGGGGATGATAACAGCCAGAACGCCGGTCAGCACCAGCGTGCCCAGTGCGACAAACAGGGTGAGAACGCGTTGTGCCAGAACAACATCCAGAGCGCGGTCATACCCGGCGATCAGCTTTTCCGTCGCTACTTCCATACGGGCGGACCAGCGCTGGAAGGCAGTGGTGGCGCTGGCGGCATCATGCGGGCGCTCACTGAGAATACGCGCGCACATCATCGGCACGAGCGTCAGGGAGACCACGGCAGACAGAACGATGGTGATGGACAGGGTCAGCGCAAATTCGTGGAACAGGCGCCCCACCACATCCCCCATGAACAGCAGCGGGATCAGCACCGCAATGAGCGAAATGGTCAGGGAGATAATGGTAAAGCCGATTTCCCCCGCACCTTTGACGGCGGCGGACATCCGGTCTTCCCCGGCTTCCACGTAGCGCGAGATGTTCTCGATCATCACAATGGCATCATCCACCACAAAGCCGGTGGCGATGGTCAGGGCCATGAGAGAGAGGTTATCCAGCGAGAAGCCGAGCAGATACATAATGGCCAGCGTGCCGATAATGGAGAGCGGCACGGACAGGCTGGGGATAATGGTGGCCGGGACGTTGCGCAGGAACACAAAAATTACGCCCACGACCAGCACCAGAGCCAGAAACAGCTCGAACTCCACGTCCGAGACGGAGGCGCGGATGGTGGTGGTGCGGTCTGTCAGCGGAACAATATCAATGCCCGGTGGCAGCGCCTTGCGCAGCACGGGCAGGGCCGCCTGAATATTGTCCACCACGGAGATCACGTTGGCGCCCGGCTGGCGCTGCACATTCATGATCAGCGCCGGGGTGAGGTTGGACCACGCGGCGAGCTGTGTGTTTTCCGGGCCGATCACAACAGAGGCGACGTCCCGGATACGGACAGGCCCGCTGTTCTGATAGGCAATGACCTGATTGAGCAGCATGTCCACATTGGTAATCTGGCCATCAACCCGCAGCGTGGCTGCACGGGTTGCACCATCAAACGTGCCGGTGGGGGAGTTGACGTTGACGTTGCCAATGGTGGTGCGCAGCGTATCCAGATCAATCCCGTAGGATGTCAGCTTGGGGATGTTGACGCGAACGCGAATGGCCTTGCGGTTGCCGCCTGAAAGCGTCACCAGCCCAACGCCGGAAATCTGGCTGATTTTCTGGGCGAGACGGGTGTCCACATAGTCTTCCACTTCCGGCAGGGGAATGGTGGAGGACGTAATGCCCAGTGTGAGCACAGGTGTATCCGCCGGGTTGACCTTGGCGTACACCGGCGGGGCCGGAAGGTCAGTCGGCAGGAGAGAATTGGCCTGATTGATGGCGGCCTGCACTTCCTGCTCCGCCACGTCCATGGACATGGTGAGGTTGAAGCGCAGCGTAATGACAGACGCGCCCCCGGAGGAGCGCGATGTCATCTGGTCCAGCCCCGGCATCTCGCCAAACTGGGTTTCCAGAGGGGCCGTCACGGAGGTGGCCATCACATCCGGCCCGGCGCCGGGGTAGAAGGTCTCAACCGTAATGGTGGGGTAGTCCACCTGCGGCAGAGCCGAAACCGGGAGGAAGTGGTAGCCCAGAAGCCCGCTCATCAGAATGGCGAGCATCAGAAGCGTCGTGGCGACGGGCCTGCGGATAAAGAGGCTGGAGGGGTTCACTGGGCAGGCGTACCGGCAGGTGGGGTGGTGGGGGCTGTCATGGGGGAGGTATCAGCCGTTTTTGCGTCCGGAATGGTCACCTTGCTGCCAGCGCGCAGGTGGTCCACGCCGTCTGTCACCACGCGGTCCCCGGCCTGCAGGCCGGTTTTGACCACGGTGTTCGTGCCATCGGAAATCCCGATGCTTACCTGACGGACTTCTACGGTGCTGTCGGCCTTGACCACATACACAAACTGGCCGGAGGGGCCGGTTTGCAGAGAGGTTGAGGGCACCAGAATGACGTTCTCCAGATCCTTCACCAGCAGGCGGGCATTGACGAACTGGTTGGGGAACAGATGTTCATCCGTGTTGGGATAGAGCGCACGCAGGCGGACGGTGCCGGTGGCGGTATCAATCTGGCTGTCCAGCGTGCTGACAGTGCCATCCGCAATTTTGGTGCTGTTTGAACTGTCCCACGCCTCGACCTTCAGGGAGCCTTTGGCGCGAAGCTGCTCGGCAACCTGCGGAAGCTGATCCTGCGGGAGCGTGAAGATAACGGAGATAGGCTGCATCTGGGTCAGCACTGCCAGCCCGCCGGACTGACCGGCGCTGACATAGTTGCCCTTATCCACCGCGCGGATACCAATGCGGCCATCCACTGGGGCAGTGATGTGGCAGTAAATTAGCTGAAGTTTCTGGTTATCCACCAGAGCCTGATCGGACTTGACGGTGCCTTCATACTGCTGGACCAGAAATTCCTGATCCCGCGCGGTCTTGGCGTCGATACTGTCCTGCTTGATCAGGCGCTGATACCGGGCGTTATCCACGCGCGCCTGTGCAAGCTGGGCTTTGTCCCGCTCAAGCTGGCCTTCATACTGCGCAAGCTGCACTTCATACGGGCGGGGGTCGATCACTGCCAGCAGATCACCCGCATGCACGTGCTGTCCTTCTGTAAAAAGCACCTGCATCAGGTAGCCCTCCACACGGGTCTGCACCGTGACGTTGGTTACCGGCACGACTGTTCCGAGTTCTGTCAGAATCACCGGCATGGTGCCGGTTTTGACCGTCTGCACTGCAACGGGCTGCGTGGTTGCGCTGTCAGCCGCGGCATGGCGGCTGCCATGTTTGCCCGGTGTTGCCGAATGGTGCGGCCGCAGGAAGGCAAACGCCAGCACGCAGACACCGGCTACGGCAACGCCGCTCCAGATAAGACGCTTTTTCCGGCCAGAGGTGCGGAGGGGCGTGGGTGAATCGGATCGTGTGTCCGTGGTGTAATCATCCATAGGGCGCGCGGCTCGTTTCACCTGACTGCTAGAGTGGACCGCAGGGGCTGCAATGCAGATCTGCGGTAAACCGGAGAAGGGACAGTAGCAGCTTTTCCTTTCCGTTCAATTTCAATCCTGACAAGAAAAAATGCCCGGCGGAAAGCGTGCTGGCGTTGTAACAAAAAACAGGCTGGAGTTTACACGGACTGAAAGTTTCATCCAAGATTTATTACGAAAAGAGAACACTATAAAAGCGAGTTTAAAATAACCTTTAATCTCGGACGCGGTCGTCAGGATTTGTTGCCGCTCATGCTCGCCCCGGCCTGTGGGGACAGGCAGGCTGCCGCAGGCACCGCCAGCATGGAGATACTGCCCACGACCAGAAAGGCGATTGAGAAATCATGCAGGGTGGGGGTGGCGTGCCGGAACAGAATATGGGTGAGGGTGAGGGTGCCCGCGGCCGTGCAGATCCCCACAGACAGCATAAGCTGTTGCAGGGTTGAATAAAGGCTGGTGGCCGCACTCATCCGCTGCTTGGAAATATCCGCGTAGGCAATGGTGTTATAGGCGGAAAACTGCGTGCTTTGCGCCATGCCCGCGGCAAACAGAATGAGAGAGAGTGTCCATAACGGCTGGCCTTTCTGAAAAGCGGCAATCAGCGCGAACAGAATGGCCGCGGAAAACCCGTTGGCCATCAGCACGCGCCGGAACCCCCAGCGCGCAAGTGTGGCAGGCACAAAGGGGCGCATGACAATCGCGCCAAGCGGCGCAATGAACGTGATGGCGCCGCTCTGGGCTGCCGTCAGGCCCGAGCCAATCTGCAGGAAGGTCGGGAACAGAAACGGCAGTGAACCGACGGCCACACGTGATGCCGCGCCGCCCGCGACGGAAATGGCGAAGGTGGGTACCCGAAACAGGCTGAAATCAAGCAGGGGTGCCGCCGTGCGCACGGCGTGCAGGCTGTAAAGCCCCATCAGGCTGCTGCCCCCCACCAACATGCCCAGAACCAGCATGCCGCCGCCCTCACCGTGGCTGAAGAGTTCCGCCGCGATGGACAGAACGGCCAGCCCACCCCCCACCAGCGCCATGCCCCGCAGGTCAAACGGTGCCGGATCAGGCGTGCGGGTGTTGGGGATAAAGCGGCGCGTGAGCAGCAGGCCGACAATGCCCACCGGAATGTTGAGGTAGAAGTTCCAGCGCCAGGACAGATAGGTGGTGATGAAGCCGCCCACCACAGGCCCCATCAGCGGGCCGAGGGTGGCGGGCAGCATCATCCACGTCATGGTGCGCACCAGATCCTCCCGCGCCGTGCCCCGCAGCACGACCAGCCGCCCTACCGGCACCATCAGCGCGCCGCCAATGCCCTGCAATGCGCGCATACAAGCCAGAAATATAAGGCTGGTGGCTGTCGCGCACAGCACCGAGCAGGTGACAAAGATGATGATGGCCCCCGTCAGCACGGTGCGGCTGCCCAGCCTGTCCGCCAGAGCGCCGGAAGCGGGGATAAATATGGCCAGGCCTATGATGTAGGAGGTCAGCGCCACGGAGGTCGCGACCGTATCAACATGCAGGCTGTGGGCAATGGAGGGCAGGGCGGTGGCCAGAATGGTGCCATCCAGTTGTTCCATGAAAAACATGGAGGCGACGATAAGGGCGATCAGATGAGGGCGGCTGATAAACGGCATGCTAGCCAGAGACGTGTTTTTGCGGTCTGATGCAACAGAAGACCGTGCTCAAACGCTATATTTGTGGCGACCGCACTCTGGGTACGGAACGGTCTTAAATAAGGAGAAAAACGATGGCTGACGATAAACTCAAAAACCTCGGCACAAAACTTGAAGGCGTGGCTGATGAAGCCAAGGGCCGCGTGAAAGATGCCGCTGGTGGTCTGACGGGTGATCTGGGGCTACAGGCCGAAGGAAAGATCGATCAGCTTTCCGGAATGGCCCAGCAGGAATTTGCTGACCTGTATGAGGAAGGTGAGGGTGTGGTGGAAAAAGCCGTGACCTTTGTGCGGGATAAGCCCTTGCTTTCACTGGGTATTGTGACGTTTGTCGGGGTGCTGATCGGCTGGCTGGTGTTCCCGCGTTCCAAGCGCTCCTGATAAATCATTTTCACCGGGACTCTTGCGCGTTCCGGTGAAAAGTGATTCTCCTCTTTCTACGGAGTCGCAATTGGTGCGACTCGGTTATTTTAACCGAGTCCTGCCAAATGAGTGGAAAGAGGGGTCATGCCGGATTTTACACGGGAGCAGCAACACGGCGGGCGCGTCGCCGGTGTTGATGAAGTCGGGCGTGGCCCGCTGGCTGGTCCCGTGGTGGCTGCTGCTGTCGTCTTTGGTGCGGGTGTGCCGGACGACCTTGCGGCCGTTATTGATGATTCCAAAAAACTGAAGCCTGCTGTGCGTGAGGCCATTGCGGCCCGCCTGCCGGATGTG
The DNA here is from genome assembly GCF_000613905.1 of Acetobacter persici JCM 25330. Taxonomy (GTDB): domain Bacteria; phylum Pseudomonadota; class Alphaproteobacteria; order Acetobacterales; family Acetobacteraceae; genus Acetobacter; species Acetobacter persici. Next base: position 54,835 of record NZ_BAJW01000015.1, read on the forward strand.
CCCGGAATTGAAATTGGTCTGGGTGCTGCGTCTGCTTCCGAAATTGATACGCTCAACATCCATCACGCTGCCCATCTGGCCATGCAGCGCGCTGTGGCGCGCCTGCCGGGCCTGCCGGATTATGTGCTGGTGGATGGCAACAAGCTGCCGTCCTTCGGGTGTCGTGCGGAGGCTCTTGTGGGCGGGGACGCGCTCAGCCTTTCCATTGCAGCAGCATCAATCATGGCCAAAGTCGTGCGGGACCGCATTATGGCGCGTCTGGACGTGCGCTGGCCCGCTTATGGCTGGGACCGCAATTCCGGTTACGGCACCGTAGTGCATCGCGCGGCGCTGAGCAGCGCGGGCGTCACCCCGCATCATCGTAAAACATTCGGCACAGTGCGCCGGCAAATTGAACATCTTGCTATGGAGGGCCGGGCATGAGCGGCGCAAAATCAATCAGTATGGAACTTCCTCTTGATCAGATTCTGCGTGGCGAATGCGTGGAAACCATGCGCGGCCTGCCGTCCGGTTCTGTGGACTGCGTGTTTGCAGACCCGCCATACAACCTCCAGTTGCGTGGGGAACTGCGTCGCCCGGATGATTCCCTCGTGGACGGCGTGGATGATGACTGGGACAAGTTTTCCGATCTGGCCGAATATGACCGCTTTACCCGTGCATGGCTGACGGAAGCGCGCCGCGTCCTGCATAAGGATGGCACCATCTGGGTGATTGGTTCCTACCACAATATTTTCCGCATCGGTGCGATTTTGCAGGATCTGGGATTCTGGATTCTGAATGATATTGTCTGGCGGAAATCCAACCCGATGCCCAATTTCCGTGGTCGCCGCTTTACCAACGCGCATGAAACCATGATCTGGGCCGCACGGAGCGAAGACAGCCGCTACCGCTTCAACTATCAGGCCATGAAGGCTCTGAATGATGATGTGCAGATGCGCTCCGACTGGTATCTGCCGCTCTGCACCGGCAATGAGCGCCTGCGCAATGAACATGGCCTGAAGCTGCACCCCACCCAGAAGCCGGAAAGCCTGCTGCACCGCGTTCTGCTGGCCTCCACATCCGTTGATGATGTTGTGCTCGACCCCTTTACCGGCACGGGCACGACGCCTGCGATGGCCAAGCGCCTGCGCCGCCGCTTTATCGGCATTGAGCGCCACCCGGATTATGTGGAGGCGGCTCTGGGCCGCGTAGCGCGGGAAGAGCCTCTGCCGGATGATGCCGTTATGACCACGCTGGACAAGCGCGAGGCACCGCGTGTGCCGTTTGGCAGTCTGGTAGAGCAGGGGCTGCTCTCCGCTGGTGTTGTGCTGGCCGACAAGAAGCAGCGCGTGCAGGCAACGGTTTCTCCTGATGGCACGCTGGTCAGCGGGGATAAGCGCGGCTCCATTCACAAAATGGGCGCGATGCTGACCAATGCTCCGTCCTGCAATGGCTGGACTTTCTGGCATTTTGAGCGTGATGGCGTCTGGCTGCCGCTGGATGTGCTGCGGCAGGAAGTCTGGTGCAGTCTGGCCGTGGCGCCAGCAACGTCATTTCTGTCTGAAGACTCTGAACGCACTGGGGCCGGGCCGGTTACGGCTCTGCCCCGGTCTTGTTGCAAGAGAATGAGGTTATAAAAAAAGCCGCCCGGAAAAGGCGGCTTTTTTGTTGGCTGATAAGGGAAACTTAGCTTCCGCCAAACCCGAGGAAGCCGATATCGGGCCGGGGAGAGCCGCCCGCCGCGTCATACCGGCTTCTGCCGGAAACGGACGTAGCGTTATGGCGTCCGGCCGTGCCGCCGATTGTCAGATGGCCTGCGCCGTCTTCCGTGTCCATCCCGCGGGTTTTTGTGGTGATGTCGGTGCGCGGGCGGTCATCGCTGCCACGCATGGACAGCAGCAGGAAGATGATGGGGTTCCGGTTGAGGTCAATGGCCATATCCAGCGGGGTCTGGCCCAGAATGTTGTGATGGTTCAGGTCCGCGCCACGGTTGACCGCTTCTTTGGCGGAAAGCAGGTTGCCGCGGTTAATGGCGTCAAACAGGGCCGCAGTCGGTTCCATATCCGTGTTGGAATGGTCATTTTCATCGTCATCAGGAGCTTCTGCGCCGGGGATGGACGCCGGAGGCGCAGCGCGTTTGGCCGCTTTCGCTGCTTCGGCTTTCTGGGCAGCTTCTTCCGCAGCAGCCTGAGCTTCGGCCTCACGGGCGGATTGCGCCCAGACGGGCGTGGCACAGGCGAGAAAAAGGCTGCCACCAACCATGAGAGCAGCCGGAGTAAAGCGGAAGAAACGGGTCATGATCTGTCCATAGGTGGAACCTGATTTGTTATTTATCACACCCGTGTGCGGGCGGAAAGGAAAACGGTTATCCGCTCCGTCCTTCCCGCCACCAGCCTGCAAACAGCAGGCAGAGGGTGAGGCCGAGCATCAGCCAGGCCGGTAAAAGGGGCGTGGCACTTTTGCCGGTCACAACATGCGCGTTGCGGTGTGGGAAGCCCATCCAGTCTGCCCCGTGCGGGGTGCTGCCGTCTGCTAGCCGCAGGTCCGGCACGGTGGGGGAGGCACTGTTCTCCCCTGCCCAGAAAATGCCACCGCCGGTCGCCCTTACGACTGCGTTCAGATGGCTGGCGGTGGCGCGGAGGTCCGCAAATTCCTGCGGGTCTGGCTGGACCGGGGACGCGAAGGCTTTGTGCGTGCCATCATCCACCTGCCAGATGCCCGGCTTATCGGCCTGCATGCGGCCTGTGCTGAGGCCGGTTGCGTCGTCCTTAACGTCTGCGCTTTCTGTGACGGAATGCAGGTTCAGGCTGACCGCTGCACTACCGGGCGGTGTGACGGTGACGGATTTGAGCGGTGCGCCAGCCGTGCTGCGGCGCGTGACTGTTAGTTCGCCCCCGGCAATGGCGGCGGTCAGTTGTTCTTCCTCCAGTTCCGGCTCTTTCATCAGCCAGTGGGAAATCCGGCGCAGCAGTTCAGCCTGCGGACCACCGCCGCCTTCCCCGCGAGACCAGAGCCAGATCTGGTCAGATAGCAGGAGCGCCACGCGGCCCTGATCCACATGGTCAAGCACCAGTAACGGTGCGTTGTCCGGCCCGCTCATCAGGGTCTGGCCGTGCGTGGTGTCAGGTTTGAGGGCACGATACCACGGCCCCCATTCGCCGGGGATGGTCTGCGCCGTATCGGCC
>NZ_BAJW01000014.1 GCF_000613905.1 Acetobacter persici JCM 25330
CAGCATTGGCGGGCACCGGCTGTTTCTACGCACCGGCGAGTATGAAGACGGCACGCTGGGGGAACTGGCGTTAAACCCCACACGGGAAAGCTCCATGGTCCGGGGCCTGATGGAAAGCTTTGGGGAAGCCGTGAGCATTGGCCTGCAATATGGCGCGCCGCTGGATGCGTATGTCAGCAGCTTTGCCTATTCCTGCTTCGGCCCCTCCGGCACGGTGGAAGGAGACCCTGTGGCCTCTTACGCCACCTCCATGCTGGACTATACGTTCCGCGCTTTGTCAGACGCCTATCTGAACAAAAAGCTGCCCGATGGCCCGCATCAGGACAGCCAGATGGACCCGGACCCGCTTCTGCCGCTTGATTTCCCGGCGCAGGAAGGCGACCCTGTCCCCCGCAACCGAGGCAGCCTGCGGCTGGTCAGCTAGACCGGACTGGCCATAGGCTTTGCCCGAACCCTGTCATAAGGATCAGTCTCTCATGAGCACCACACCTGAAGCCCGCCTGAAAGATCTCGGCATCACGCTGCCCACCCCCGCCGCACCGGTTGCCAACTATGTGGCCTGCGTACAGACGGGCAATCTGCTGGTTGTCTCCGGTCAGCTCCCGCTGGCGGACGGCAAGCTGTTTGCAACCGGCAAGCTGGGCGGCGCCGTTGCCGTGGATACCGCAGTGGAAGCCGCGCGCTACAGCATGATCAACGTGATTGCACAGGTCAAAGCTGCTGTGGGCGACCTCAGCCGCGTGAAGCGCGTGGTGCGTCTGGGCGGCTTTATTGCCTGCACACCCGAATTTACCGCGCATGCGTCCGTCATGAACGGTGCGTCCGATCTGGCCGTTGACGTCTTTGGCGATGCCGGACGCCACGCCCGCTCCACCGTGGGCGTGCCCTCCCTGCCGCTGGATGCGCCGGTTGAAGTTGAAGGCCTGTTTGAGATCGGCTGACTAACAGGGGGCCGGTATGTCTGACTGGTCTGTCTCCCTGCATGACGGCCTTGCCGCCATAGGCCAGACCGCGTGGGACTCCTGTGCCGGGGCTGACAACCCGTTTGTCAGCTACGCCTTTCTCTCCGCACTGGAGGACAGCGGGTCTGTCAGCCAGCGCACCGGATGGCTGCCCCGGCATGTAACCTTACACGCGCCGGACGGCACACTGGCCGCCGTCTGCCCGGCCTACCTGAAGGGCCATTCCTGGGGCGAATATGTGTTCGATCAGGGGTGGGCCAGAGCATTTGAAGCCGCGGGCGGGCAGTATTACCCAAAACTTCAGGTTGCGGTGCCTTTCACCCCAGCCCCCGGCCCGCGCCTGCTGTGCGCCCCGTCAGCCCCGCCGGAAACCGCTGCCATTCTGGCCGATGCCCTCCGCCAGATCTGTGGAGAAACCGGCCTTTCCTCCGCCCATGTCACGTTCTGTGAGGAACAGGAAAGCACTCTGCTCAGCCAGCGCGGCTGGCTGCCGCGCCTTGGCGTGCAGTATCACTGGCATAATCACGGCTACAGCAGTTTTGATGATTTTCTGGCGACCCTCGCCTCGCGCAAACGCAAAGTGCTGAAGCGGGAAAGGCGGGACGCCAATGCGGCGGGCCTCACCTTTCATACTCTGCGCGGTGCTGACATCACCCCGGCAGACTGGCAGGCGTTCTACACCTTCTATCGCAACACCGTGGACCGCAAATGGGGCAGCGCTTACCTGACCCGTGAATTCTTCCCCCTGCTTTCTGAACGTCTGGGGGACCGCGTTGTGCTGATGGTGGCGCGGCACGGGGACACACCTGTTGCAGCCGCCCTCAACCTGCTGGGGGGCGATACGCTCTATGGCCGCAACTGGGGCTGCTCGGGGGACTGGCCCTTTCTGCATTTTGAACTCTGTTATTACCGCGCCATTGATTTTGCCATTGCGCATGGGCTGAAACGTGTGGAGGCCGGGGCGCAGGGTGAGCATAAAATTCAGCGCGGTTATGTGCCCAGCCTGACCCATTCCGCCCACTGGCTGGAAAACACGTCTCTCCGCTCCGCCGTCTCCGCCTTTCTGGCGGAAGAACGTCCGGCCATACGGGCTGAGGCCGAAGCTCTCAGCGCACTCTCCCCTTACCGCAAGGATGAACCGGGGATTTCCTAACGCTTTTCGGGCTGCCTTTTCCCCCGGCCCGTCACAGCCATCTGGCCACCTTTTATTCCGGCAGGTAGCCGCCCTTCCACATCGCCTGCATGGCGCCCTGCCATTGTCTGCCTGCGTTTTTTTGCGTATGGCAGGCAGGTCTTCCAACCGCCTTTTTCCGGATTGACCGCAGCAGTGACGATGAGCCCATCCTCCTCCCTTCCGTCTGACCATCAGGCTACTCTCATTGACGGCAAAGGCTTTGCCGCCACTCTCCGACAGCAGATCCGGGAGGATGTCCGCGCCTTTCATGATGAGCATGGCGTCACCCCCGGTCTGGCTGTCATTCTGGTGGGGGACGACCCGGCCAGTGAAGTCTATGTGCGTAACAAGGCCATTCAGACACACCATGCCGGTATGCGTTCCTTCATGCACATGCTGCCCGAAACAACGTCTGAGCCGGAACTGCTCGCACTGATCGAGCGCCTGAATCATGACCCGGAAATTCACGGGATTCTGGTGCAGCTTCCGCTGCCAAACGGTCTGGATGCCCGCCGGGTGACCAATGCCATCCAGCCGGAAAAGGATGTGGATGGCCTGGGGGAAATCAATGCCGGGCGTCTGGCCATTGGCCTGCCCAGCCTGATCCCCTGCACACCGCTGGGTTGCCTGCTGCTGCTGCGGGACCAGCTTGGCGATATGCGCGGCAAGCACGCGGTGGTGATCGGCTGCTCCAATCTTGTCGGCAAACCGCTGGCCATGCTGCTGCTGGCGGAAGGCTGCACTGTTTCCATCGCGCATATCCACACGCGGGACACCGGGGCCCTCGCCCGGCAGGGCGATATTCTGGTGGTGGCAACCGGCTGCCGGGAACTGGTACATGGGGACTGGATCAAACCGGGGGCGACGGTGATTGACGTCGGCATTACCCGCGTGACGACTGAAACCGGCAAAACCCGTCTGGTGGGGGATGTGGTATTTGATGAGGCCGTAAAAGTTGCTGGCCGCATCACGCCCGTTCCCGGTGGCGTTGGCCCCATGACCATTGCCTGCCTGCTGAAAAACACCCTGACAGCAGCGCGCCTGCTGGTCACGGGGACGGCGGAATGAGTCTCTCCCGCCTTTCTGTTGAACTCATCCCCCGGAGCGAGGACGCACTTGCGCAGGATGTTTCCAGCGTTAAAACCCTGTTCCCCGCCGCGGATACGCTGAACATCCCGGACCTGATGCGCTTCCCGCTGCGGAGCTGGGACGCAACCGCCCTGACCATGCCGCAGTTTGGCACGGTCATCCCGCATGTGCGCGCCATTGATATCGCCCCCGGCGCGCCGCTGCCGGGCAGTGATCTGCCCGGACTGAAGGAAGTGCTGGTTGTGCATGGTGACCCGCCAGCCGACCTTGCACACCGGACTTACCCCAACAGCACGGAAAGCATTCTCCGCCGCTACCGGAAGGAAGCACCGCATCTGCGGATTTATGCCGCGTTTGACCCCTATCGCCGCGCACCGTGGAAAGAGCTTGAGGATATTGCCCGCAAGAAAGAAGCCGGAGCGGAAGGATTTTTCACGCAGCCGGTCTTTGACAGAAAGCTGTTTGACCTGTGCCGGGAATGGCTGCTGGGTGAGCAGGTGTTCTGGGGGCTTTCCCCGGTTATCGGGCCACGCTCCCGCTCCTACTGGGAGACAACCAACCATGTGGTGTTCCCCAAAAACTTTGAGCCGACGCTGGAGGCCAATATTCAGTTTGCCCAGTCCGTCCTGCGGGACCTGTCACAGGAACAGGGCTGCGCGTATCTGATGCCGCTGCGCGTCAAGCTGGACCAGTATCTGCCGCCGCTGATGGATGCCCTGACATCCTAGCCGGCATCAGGGTTTCTGGCCACCGTAAAGCGCCGTCAGGCTGGCAGAGGCCAGCTTGTGATGGTGCACCATAAAACCAACCAGCGCCGGGCTGGAGTCCGGTTTGACATCCAGTCCGGGCACATCCAGCGCATGCACCGTAAAAATGTAACGGTGCGCCGGGCCGGGTGGTGGCGCGGCCCCGCCGTAACCGGGCACACCAAAATCGGTGCGCACCTGCACGGCCCTTCCGGAAGGCCCCCTTTGCCAGAGCCTGCCCCTTCAGGCAGCGCCGTCACGCCGGACGGAATATTAGCGACAACCCAGTGCCACCAGCCGGAGCCGGTGGGGGCATCAGGGTCATACACCGTCACCACAAAGCTTTTTGTTCCGGCTGGCGCGTTTTTCCATTCCAGCGCCGGGGATACATTCTGCCCCGTCTGGCCCATACCGTTATAAACCTGCGCCTGCGGCAGGGTGGCCCCGTCCGTAAAATCAGGCTGGTCAGAACAAAAGCCATTGGTGCGCCCTTCTTACCAGTTGCGGCTGATCAGCCAGAACTCTTCGGATGTGAGCGTAACAGCCTTGCCTGCGTCAGAGTCCGCAGCCGCAGCAGCAAGCGCTTCAATCCGCTCAATCATGATCACTTTACGCTGGTAGGCTTCCGTGGTTTCCGGGTTGGTCTTGAGCACATCCAGTGAGACTTTGGACGCTTTGGCAACACGGGCGGCATCAAGCAGAGCATAGGACATACGTTTTAATCTCCGTATCGGGTTGTTTGCTAAGGGAAATCTGGCCCCGCGGAGGCTCTTCTTCAACCCCGCATGCGCACGGGCCACCCATGCCCCCTCTGTGTGATCCGGCAACAGCCCTCCGCCCACACAGGTTTTCAGGACAGATTGCGCACCAGAAAACCTGCCGTCCCCGGCCTGTTTGCCCCCGGAAACTGCACTCTCCTCTGGCGTCCGCGCACCCTATTGCGTAAACCCCTTCCACCATGAGCGACCGCACCGAAGATTTTGATTTCTATCTGCCTGAAACCTTGATTGCGCAGGAACCGGCCAGACCGCGTGAGGCCGCACGCCTGCTGGATGTTCCCGCCCACGGCCCGCTGGCAGACCGCCATGTGTCTGACCTGCCCGGATTGCTGAAGGCCGGAGATCTTCTGGTCGCGAATGATACCGCCGTGATCCGCGCCCAGTTGCATGCCCTGCGTGGGGAGGCCCATATCGGCATCACGCTGGACCGTATTCTGCCTGACACCTCATGGCATGTGCTGGTGCGCAATGCCCGCCGCCTGAAGGTGGGGGACACCCTGACCTTTACCGGCAGCCCCCACACCGCCACGGTGCTGGCGCGGGAGGAAGGCGGCGGCGCAGTTCTGCGTTTTTCGGCGGAAGGCTCCGCGTTTGACACCTTTTTGCAGGATGTCGGCGCGCTGGCGCTCCCCCCCTATATCCATCGCCCCCACGGCCCGACCGCGCAGGATACGCGGGACTACGCGACCATTTTTGAACACCATAAAGGCGCCGTCGCCGCCCCCACGGCTGGCCTGCATTTTACCCCGGCCCTGCTGGAGGCTGTAGACGCAACCGGAGCCGACCGCTGCACCCTGACGCTGCATGTGGGGGCGGGCACCTTCCTGCCCGTGCGGGAGAACGATATTTCCAAACACCACATGCACGCCGAACGCGGCATTATCACGCCGGGAACAGCCGCACGCATCAATGCCGCGCGCAAAGCCGGAGGCCGTATTATTGCCGTGGGCACCACCAGCCTGCGCCTGCTGGAAAGTGCAGCCGATGAGGACGGCATTGTGCATCCGTTTGATGATGTCACCTCCATTTTCATCCGGCCCGGCTACCGTTTCCGCGCGGTGGATATGCTGATGACCAACTTCCATCTGCCGCGCTCCACGCTGTTCATGCTGGTCTGTGCTTTTGCGGGGGAAGAGCGGATGCGGGCGGCCTATGCCCACGCCATCCAGACAGGATACCGTTTTTATTCCTACGGGGATGCCTGCCTGCTGCGCTGCGCCAGCCCCATTGAGGCCCACCGTACGGGAGAGTCCGCATGAGCCGTTTCCACTGGACCTGTGAGAGCACAGACGGCGCGGCCCGCGCCGGAATGCTGCATACCGCCCACGGTCCCGTCGCGACCCCCACCTTCATGCCGGTCGGCACCGTTGGCACCGTCAAAGCCATGACGATGGATGCCGTGCGCTCCACAGGCGCGGGCATTGTGCTGGGCAACACCTATCACCTCATGCTGCGGCCCGGTGCCGAGCGTGTGCGCGCTCTGGGCGGCCTGCATCGCTTTATGGACTGGTCCGGCCCGATCCTGACGGATTCCGGCGGCTTTCAGGTCATGTCCCTGGGTGCGCTGCGCAAGCTGGATCAGGACGGGGTCACGTTCCGCTCCCATATTGATGGCTCCTACCACCGGCTGACGCCGGAAAGCTCGACCGATATCCAGCACGCGCTGGATGCCACCATCACCATGTGTTTTGATGAATGTCCGGCTCTGCCCGCCCCGCCAGAAACCATTGCCGCCTCCATGCGGATGTCCATGCGCTGGGCCGCCCGCTCCCGCGAGGCCTTTGTGCAGCGCACCGGCTATGGCCAGTTTGGCATCGTGCAGGGGGGCACCGAGCCCGACCTGCGGGCCGAAAGCGTGAAGGCCCTGACAGATATCGGGTTTGAAGGCTACGCCATTGGCGGTCTGGCCGTGGGCGAAGGGCAGGAGCTGATGTTCGCCACGCTGGACACCACCGTGCCCGCCATGCCGCACACGGCCCCGCGCTACCTGATGGGCGTTGGCACCCCGGATGATCTGCTGGGCAGCGTGCAGCGCGGTGTGGACATGTTTGACTGCGTGATGCCCACCCGCGCGGGCCGCACGGCCCGCGCCTATACGGAGCGCGGCACGCTCAACCTGCGCAATGCCCGCCACGCGACGGACGCCCGCCCCATCTCCCCGGACTGTGACTGTCTGGCCTGCTCCCGCCACAGCCGCGCCTATCTGCACCATCTGTTCCGGGCCAATGAAATTCTCGGCCCGATGCTGCTGACATGGCATAACATTGCCTATTATCAGCGCCTGATGCGCCAGATCCGGGCGGCGATTGTGGAAGGCCGTCTGGACGAACTGGCGACCACCCTGCGCGCCAACTGGGCCGCGGAAGACTGGACGGAAGATGAAATGCCACAGCCCGCCATTCCCCCCGTCCCCTGAGAACAGCCCTGTGCCCGCTCTGCCCGGTGCTGAAAAACTCGCCGCCCGAATCCGGGAAAAAGCGCTGGCTCTGGGATTTGACGCCATTGGCTTCTGCCCGGCCCATCTTGGCCCGGACGTGCGGGCACGGCTGACGGATTTTCTGGCCAAAGGTTATCATGGGGAGATGGGCTGGCTGGCCGACAGGGCTGACCAGCGCACCCAGCCCACAACTCTCTGGCCAGACGCCCGGACCGTAATTGCACTCGGCGTCTCCTACGCGCCGGAAGGGAATCCGCTTGCCACACTCAGGCAGCCGGACCGGGGCAATATTTCCGTCTACGCCCGCCACCGCGACTATCATGACCTGATTAAAGGCATGCTGAAGCATCTGGCGCAGTTTGTGGTCCGGGAAGGCACTCTGGAGGCCAAACGAGCCTTTACCGCAGAAAGCCCGCCGCCCCAGCCTCCGAGCGTTAAGGTCTTTGTGGATACCGCCCCGGTGGCGGAAAAACCGCTGGCCGAACAGGCCGGGCTGGGCTGGCAGGGCAAGCATACCAATCTGGTGTCCCGCAGCCACGGAAGCTGGCTGTTTTTAGGGGAAATCTACACCACACTGGAGCTGCCCTCCTCACCCCCCTCCGGCGAGGATGCGGCAGTTGCACGCGCTGCCTGACGGCCTGCCCCACACAGGCTTTTCCCGCCCCTTACCAGATGGATGCCCGGCGCTGCATTTCCTATCTGACCATTGAACATGCCGGGCCGATTCCGCTAGAACTGCGCCCCGGCATCGGCACCCATATTTATGGATGCGATGACTGTCTGGCCGTCTGCCCGTGGAACCGATTTGCCAGAACCTCCCGCCAGATCAAGTTGCAACCCCGCCCGGACCTGATGGCCCCGGATCTGGCCAGCCTGAGCACGCTGGATGATGCCGCCTTCCGCCAGAAATTTTCCGGCTCCCCCATCAAACGCATTGGCCGCAACCGGTTTGTGCGGAATGTGCTGATTGCTATCGGCAATTCCGGTCTGCCAGACTTGCTGCCTTACGCACGCCGCCTGACACAGGACCCGGATAGCGTGGTGGCTGAAGCCGCCCGATGGGCCGTTACACGGCTGGAGACGATACCCTGATGAGTGCTCACCTCCGCAAGCGCAGCCTGATTCTCTCTGGCCATGATACCAGTGTGGCGCTGGAACCAGAGTTCTGGCGTGTGCTGGAAGACATGGCCCGGCAGCATCAGCAGCCTTTGCCGGTCTTAGTGGCGCAGATGGACACAGAGCGCCCTCCCTTTCAGTCTCTGGCCTCTTTCCTGCGCGTGCAGACTATTCTCTGGTTGCAGAAACAACCTGCGGCACACCCCGCCGAAACCTCAGCCTGAAAAATTTTGCAGATTGAGCTGACAAGGTCATGACCGCCTTTGCCTTCTGGCCCGCACTCCCGGCGCAATCCTGACGCTCTCACGGCAGTATTGCCTGCCCACAACTTCTCGCGCCGCCTTTCGGCCTGCTATGCTGGGCTGACAACGCACATGCGGGCCGGATTTGGGCCGCTGGCCAGAAAATGCTAAGCAGGCAACATGGCGATATGGGGTAAGATTTTTGGTGGTGTCGCAGGTTTTGCCATGGGCGGACCTGTTGGCGCAGCTTTGGGGACAGCACTGGGGCATGCTGCGGATAAAGGCACCCTTCTTCAGCCCCCCGCCGGGGGATGGAGTGACCGCTGGGCCGCCCGGGCCAACCCGGACCCCAATGGCGCGGCCACCTTCATGGCGGCCAAGCTGGCCGCAGCGCTGGGCAAGAAGGAACAGCTCTACGGCCTGACCAGCATTATTCTATGCGCCAAGCTGGCCAAGTGTGATGCCCCGGTCAACCGGCAGGAAATCAACGCCTTCAAGATGCGCTTCCGGGTGCCGGATGAAAACATGCGTGAAGTGGGCCGCCTGTTTGACCTCGCACGGCAGCGCACGGATGATTACGAGTCCTTTGCCCGTGAACTCGGCACAGCCTACGCGCAGGATAAACAGCCGCTGGAAGACCTGATGGGTGTGCTGTTTGGCATTGCCCGCGCTGATCTGGCGGCGGATGAACCGCTGACAAAGGAGGAAACCCTCTTCCTGCAACGGGTCCATGCGCTGTTCGGCCTGAGCCGGGGCGCATGGGAACGGGCGGAACAGGGCCGCTCCAGACCGGCCATGGCGGAGGAAGACGCCTACGTGGTGATGGGGGTTGATGCCTCACTCTCCAACGAGGAGCTCCGCGCCCGCTGGAAGGTGCTTGTACGCCAGTATCACCCGGATGTGATGGCATCACGCAAAGCCTCTGAAGCTGAAATTGCCGAGCTTCGGCCAAAATTTCCCGCATCAATGCCGCATGGGATATGATCAAACGGGACCGGGGCCTTTAACAGGCCTCAGGGTGCGGCATTCACGCAACAATATTGGAAAAATTGACACATCCGTTAAACCGTTGGGCCTGAGCTGCGCTTCTTTTCTGCTCCCCTGCCTTTCATGCAGGGATGACCTGCATTGCGCAGAACGTTTCTCGTGGTAGAGAGGGCAGTAGAAGACTCCTGTCTTATGGTCAGGTTTTAGAGAGTGCGTCACAGGGTGAAGGTAAACGCGGCATGAATTCAGGACGGAACGGTGCACGGCTCCGCCCCCGCAGTCAGGCACATACGGGTCAGACTCGGGTAGGCTCATCGGCCCAGCGCCGTTTTTCCTCACGCGGCTCTGTACTGGTCGCAACCCTTGTCGCCCTGACGGGGTGCAGCGCCATCAAGGCCCCTGTGCCCAAAGACCCGGACGCCCTTGAGGAATACAAGCAGGCGAATGACCCGTACGAGCCGCTGAACCGCAAAGTCTATAACCTGACCATGACGGTCGATCACTGGGTGCTGCGCCCGGCGGCCAAAGCCTATGTCTGGGCCGTGCCGCGCCCTGTCCGGAATTCTCTGGGCAACATGATCACCACCATGAACGAACCCTCCGTGTTCTTTAACGATGTCGGCGCAGGCAAACCGCGCCGCGCGGGGGATGCTTTCGTGCGGTGGTGCATCAATATGTCTGTTGGTATTGGCGGGCTGATCGATGTCGCCAAAATGGCCGGGTATCCGCATCATGATAATGATGCCGGCATGACGCTGGCCAACTGGGGCATCCCCTCCGGCCCGTATCTGTTCCTGCCCATGGGCCCGTCCTCCTTCCGTGATGGCATCGGCTACGGGATTGATCAGGGCCTGTCCCCCTGGAACTATGTTCCGCGCGGCTACGGGCTGATCAGCTTCAACTGGGCCTATAATATGATGGGGGTTGTGCACGGCCGCTCCACGCATCTGGATGAACTGGATGCCCTGCAGCGTGACGCACTGGACCCCTACGCAACCATCCGCAGCGCCTATCAGCAACAGCGGAAGGCGCAGGCCGAGGCGATTAAAAATGATAATCGCGCTACCGTGCCCGCCTGGTACCACTAAAAACAACAAGGATAGCGCCGACATGAAATTTCTTTCCAGCCGTCGCCTTGTGACCGGGGCTCTCGCACTGCTTTGTGCTGGCAGTCTTTCTGTTCTGCCCGCCCGTGCGGCTGAAGGCACACGTCAGTTTATTGAAACTTTCGGCACCAAGCTCGTCACAATCGTGAACAGTCAGGTCTCGCTATCAGAAAAAAAGGCCCGCGTTCTGCCGCTGATCCAGCAGGATGTGGATATTGACGCCATTGGCCGCTACTGCCTTGGCCGCTACTGGAAACTGGCCACGCCGGAACAGCAGAAGCAGTATCTCGGCCTGTTCCATGAAGTGCTGGTTAACGCCATTACCGATAAGCTGGGCGACTATCGTGGCGTCAGCTTCACCATTGGTGCGATCTCCAAATCTGGTGAAGACGATTCTGTTGAGGCGACTCTGATCCGCCCGCAGCAGCCCCCGGCTGCCATGCAGTGGATTGTCAGCCATAACGGCGGCGCCCCGAAAGTGGTGGACGTAGTGGGTGAAGGCGCCAGCCTGCGCCTGACGCAGCGTCAGGACTATTCTTCCTACATCGCCCGCAATGGCGGCAATATTGATGCCCTGCTGAGCGCCCTGAAGCGCCAGATCGAGCACCATTCCGCAGCAACGACCAACTAAGCCACCGCTGCCTAATCGGTCGGCAGACACCGATACAAAAAGGGCACCTCCCGGGGTGCCCTTTTTTAATACCTGCGTTCCAGCACACGCGCCTGTACAAATCCCACAGGCCGCCCCGGCCCCGGACGCCTCCCCCGGAGGTCAGCCCCGCACGCTTTCATAGACCAGCATGGTCTGGCCATCCCGCGGGAAAGTCTCATACACACGCATACCAATCCCACCCAGAATGGTGCGGGACGCAAGATTACTCTCCTTGGCGACGGCAATAATCCGCTTTACGCCAGCATCATGCGTAAAGTTGAGGGCCGCGTTGGCAGCCTCCCGCGCAATGCCGCGCCCGCTGGCCCACGGATACAGCGCAAAGCGTAACCCGAAGCCGCGCCCGTCTGGCCTGTCGTGGATGCCGGTCATGCCCACAAACTGGTCCTGTTCCCGAATAGTAAAAATCCCGACCCGGTGGCAGGCCCAGAAGGCGATATCGTCCGCCATTTCCTGCTCGGCCTTCTGGCGTGTGCACACCCCGCCGAGCATCTGGCCAAACGCGCCGCCATCCGCCTTCAACGCCGCCATATCATCCATATCCCGCCATGTGACGGGTTGCAGCATGAGCCGCCCGGTTCTGACTGAGCGGGCCGTCAGCATGGCAGCGCCTGCGCCAGAACGCAGAAACGCCACCGGAGAAGCCCCCTGCAGCGTGTCCTGTTGTTCTGTCCTGAAGGGGCTTCAGATGATGGATGCCGCATCAGACATCCACCCAGCCTGATCAGCGGGAGATTGGCCGGTACCGGATACGGCCCGGTTCCGTCGCATCCGGGCCCAGGCGACGGCGCTTGTCTTCCTCATAAGCCTGGAAGTTCCCTTCAAACCATTCGACGTGAGAATCCCCTTCAAACGCCAGAATATGGGTTGCCAGACGGTCAAGGAACCAGCGGTCATGGGTAATGACCACGGCACAACCGGGGAATTCACCCAGAGCCTCTTCCAGCGCACGCAGGGTATCGACGTCCAGATCGTTGGTTGGTTCGTCCAGCAGCAGCACGTTGCTTTCCTGCCGCAGCATCTTGGCCAGATGCACGCGGTTGCGCTCACCACCCGAAAGAATACCGACCTTTTTCTGCTGGTCAGACCCTTTGAAGTTGAACGCACCCACATAAGCGCGGGAGGGCACAGCCCGTTTACCGAGATAGATCACATCCGTGCCGCCGGAAATTTCTTCCCACACGGTCTTGTTCGGGTCCAGATCATCACGGGACTGGTCAACATAGCCCAGCTTTACGGTCTCGCCGATTTTCAGCTCACCCGCATCCGGCTTTTCTGCCCCGACAATCATTTTGAACAGGTGGATTTACCGGCACCGTTCGGGCCGATCACCCCCACAATGCCACCCGGCGGCAGCTTGAAGCTGAGATCATCAATCAGCAGACGATCGCCAAAGCCTTTGCTGAGGTGGTCGGCCTCAATCACCGTGCCACCCAGACGCGGGCCGGGGGCGATAACAATGTCCGCCACCCCGTTCTGCTTTTCCGCACTCTGGGCCAGCATTTCCTCATACCGCGCGATACGGGATTTGCTCTTGGCCTGACGCGCCTTCGGGCTGGAGCCAATCCACTCCTGCTCGGCAGCCAGCGCACGCTGGCGGGCACTTTCTTCCTTTTCTTCCTGCGCCAGACGCTTGCGCTTCTGCTCCAGCCAGGAGGAATAATTGCCTTCAAACGGAATGCCGCGCCCGCGCTCGATTTCCAGAATCCAGTTGGTCACGTTGTCCAGGAAGTAACGGTCATGGGTAATGACCATCACGGTGCCCGGATAATCGTGCAGCGTCTTTTCCAGCCATGCCACGCTTTCTGCGTCCAGATGGTTGGTTGGTTCGTCCAGCAGCAGAATGTCGGGCTTTTCAATCAGCAGGCGGCACAGCGCCACGCGGCGGCGTTCCCCGCCGGAAAGCTTGTCCACGGGGCTGTCAGCAGGCGGGCAGCGCAGGGCGTCCAGCGCGATTTCCAGCTTGCGGTCCAGCTCCCAGCCATCGCCTGCGTCAATTTTTTCCTGCAGGTCAGCCTGTTCGGCCAGCAGGGTGTTCATTTCCTCATCGCTCATCGGCTCGGCGAAGCGCATGGAAATTTCGTTAAAACGATCCACGGCCTTTTTCAGGTCACCAAAGCCCAGAGCCACGTTCTCGCCAACCGTCAGCTTGGGGTCGAGCTGGGGCTCCTGCTCCAGATAGCCCACGCGCACGCCTTCAGCGGCCCAGGCTTCCCCGCCATATTCCTTATCAATCCCGGCCATGATCTTGAGCAGCGTGGATTTACCCGCGCCGTTCACGCCCAGAACGCCGATTTTCACACCCGGCAGGAAGGACAGCGTAATGCCTTTGAAGACCTCACGCCCACCCGGATAGGACTTGGTCAGGTCCTTCATCACATAGACGTATTGATAAGATGCCATGAGATGACCTCCGTGAAGTGGACTGGTAAGAACCGTCGGATGGACGAGATAAGGCGAAAACGCCTGCGCCCGGCAGGACTTGAACCCGCAACCAAGCCGTTATGAGCGGCCCGCTCTAACCAATTGAGCTACGGGCGCGCAGGCGGCTTCCTGATTACGCAATCACACACATTTGGCAAGGGTGCAGAGCCGGAAAAACCACCCCGACAGCGTTATCCTGTTACGACTTGGCAAGTTGCAGCGTGACAGATAGGGTCTGCCCATCCGTATTTTTAGTGCTGGAGCAGCCCTTATGGACGTCTCAAAACTTTCCCCCGGCAAAGACGTGCCGTTCGATATCAACGTTGTTATTGAAATCCCGCAGGGATCTTCCGTTAAATACGAGATCGACAAGGAAAGCGGTGCCCTGTTTGTAGACCGCTTCCTGTTTACGCCCATGGCCTACCCGACGGCTTACGGCTTTATCCCCGGCACGCTGGCTGCCGATGGGGACCCGACGGACGCACTAGTGCTGACCCCGACGGACGTCGTGCCCGGCTCCGTGATTCGCGCCCGTCCCATCGGCGTGCTGAAAATGGAAGACGAATCCGGTCAGGACGAAAAAATCATCTGCGTCCCGCATGACAAGATTCACCCGCTGTACAGCAAGGTGCAGACGGTAGACGACCTTCCGGAAATCACCGTGAAAGCCATTGAACACTTCTTCACCCGCTACAAGGATCTGGAACCCGGCAAATGGGTGAAGGTCACCGGCTGGGGCACGAAGGAAGAGGCAGGCGAGTTCATCCGCAGCGCTCTGACAGCAGGCAGCAAATAATCCAACCTTTCCTCTGAGGGCCTCACCGCCTGAAGAAGAGAAAAACGGGGTTGTTTCAGACCGGAGGCCGCCGACTGGCAGCCTCCGGTTTTTTATGCCCGGAAACATCTCCATCCCACACCCAAGGTGTGAAATATCTTCCTGAAATATAGGATTATCAAAGCGTCAATATGAGGCGAGTCTTCAGGCACCCCGCATCCTGAAAAGACACGGCTCACCACATGACGACTCTCCAGCGCCAGACACCACACACCGCCCTGCCCCGGCAGCCCGTGCTGTTTCTGCCGCATGGCGGCGGCCCGTGCTTTTTCATGGACTGGCCGGAAACATGGGACCACATGGCGGCTTTCCTGCGGGGCGTTAGCCAGACGCTCCCGCAAAAACCGGATGCCATTCTGGTGGTCTCCGGCCATTGGGAAACAGCGGTTCCAACCGTCACCACGGCTGCCCAGCCGCCGCTGATTTATGACTATTACGGCTTTCCGCCCCATACCTATCATCTGCGCTACCCCGCACCGGGTTCTCCGGCGCTGGCGGCACAGGTGCAGGCGTTGCTGACCGCTGCGGGGATTCCCAACGCGGCAGATGCGGAACGCGGGCTGGACCACGGGGTTTTCATCCCCTTCATGCTCGCGTTTGAGGCCGCCGACATCCCGGTTGTGGAACTGTCCCTCCAGAACACACTGGACCCTGCGGCGCATTTGCGCATCGGGCAGGCACTGGCCCCGCTGCGGGACCAGAATGTGCTGCTTGTGGGTACAGGGCTGACTTACCACAATCTGCGTCACTTCATGGGGGAAGACCCGCAGTCCAACGCGGCTTCTCACACGTTTGACGCATGGCTTACCGCCGCACTCTGCGCACCGGAAGCCGAACGCACCGCGGCGCTGACACACTGGGAAACCGCGCCCGCTGCCCGCATCTGCCACCCCAGAGAAGAGCATCTGCTCCCCCTGATGGTCGCAGCCGGGGCCGCAGGAGCAGACTCTGGCGTTCAGATCTACCGGGACACCGTGATGGGCAAAGCCCTTTCCGGCTTCCGGTTTGGTTAGCCCGCATTCGTTTAACGGGCAGAATTTTCAGAACGCCTCCCTTTTGCACGCGTTTCTGACCTGCCTTCTCACTCCTTCTCAAAAAAACAGGATCACCTTACTCATGCGCACTCTGTCATTCGCTTCTGCTTTTTCCGCTCTGGGTCTTGTGGCTGCTCTGTCCACAGCGCAGGCCGCCACCGCCCCGCAGGATGTGCAGTCAGGCACCTATCAGGTTGAAACCTCCCACACGCAGGTCACATTCTCCCTGCTGCATTTCGGCTTTACCGAATATTCCGGCCTTTTTTCCGGGGCGACCGGCTCCCTCACCTACGACCCGGCGCATCCGGCCGCTTCAAAACTGAACGTCTCCATCCCGGTTGCAAGCGTGCAGACCACCAGCGCGAAACTGACGGATGAACTGCACGGGGCTGACTGGTTTGACGCCGCCCGCTACCCGGCAGCCACCTTCGTGTCCACCAAAGTCGTTCCGACCAGCGCTGGCACAGCCGATGTGACGGGCAACTTCACGCTGCACGGCATCACAAAGCCCCTCACCCTGCACGTGCGTTACGTCGGTGCTGGTATCAACCCGATGGATAAAGCCTACACCGTTGGCTTTCAGGCGACCGGCACCCTGAAACGCAGCGCCTTTGGCGTAAAAACCTACGTGCCGATGGTGGGGGATGACGTTACCCTCTCCATCGCCGGTGCGTTTGAAAAACAGAACTGAGGCTATCCCCTCACCCCTCTGCGCCCGTGCAGACCGGAGGCTTCCCGAACGGGAGCCTCCACCCAACTCTCCGCCCTAAAAACATAAAGCCTCCAATATGTTACGGAGGATCAGCGTCTCCCACAGCAGGCAGACACAGGGCCTGCAAAAAAATTTTCATAATGCGTTATTTTTTTCGCGATGCCCGGTTGTCAAAGCTGAAAACATCGCTATAAGACGCGACATACCGACGCACACCACGGGTGAGCGTCTGGATTGCGGGTGTAGCTCAGTTGGTTAGAGCGCCGGCCTGTCACGCCGGAGGTCGCGGGTTCGAGCCCCGTCACTCGCGCCACTTTCCTTTAAAAATTCGTTTTCAAGAAAGTGGCGCGTGTCCCTCACGCTCTCGTTGCGACTTCCCCAAAACAAGTTCGATGCGACGTTGATTTTCGCACTCACGCGGAATCGTCACAGCTCTTGCCGAACCAGCTTGGCGCAGGCCGTTCCTGATTTTCCTTACAAAAAAAATCCGGCCCCCGCGGGCTTGGACGCCCCACAGAAGCCGGACCTGAAACGCCGCATTCAAGGCATGCGGCCAGCCTGATCTGGAGAAGAGCGTTAGTCGCCGAGCGCTTCCGCAGCTTCCAGCGTAACCGCCACAGCATGGACCGTGGAGGCAACACGCACCGCAGTCTGGACAGCTTCGGCTCCAAGGGCATCCCGCACAATCTTCTCATGGCTGGTCACGCACAGACCACAGCCATTGATTGCGGACACAGCGAGAGACCACAGCTCGAAATCTATTTTTTCCACACCGGGGCGACCAATAACGCTCATACGCAGTTGCGCGGGCATTTTCTCATAGTCACCGCCCGCCATGTGCACAAAGCGGTAGTAGATATTGTTCATGCCCATAATGGCTGCGGCAGATTTGGCAGCACTGAGCGCTTCGGGCATCAGCTTATCGGCAAATTCAGCAACAATCGCCTTCGTCACCGCATCATTGCGGGAGGCAATGGCTGATGCCACAAATGTTCCGGCAAGCTGCTGGGGTGTGAGGGTCACATCATTCGCAAGAGACCCGAGATTCAGCCTCAGATCCTTTGCATAATCGGGAATACGATCCTTCAGAGCATCGATCGACATCAGTTTATCCGTATGAAAAGGGGAGGAATGGCGCTCTAGCGCGCCGCAGACGGGCTGAACCCGGTCTGGGAAGAGACCGTCTGACCCAGCGGGACAACCCCATGGGACAGTCGCCCCTTGGGAAACCACGTGAGACGCCACATGGGAAGCACCGCGGGACGCCCCCAGTGGAGCGCCCTTAGGCCAGACGGAAGCCGTCAGGATCAGACTTTGATAAAGTCGTCGCCTTTTTTCCAGTTACAGGGGCACAGCTCATCGCTCTGCAGCCCGTCAAGAATACGCACGATTTCCTGCGGGTTACGACCAACGGACAGATCGTTGACAGAGACGTGACGGATCACGCCCTGCGGGTCCACAACAAAGGTCGCGCGCAGTGCAACGCCTGCCTCTTTGTGCATAACGCCCGTGCCTTCGGTCAGCTCGCGCTTGATGTCAGCCAGCATTGCAATCGGCAGATCTTTCAGATCGGCATTGTGCAGGCGCCAGTTGAGGTGCACGAATTCGCTGTCGATGGACACGCCGTACACAACGGCATCACGGTCAGCAAACTCTTTGGACAGTTTGCCGAATGCCACGATTTCCGTCGGGCAGACAAACGTGAAGTCTTTCGGCCAGAAGAAGACAATTTTCCACTTCCCAGCGTCGGACTTGTCAGAAATCTGGACGAAATCGCCCTTAAGGCCTCGGGGCCACCGGGAACGGCGGTCAGATCAAAGCTCGGAAACTTATCGCCAACGGTCAGCATAAGCTTGCTCCTTCTTGGGTTGCTTAACAGCTCCGACGGCACACAATACCGTCGTCGGGCATTATCTATGGCGCGGCCCGTCCATTCATGCCAATGAATATTTTATATCAAAACAATCGGAATGATCGATTACCCCTGCAAGGGCGTTTCAAAAATAAGATCATCCCAGACATGCTTAAACAGCCCTTGAAAAGACCGAGGTTCCACAGTGCTTCCCCTCCCCTCCGCCCAGCAACTGCGCTACCTGATCGCACTGTCTGAACTGCGCCACTTCGGGCGGGCGGCAGCGGCCTGCGCGGTCACACAATCCACCTTATCCGCAGGCATCATGGCGCTGGAACGCCAGCTCGACTCCCAGTTGCTGGACCGCACGGTTGGCAAAAAGGTTGTGTTCACGCCGCTGGGGCATGAAATCGCCCTCAAGGGGCGGCAGGCGCTGGAAGCACTGGAAGCCGTCCCGCAGCTTGCTGTTGCCGCGCGCACCCCGCTGACCGGCCCCCTGCGGCTGGGGGTGATCCCGACCATCGGGCCGTTCCTGATAGAACCGCTGGTCAAAATCATCCGCACGCGCTTCCCGCAACTCACCCTGTCCATTGCGGAAGACACAACCGAGCATCTGCTGGAAAAACTGGGGATCGGCCGGCTGGATATGCTGGTTCTGGCCATGCCCTGCCTGTGTGACACAGCGGAGACCATGCCCCTCTGGCGTGACCCGTTTCACGTTATCATGCCCGAGGACCATCCTCTGGCGCGGCTGAACCATGTGCCGGTGGAACGGCTGGCGGACCAGCGCATGATTATGATGGAAGATGGCCACTGCCTGCGGGAGCAGACACTCGCTGTCTGCCGTCAGGGCCGGGAATGGCACGGCACGGAAGGAGAAAGCGACTCCACCTTCTCCGCCACATCCCTGCACACCATGGCGGAAATGGTCAGGCTGGGGCTTGGTATTGGCGTGATGCCGCTTCTGGCGCTGGAAGGCGGGATTCTGCGCGGGCATCCGGTAATCAGCCGCCCGCTGTCCGGCGGCCCGGTGTGGCGGACCATCGGGCTGGGCTGGCGGCCCCGTTCCCCCCGCTCGGACGATTTCAGAACACTGGCCAGCGCCTTTTCCAGCCTAGCGCCCCACCCGGCACAGCTTCAGGACTGAGGGAGTATTTGAACAGACACGTGAGTCTGCTATAAAATCGCACCAGAACAAAACAATTTGTGGCCCTTTTCCGTGGAAAACATTGACTCGTACTGGCGGGGCCGGTATGTGCCGACACACCTTATTTCAATTCTTGAGCATCGGCGGAGAAAAGCGGGCCATGAAAATCAGAAACAGCCTGAAATCAGCCAAGGTGCGCGATAAAGATTGCCGTGTCGTACGGCGTCGCGGCCGGGTTTATGTCATCAACAAGAAGAACCCGCGCATGAAGGCTCGTCAGGGCTGATTTATGCAGGGTCCGGCCTTTCCCGGCTGGCTTCTGGCGCATGATATGCGTGCAACCCGCTTTTCCGGTTTTCGGAGAAGCGGGTTTTTGCGTTCTGGCGCTCTGATCACTCTCAGCCTGCTGACAAGCCTCTCCTCCGCCGGACTGGCCCGCGCACAAACTCAGCATACCCTCCCCGGACAGGCAGGGCACCCGCACGGCAAAGCGCCGTCTGCGCCGCACGCTGCCCAGACCGCACCGGCTCAGACTACAGCACCGTCGCCCGCTGCCTCCCCGACGCTCAGGACGCCACCTTCCCCCGGCTCTCCCGCTGCACCGTCCCAAACATCTGCTGTCTCTCCAACGGGCGAACCGGCCACCTCTGCACCATCAGGGACAAAAGCCCCCTCCGCCACGCCCCATAAAAAGCTGACACGCCCGCAGCAGATTGCAGCCCTTGCCGACCAGCTTGCTCAGGCAAAAACGCCAGAAGATGCGCAGGCGCTGGAAGAGCATCTGGAAGCCTTACGCGCCGCCGGACTATCGCCCACCACGCAGCTTCTGCTGCGCCGGGCACAGAAAGATAGTCAGGCGGACAAACCGGATGAGGCCGTGGACGATCTGAGCGACGCACTGGCGCTCCAGCCGGACAGCGCCATTCTGTGGCGCACACGCGCTCAGACACGCCTTGCCGCAGGCGATTTCAACGCCGCCGTGACCGATCTGGGAGAAGCCCTGCAACGCGACGGGCGGGACGCCAAAAGCTGGAGTTTGCTTTCTACTGTGGAAGAACAGCGGAAAGACGGTCCGGCAGCGCTCAAAGCCTGGCAGAAGGTGCTGGAGCTCAACCCGATGGCGGATAAAAATCACAAGCGTCTGGATGCCCTGCACATCAAAGCATTCGGGCAACCCACGTAAGGCTGCCCGCAAACACGCTTACGCCTGCCGGTTTTCAATCAGGCTCTTACGGATTGCGCGGCCCCGCTGAATACGGTCCACAATATAGTCCTCATCGCCCCAGCGGATCGCGCGCGCCATGGCCTGTGCGTCTTCCATAAAGCGCGCCAGCATTTCCAGCAGCGCCTCGCGGTTAGACAGAAACACATCCCGCCACATAATAGGGTCTGAGGCAGCAATACGGGTGAAATCCCGGAAGCCGGATGCAGCAAAATCCAGCACTTCAGAGCGTGTTTCGTCCGCCAGATCATCCGCCGTGCCGCAGATTGTAAAGGCCAGAAGATGCGGCAGATGGCTGACAATTGCGCAAACACGGTCATGGTGCGCAGGCGTCATTTCCCGCAGACGGGCCCCGCAGCGCTCCCACAAGGCGCGCACAGCGCTCAACGCTTCAGGCGGCGTTCCGTCCAGAGGCGTCAGCAGACACCAGCGATCTTCAAACAGGGTCGCAAACCCGGCATCCGGCCCGGAATATTCCGTGCCCGCCATAGGGTGCGCGGGCACATAAGCCACATCTGGGCGCAGGAACGGGCTGATGGCCTCAATAACAGACACTTTGGTTGAGCCAACTTCCGTCAGCACAGCGCCGGGCCGCATGGCAGGCAGCACCTGCGCGGCCACCGGCCCCATGGCCCCCACCGGCACACAGAGCATGACGCAATCCGCCAGAGCCGCGGCCTCGGCGGCATCCGCCATCACACGGTCTGCAATCCCCAGCTCTTCCACCCGTGCCCGCACCTCTGGTGAGACATCAACGGCAATCAGCGTCCGGGCCAGCGTGCCCTTCTGCTGCGCCCGCCGAAGCACGGAAGAGCCGATCAGCCCCGGTCCAACCACAACGAGCGTCTCAAACACCGGGGTTACAGCCTCTGCTGCCGCCCGGGCCTCCGGGCCCGAAGAGTCAGACACAGAAGCCTCAGAAAGAGTTGAAGACACGCTCAGGAATCCTTCACCACAGTCGGAACGGGGCCATAGCTGACATCAGCCGGGGCTTTGATCACCGGCTTGCGCAGGCCACGCATTTCCATGATCTGCCACAGCAGCAGGACCGGAATACCAATGGCCAGCTCCCGCCCGCGCCGCAACAGGGACAGGCCCAGAGAAACGGACGAATCAATCCCGAACGCATGGCCCAGCGCCATATAGGCCCCTTCCTGCACGCCCAGACTGCCCGGCACCAGAAAGCCCAGAGACATGACGGCACAGGTCACCCCTTCAATCGCCACGGCATTGGGCAAGGTGAGGGTGGCGCCCAGCATGTTGGCGGTCATCCACAACATGGCGGCACTCCCCAGCCAGCCCAGCAGATGATAGCAGGCGGACAGGCAGATCCGGCCGGGGCGGCTCCAGATGGCTTCCATCCGCTCCTGCAGACTGTCCGCGCCGTTCAGCATGCTGTCATGCCATTGGGAGGCGAGACTACGGGTAAACATGGTGCCAAACTTGCGGAAAATGCTGCCGCCGTGCTGCTGCGTCCAGATAAACCCGGCCGTCCCGGCCATCAGAAACACCGCACCGATACTCACCGGCACGACAAACGGGCTGGACCGCTGATGCGCTACCAGAAAAGCGACCGCCAGCAGCACAAAGGCAACCTGCCCCATGACTTCCGTCGTGATATCCACCAGATTGGCGCTGGCGGCTTCCGGCCAGTCAATCTGGCGGGATTCCCGGCCATGCAGCCCGTGGCCAGAGCACGTCGCGCGGATACCAATCACAATGCCCCCAAGCTGGGAGAACGGCAGGCAGGTGGCCGCGGCATCCCGCACCATCCGCGCGCCCAGAAGGCGGAGATAGCCGATTTCCGGCAGAGCCGCGTGCCAGGCCAGCCCCAGCACGCCATTTACGACAAGCTGGCAGCATACCATGAGGAGGAAGCCGCCCAGACCAATACGCATGACAGCATGCACCACGGAGCCAGCACCGCTCCATGCAACCGCCGCCGTAATGGCAACCAGACCCAGTAAAGTCAGAAAAATCGTAAGCTTCTTCAAGGCCTAAGCTCTACCTGCCCGAGATGCCCCCCTGGGCCTCCCTGCTCCCTGGCGTAGAACACCTGACCAGAGGGGCTGAATTCATGAGTGATCCGACCACTTACACCAGCCCGGGGTCTGGCGCCACCTTGGGGGGCAGGATAAAGAAACAAACCAGCCGTTCGGGTTTCACACCCTTCTGTTTCTTATACCCTTTATGGGAGCGCACTTTATATGACCGCCCATACGCTCGTCACCGGCGCGACAGGTTTTGTCGGGTCTGCCGTTGCCCGCACGCTGCTTGAACGCGGGCACACGCTGAGACTCATGGTGCGCGAGGGCAGTGACCGGCGCAATATTGCGGATATTCCGGCAGAACTGGTGGAGGGTGACCTCTCCCGCCCCGATACCTTTGCCCGTGCGGTGGAAGGCTGCCGTTACGTGTTCCATGTTGCGGCGGACTACCGGCTGTGGGTACCGGACCCTGCCCCGATGATGACGGCCAACGTGGAAGGCACGCGGCTGCTGATGCTGGCTGCCCAGAAGGCCGGAGTGGAACGGATTGTTTACTGCTCCTCCGTCGCGGCCCTCGGCCTGATTGGTGACGGCACCGAGTCTGATGAAGCGACTCCGGTGCATGAACACGGGGTGATCGGCATTTACAAACGCTCCAAATACCGGGCCGAGCAGGAAGTGCTGCAACTGGTGAAGGAGCAGGGGCTGCCCGCCGTCATTGTTAATCCGTCCACGCCGGTTGGCCCGCGGGATATCAAGCCCACCCCCACAGGGCAGATGATTCTGGACTGCGCCGCTGGCCGCATGCCCGCTTACGTGGATACCGGCGTGAATATCGTGCATGTGGATGATGTGGCGGAAGGCCACGCGCTGGCGCTGGAACGCGGCACCATCGGGGAGAAATATATTCTGGGCGGGGAAAACTTCCTGCTGCGGGATCTGTTCGCCATGGTCTCGGAAATTGCCCATGTGCCCCCGCCGCGTATCAGCTGCCGCAGGAAGTTATCTGGCCGGTGGCGGTCGCTTCCGAGTGGCTGTCCCGCTCCTTTGGTTTTTCCCCCCGCGTCACGCGGGAGATGCTGGCCATGTCCCGCAAGAAAATGTTCTTCTCCTCGGACAAGGCCATCCGGGATCTGGGTTACAGCCCCCGCCCCGCCCGGCAGGCCGTTGAGGACGCCATCACATGGTTCCGTAACAACGGTATGCTGAAATAAGGGGGCGGGATGATGCTGTTTGGTCTGGCTGTTCTCTCAGCACTCATCTGGTTTGGCCTTATTTTTTTCCACGGGTGGTTCTGGCAGGCAGGCCCCATCCTGCGCCCGGAGCCCCCCGGCACGAGCCCGGCAGACATTATGCCGGATGTGACGGTTGTGATCCCTGCGCGGGATGAAGCCGAGTCCATTGAGGTCGCCCTTTCCTCCCTGCTCACGCAGGATTATGCCGGTCGCCTCTCCCTCATTCTGGTGAATGACCGGAGTGAGGATGGCACAGGCGCTCTGGCCCGTGCCCTGCCCGACCCCAAGGGCCGCCTGACAGTGCTGGACGGCGCGGACCCGGAACCGGGCTGGAGCGGCAAACTCTGGGCTGTGGCTCAGGGTGTGGCGGAAGCCCGCCGCCAGCAGGACGCCAACAGCGGCTACATTCTGCTCACCGATGCCGATATCGTGCATGCGCCCGAACATATTTCCACACTGGTTGCCAAGGCGCAGACCGACAGGCTCCATATGGTGTCTGAAATGGTGGAGCTTCAGTGCGAAAGTCTGGCGGAGCGCGCGCTGGTGCCCGCTTTCGTCTTCTTTTTTGCGCTGCTTTACCCCTTCGCACAGGTGAACAACCCCAAAAGCCGCACGGCCGGGGCTGCTGGCGGCACTGTTCTGATCCGGCGGGACATGCTGGCGGAAATCGGCTGGATTGACGCCCTCAAAGGCGCGCTGATTGATGACTGCACATTGGCAACCTGCGTCAAACAGGCTGGGGGCCGCCTCTATCTGGGCCATTCCTGTCTGGCCCGCTCCATCCGCCCCTACCCCCACGCCGCTGATGTCTGGCGGATGATTGCGCGCACGGCCTTTGTGCAACTGCGCTATTCCCCGCTGTTTCTGGTGCTGACGGTGCTGGCCATGGGCGTCGTCTGGATTGCGCCGGGGCTGATTGCGCTCTTTGGGCACGGGCTGACCCGATGGATCGGGCTCGGGACATGGCTCGTCTCAACAGGGTCTTTTGTGCCCACGCTCCGGCGCTTCCGCCTCTCTCCCCTCTGGCCCTGACGCTGCCTTTCGTGGCGATTTTCTATACGGCGGCCACGATCGGCTCCGCCGTCAATCACTATCAGGGCCGGGGTGTTGTCTGGAAAAACCGGGCCTATACGGAAGCCATCCCCAATGATGCCGCGCCACACCCGCTGCCACTTCCGCCACCACATCTGCCACCACATCCCCCCCTGGCGCCGCAGCGCCAGAACAGGTCCAGACGGCGCAGGTTCCGGGTGGCCGGGGTTAGGGCCTGACCCATGCCCGGACCTGTGGGGAGTAGGCACACCGGAAGAGAGCGTGTAAAGCTCCCGCCTA
Source organism: Acetobacter persici JCM 25330 (assembly GCF_000613905.1). Classification (GTDB taxonomy): domain Bacteria; phylum Pseudomonadota; class Alphaproteobacteria; order Acetobacterales; family Acetobacteraceae; genus Acetobacter; species Acetobacter persici. The sequence goes on from NZ_BAJW01000014.1 coordinate 25,090, forward strand.
TGCTTCTTTCTTTCTCATTGCAGAGCCTGACATGACTGATACCGCCTCCGTCTGGGGAAGAGACGATGTGTCTTCCGGCAAAGGTGCGTCTGACGAGAATTTTCCCGTCGGCTCCCTTCTGCTCAGCAAGGCTCTGCGCCCGCATGTGCATGCCTATTACGACTATGCGCGCGTTATTGATGATATCGCGGACTGTGAGTCTCTGAGCGCGGACGAGAAGATTGGCCGCCTGAACGCCATGGAAGAGGTTCTTCTGGGCACGCGTGACCCGATCCCCCGCGCGGACGCCATGAGTGCGGCCCGACTGCGGGTCTCTCTGCTCAAAACAGGTGTGCCGTTTGAAACCGCGACCGACCTGCTGATTGCCTTCAGGGATGATTCCCGGGGCACGCCCTGCACCTCATGGACCGATCTGCTGCACTATTGCCGCTATTCCGCCAACCCGGTCGGGCGGTTTCTGCTGCATCTACACGGGGAAGTACCGCAGACCTTTGCCGCATCCGATGCTCTGTGCACGTCCCTCCAGATTCTCAACCATTTGCAGGACTGCCAGAAAGACCTCCAGCGCCTGCACCGCTGCTACATGCCGGAAGACCTGATGGCGCAGGCAGGGGCCACGCAGGATGATCTGCTGGCCGGACGCGCCTCCCCCAACGTGCGCCGGGTGTTCAACACCCTGCTGGACGGGTGGATGCGCTGAACCGGGAAGCCGCCACCCTGCCCGGACTGGTGCGGGACCGGCGCTTCCGTATGGAATGTGCCGCCATTGTCAGTCTGGCGCACCGGCTGACACGGCGGCTGCGGCGGGAAGACCCTCTGGCAGGCCGCGTGGCGCTGAAGCGCCCGGATCTCATGTATGCAGCCGGTGCGGCTCTGCGGGCATGGTCCTGAGCTTTCAGAAAGTCCGCAGGTCTGCAAAAAGAGCCGGATATGACGATTTCATGAACAAACAGGTGACAAGCGCGTGACAGCTCAAGACATCCAGACGCATGACGAGCCAACCCCCCTCGGGTGTGACCCCGCGGATCTGGCTTGGGTGGAAAGCACGGTAAAGCAGGCCGGGACGTCCTTTGCCGCTGGCATGCGTATCCTGCCGCCCATGCGCCGCTATGGCATGTATGCCATCTACGCCTTCTGCCGCGTGGTGGATGATATTGCGGATGGGTATGAACCCATGCCTGAGCGCAAGGCAGCACTGGACGCCTGGCATCAGCGTATTGCCGGCCTGTATGACCACGGCACGACGCAGGACCCGCTGGACCGCGTTCTGCTGGCCGCCATCCATTTTTTCGCCCTGCGGCAGGAAGACTTTCACGCCATTATTGATGGCATGATGATGGATGCGGAAAACACCATTGTCGCCCCGGATGAAAAAACGCTGGACCTGTATTGTGACCGCGTGGCCTCCGCCGTGGGCCGCCTGTCCGTACGCATTTTTGGGGACAGTACGGAAGAGGCTGACAAGGTGGCCTACCATCTGGGCCGCGCCCTGCAACTGACCAACATCCTGCGGGATATTGCGGAAGACGCAGCCCGTGGCCGCCTTTACCTGCCGGGGGACCTGCTGGACCGCTTCCATGTGCCGCATGACCCCATCAAGGCACTTTCCGCCCCCGGCCTGCAGGGTGTGGCCGGTATCCTGTCCGTGCGGGCGCTGGACCATTTCCGCAAAGCGTTTATCGCCATGCAGGCCTGCCGCCCCAAAGCCATGTTCCCGGCACGGATTATGGGCGCAAGCTATGAGGCGTTCTGATTGCCCTGCGCAAGCGCGGCTGGTCCGCCGCCGCCCTGCATAACCGCCCGAAGACGTCAGCCCTGACCAAGGTGTACTGGCTGACGCGCTCCTACCTCCCCTGATCCTGAAAGAGACCGACGGCATGGCAGCATCTGTGCACATTATTGGCGGCGGCGTGGCTGGACTGGCCGCCGCTGTGGAAGTGGCCGGTTCCGGCCGCCGCGTTATTGTGCATGAAGCAGGCCGCGCCTGTGGCGGCCGTGCCCGGTCTTATGAGGACAAACAGCTTGGCTGCCGCATTGATAACGGCAACCATCTGCTGCTGTCCGCCAACAAGACCGTTTTCCGCTATCTGGCCATGACGGGCGGGACCGATACCCTGACCGGCCCCGGTATTCCCATTTTCCCGTTTGTGGATCTGGCGGAAGGTGCCCGCTGGACGCTGGACCTTTCCCGCGGGCGCATGCCTTGGTGGGTTTTCCAGCCGCACCGGCGCGTGCCGGACATGCGGGTGGTAGAACTCCGCAGCCTGCAAAAACTGATGCAAGCCGGGGAGGATGAAAAGGTTGCCGACTGCCTGCTGCCCGGCGCACTCAGCCGCCGCCTGCTGGAACCGTTCGCCATTTCCGCGCTCAATACATCCTGTGAAACCGGCAGCGCCGCGCTGCTGGGCGCGGTGGTAAAAGAGTCCCTCTCCCTTGGCGGCAAGGCCTGCGTGCCGTGGTTCCCAAAGGACGGGCTTTCTGAAACACTGGTAGACCCGGCACTGGCGCATCTGGCCATCCTGCATGCAGAAATCCGCACCCAGAGCCGCATCAGCGGGCTAGAAGTCAGCCGTGGCCGTGTGACCGGCCTGCACAGTCCGGAAGGTCTTATCCCGCTCACGGAAGAAGACACGCTGATTCTGGCCGTCCCGGCTCCCGTGGCGGAAGGCCTGCTGGCCCCGCACCTGCCGGGTTTTCAGGCCCCCAACGCGTTTGAAAGTATTCTGAACCTGCATTTCCGTATGGACACCACGCCGCGTGCGCTGGGGTCCTTCGCCAGAGCGGGCTTTATGGGGCTGGTTGGCAGTATTGCGGAATGGGTGTTCCTGCGGGGCGATATTCTCTCCGTCACGGTCAGTGCGGCCAACCGCTTTGCGGAGCAGGACCCGGATGATCTGGCCCGCACCATCTGGCATGATGTGCGCCGCGCGTGTGACCCTGTGCTGAAAGAGCCTCTGCCCGCCACCCCGCCGCATCAGCGCGTCGTATGGGAAAAACGCGCAACATTTGCCGCCACACCGGAACAGAACCGCCTGCGCCCCGGCCCGGCCACGCCGCTGATCAACCTCGCTCTGGCCGGGGACTGGACGGCAACCGGACTCCCCGCCACACTTGAAGGCGCCATGAGATCAGGCGTGAAGGCCGTGCACACGCTCGGCCTGCGCCGTTCTTAAAAAAAACAAGACGCCAGTAAAAAGGAACATCCCGTATGGCCGCTGATGGCAGCGCACGCCCCAAACCCCGTTTTCCGGGGGAGATCTGGCCGGGAAGGATCTGACCAGTGATGATCTGGAGCGTGTGCTCAGACAGGCTCATGCCGCCTTAGGGCAGCACCAGCAGGCTGACGGGCACTGGTGTATGAGCTGGAAGCGGATGCCAGCATCCCGGCGGAATATGTCCTTCTGGAACATTATCTGGACCGGATTGATGAGGCACTGGAGCAGAAAATTGCCGTCTATCTGCGCCGGACGCAAAGTGCCGAGCATGGTGGCTGGGCGCTGTACCATAATGGTGGGTTCAATCTCTCTTCCTCCGTTAAAGCCTATTTCGCGCTAAAAGCGACCGGGGAGGATATCAACGCGCCGCACATGCGCCGCGCGCGGGAAGCCATTCTGGATCACGGCGGGGCCGAACGGAGCAATGTGTTCACCCGCATCCAGCTTGCCCTGTTCGGGGATGTGCCCTGGCGGGCCACGCCCGTCATACCTGCGGAGCTGATGCTGCTGCCGCGCAAGGCGTTTTTCTCCGTCTGGAACATGTCCTACTGGTCCCGCTCGGTGATTGCGCCGCTACTGGTGCTTGCGGCTCTGCGCCCCATTGCCGTCAATCCGCGCCAGATCCACATCCGGGAACTGTTCGTCACCGCGCCGGAACGCGTCACGGACTGGATTCGTGGCCCGTATCACTCCGTCTGGGGCCGGGTCTTCAAAGGGCTGGACAGCATTCTGCGGCCTGCGGTGCGCCTTATTCCCTCCGCCACGCATGAAAAAGCCCTCAAAGCCGCCATTGATTTCATTGAACCCCGCCTGAACGGCAAGGATGGTCTGGGAGCAATTTACCCGGCCATGGCCAATGTCGTCATGATGTACCGCGCCCTCGGCGTGCCGGATACGGACCCGCGCGCCGTAACCGCATGGGAGGCCGTGCAGGGCCTGCTGGTCCATAAAGAGGGCGAGGCATATTGCCAGCCCTGCGTCTCCCCCATCTGGGACACCGGGCTTTCCGGCCATGCCCTGCTGGAAGCCGCCTCCGGCCCCAACGGCATTGCCCCGCAGGAAACGCTGGAAAACCTGCGCAAAGCCTGCGTCTGGCTGCGCGAGAAGCAGATTCTGGATGTAAAAGGCGACTGGGCCATCAATAAGCCTGATCTGGCGCCCGGTGGCTGGGCCTTCCAGTACGGGAATGACTATTACCCGGACGTGGATGATACCGCCGTGGTGGGCATGCTGCTGCACCGTGAGGGTGACCCGGCCAGTGCGGAGGCCATCGCGCGGGCCCGCCAGTGGATTCTCGGCATGCAGAGCCGCGACGGGGGCTGGGGCGCCTTTGATATTGATAATAACAAAGAGCTGCTGAACCACATTCCGTTCTCGGACCACGGAGCCCTTCTGGACCCGCCAACAGCCGATGTTACGGCGCGGTGCATTTCCTTTCTGGCCCAGCTTGGCCATGTGGAAGACCGCCCGGTGATTGAGCGCGCCCTGACATATCTGCGTCAGGAGCAGGAAGCCGACGGCTCATGGTTTGGCCGCTGGGGCACCAACTATATTTACGGCACTTGGTCTGCGCTGTGTGCGTTTAACGCAGCCGGTGTCTCGCACGATGATGATGCCGTGGTGAAGGCCGTGGAATGGCTCCGCGCCGTCCAGCGCCCGGACGGGGGCTGGGGGGAAGGCTGCGAGTCTTATGAAGGCGGCAGCCACGGCACCTACCAGGAAAGTCTGCCCTCCCAGACCGCATGGGCGCTGCTTGGCCTGATGGCCGCTGGCCGAAGGAATGATCCGGCGGTAACACGCGGCATAAGGTGGCTTGCCGCGCAGCAGGATGCCAGCGGGGAATGGCAGGAAGACCCGTATAACGCTGTCGGCTTCCCCAAAGTCTTTTACCTCCGCTACCACGGGTACAGGCAGTTTTTCCCGCTGATGGCGCTGGCCCGTTACCGCAATCTGGAAAGCAGCAACACACGCCGCGTTGCTTTTGGGTTCTGAAAACCATGACACGTTCCACACAGGTTGCCCCCGGCCGCCCCGGTATTCTTGTTGGCCTGAAGGCCGAATCCAGACTAATCCGGCAGGTCTTTCCGCATGCCGCCATTGCCGCCAGCGGGGCCACGCGCACCGGCGCGCAGCGCGAGGCCGCAAGACTGGCCGCCTGCGGGGCAGACTGTCTCCTCTCCTTCGGGCTGGCCGCCGGACTGGACCCGGCCTTCCCGCCCGGTACCCTGATTGTGCCGGAGCGTGTGATGGCATGGGGCACCCCCTATGTGTGTGACCCGACACTGCGGCACATTCTTGGCGCGGGGCAGCCGGATGTGCAGGGGAAGTCCCTGCTGCATAGTGACACGGTTGTTCTGGATGCGGCTGAAAAAGCGCGCCTGTTTGCCGCAAGCCAGTGTACGGCTCTGGATATGGAAAGCGGTTTTCTGGCCCGCGCTGCGGAAGAGGCCGGGCTGCCATTTGCCGTGCTGCGCGTGGTGTGTGACCCGGCTGGCCGGTCTCTGCCGCCTGTTGCCGGCACGGTTCTCTCACCCGATGGCGGGCTGAATATCCGGGCTCTGCTCGGTTCTCTTCTGCGGCATCCCGGCCAGATTTCCGGCCTGATTGGCCTTGGCAAAGATGCCGGACGCGCCCGCACCGCCATGCTGACTTTTCTGGAGCAGCAGCGCACCCGCCCCGCTTTTGCACGGTTTGCAAACTAAAAGCATATCCAAGCTTTTTCTCTAATTCACGCCCCTGATGCAGCCCCGCATCAGGGGTGTTTTTTTACGCGCTCTCTTTGCCTCTCAGATGTTGTCATATCGTAATATATGCCCTAGCATTACGAAATGAGAACAATCTGATCCTGTCATGATTGCTCTCTGTCACATGCTGGTTCTGCCATGCGGACTGATTGTTTTTTGAGATCATCTCGGGATTACCTGATGCCACACGCTCATCCGCCCACCGCACCGACGCGCCGGCAACTTCTGACCCGCATCGGCACTCTGGCTGGCAGCGCCGCGCTGTATCAGGCCATGACGACGTTTGGTCACGCCATGGGGACAGACTTCCGTGGCCCGCCTCAACTTGCAGGAGCCAAACGCGGCACGCGTGTGCTGGTGCTCGGCTCCGGTCTGTCCGGCATGCTTTCCGCCTACGAACTGCGGAAAGCTGGCTACAATGTCCAGATTCTGGAGTTTCAGAGCCGCAGCGGCGGCCGCAACATCAGCCTGCGCGGCGGAGATACCATCAAGGAACTTGGGGGAGCCACGCAGCAGGTTGGCTTCGCCCCCGGCAACTATATCAACCCCGGCCCATGGCGTATCCCGTACCACCATCAGGGCCTGCTGCATTATTGCCGGGAATTTGGTGTGCAACTCGAACCCTTTATTGAGCTGAACCACAATAGCTGGCTCCATTCCAGCGGCAGCTTTGGTGGCAAGGCCGTGCGGTATCGGGAACTGGCCTCGGACTTTAACGGCTTTACGGCGGAACTGCTGGCCAAGGCGATTGATCAGCACAAGCTGGATGATGTTGTCTCGGACGATGAACGCGCCCACATCCGTCAGGCCATGAAATCCTGGGGGGCCCTGAACAAGGACATGGCCTACACCAAAGGCAATACCAGCTCCCTGCGCCGCGGTTTTGAAAACCGCAGGGTGGCGGCGTGATGGTGCGCCTGTCCCGTCCGACCTCTTTGCCCGCAAGGATGTCATGCAGTCCAGCCTGTGGAACTGGATGGCCTTTCATGAACGTCTGGACATGCAGACCACCATGTTCCAGCCCGTCGGCGGGATGGACCAGATCGGCAAAGGCTTCACCCGGCAGGTAAAAGACCTCATTACGCTGAACTGCAAGGTCTCTTCCATCCATCAGGATGATCACGGCGTAACCGTCACCTACACAGACACCGCTCACGGCAACGCCGTGCGGCAGGCCCAGGCGGATTACTGCGTCTGCACAATTCCGCTTTCCGTCCTTTCTCAGCTTGATGTGCAGGTTACGGACAGCATGAAGGCCGCCATAGCCGCGGTACCCTATGCGTCTTCTGTTAAAATGGGCATGGAGTTCAAACGCCGGTTCTGGGAGGAAGATGACCAGATTTACGGCGGTATCAGCTTTACCGACCAGCAGATCAGCCAGATTTCCTACCCCAGCCACGGCATTTTCTCAAAAGGCCCGGCTGTCCTGCTCGGCGGTTACATGTTCGGCCCCGCCGCGTATGACTTTGCTGGCATGACGCCTGACCAGCGGATTCAGCGCGCACTGGATCAGGGCACGGCCATTCATCCTCAGTATCGCAAGGAATTTTCAAACGGTATCAGCATGGCCTGGAGCCGCGTGCCCTGGACACTCGGCTGCTGCTCCATGTGGACGGAAGAAGCTCGCAAAACCCATTACAAAACACTCTGCGCCGTGGATAACCGCCTCGTGCTGGCCGGGGAACACGCCTCTTACGTCGGCTGCTGGCAGGAAGGCGCCATTCTGTCCGCTCTGGATGCTGTCACCCGTCTGCACAAACGCGCGCTGGGAGCTGCCTGATGCGTCACTTTCCGCTTATCTCCTCCCTCTGCCTCACCGCTGGCCTGCTTGCTGGCGGTCTGGCCCCCGGTGCCGCCTATGCGGACAGCGCCAGCGCCGTTGCCGGTAAAATGCAGCCCCTGCCGGATGGCGAGGCCATTTACCGGCACATCTGCCAGAGCTGCCACATGCCGGACGGCAAAGGCGCCGTAGGAGCCGGGGCCCAGTTCCCCGCTCTGGCTGGCAACCCCAAGCTGAAAAGCGCGCAATATCCCGCCTATGTCGTACTGAACGGCTTTGGCGGCATGCCCTGGTTTGCAGGCCTGCTGGATGATCAGCAGGTTGCCCACGTGGTCAATTACGTTCGCACACATTTTGGAAACCATTATACTGACGCCCTGAAACCGGAAGACGTTTCCGAAATGCGTCCCCATCTGTCAGTAGAGGAAGAATAACGTGCGTCTCTTCAAAGCTCTTATCCCCGCCACGGCCCTTGTCACTCTGGCTGCCCTGCCCGCTCTGGCGCAGGCTGAAGGCGGAATTGTCCGCCACGGGGATGGCAAGTTCCCCATCTCAACAGCGGTAGAAGTGCCCGCCGGGGCCACCACCATTTACCTCAGCGGCATGGGCGCGCCGGTGCAGGACAAAACCGCACCGCCCAAAAGCCTTGAAGCCTACGGGGATACACAGGCCCAGACGCTTGCCTCCCTCCAGCGCATTGAAGGTGAGCTGAAAAAGCTGAACCTGACAATGAGCGACGTCGTGCAGATGCACATCTATATGGTGGCCGACCCCCGCACAAAGCAGCTCGATTTTGCAGGCATGATGAAAGCCTACACCCAGTATTTTGGTACGGAAAAGCAGCCCAACCTGCCGGTGCGCTCCGCCTTTGCGGTCGCGCAGCTCGCCAATCCCGGCTGGCTGATTGAAATTGAAGTCACGGCCGTTCGTCTGCCGAAGAAGTAAGTCTTTCCTTCCCTCTCATACACACAGGTGAGAGGGAATTTTCTTCAGGGCAGAGAGCGTTGTCGTCGCGTTATTTACCGTCTGTGCGCTGAAGTTCTCCATCAGCATCATCGGGTAAAAAGAAGTCTTCCGGGTCTTCCGGCACGGGCAGGCTGAGCAGGAAAAACCCTGCTGCCACCGTAATCGCACCCGTTGCCACCGGCAGCCAGCGCAGGGCTGTGACCAGTGCGGTGTCCTGCGTGCTGCCATGCACGACAAGCGCCCAGCCACTTACACACAGCAACGCAAATCCACCAACAAAACAGCCCACAATCCAGAGCAGCCGACGCACGTAAGGGGACGAAGACGCACTCATGGTGTGACCTTTCAGATCATTGCTTGAAAGCCCGCGCTAACACGTTTTGCGTTTCGAGGGAAACAGGCAGGGTCGAATTGGTCAGCGCCACGCCTTTCCAGCCCGCGCCAAGCGCTGTGTAGAGGTTCACAGCGTCCCGCAGCCGCTCAAGCCGGGCCATGGCTTCCATGTTCTGCGCATTCAGGGTTGTGCGCTCGGTTGTCAGCACTTCCAGAAACCCGACAAGACCTGCACCATACAGTTTACGGGCTCGTTCACTGGCCGTCGCACTATCTTCTGCGGCTTTGTGCAGTTGCTCGGCATATTCAATATCATCGTGCCAGGCAGCCATGGCGTCTTCAACTTCCTTGAAGCCATTCAGCACGGACTGCCGGTAGGTCAGGCGCGCGGCTTCCGCCGAGGCCTGCGCCGCCCGGACTTCAGACGTCATTTTGCCACCATGCATCAGCGGCAGGCTGGCCATCATCAGGAACTGCCAACTCATGGCGTTGACCTGAAACAGCTGATACATGGCCGACGCATTCGGGTTGAAGGTCAGCGGAATGACAAAGTGCGGATACAGGTTTGCCACCGCCACACCAATCTGCGCCGTGGCCAGAGCATATTGCCGCTCCGCCATCCGGATGTCCGGACGGTTGGCAATCACAACAGACGGCATGGTAGCCGGAAATTCCGGCACAGTCGGCAGAGGTCGCGGCACCTTCAGTTCATCTTCCAGAGACCCCGGCATCTGCCCCAGCAGCACGGCAATGGCATGTGTCACCTGAGAAACACGGGTTTTCAGCGGTTCACGCGCTGCAATCTGCGTATCCAGTTCCGCCTGAGCCTGCGCAATCTGCAACGTGTTGCCCACACCTTCCAGATACAGCTTGTTGGTCAGATCCACCGCGCGCTTGGCAACGCCAATATTGTCCGTGGCAATTTTGATCTGCAACTGCGTCACGCGCAGCAGCATGTAATCCGATGCCAGTTCAGACAGCATTGTCATCAGCAGCGCACGGCGGCCTTCAATGGAGGCTTCCACCGCACGCTCATGCGCTTCCACATCCCGCCGGATCCGCCCGAACACGTCCACTTCCCACGTCGCCATTGCGCCATAGGTCAGCATGGAGCTTCCGGCCGGTTCTGCGGGTTACCGGGGCGGATCGGCCAGTTATCAATATTCAGGGAATAACGCACATCCCCGCCGCCAATATTGGCATCCATCTGCGGATACCATTGTGAGGCGGAACGGTCCCGGATAGCGCGCTCGGCCAGAATCCGCTGCCCGGCAATCTGGAGATCATAGTTCCCCTTGATCGCCTGCTCGACCAGACTGGTCAGCACCGGGTCCTTGAACGCGGCCCACCACTCGGTCATTTCCTTGTTGGTGCGGTCAATTTCTTCCTGAGTAGCAGGGTGCTCTTCCGCTGCTTCCTTGAACTGGGCCGGCACCTTCATGTGTTCAGGCTGATAATTCGGCCCGACGGTACAGGCCGAAAGCATCAGGGAGGACGCCATAAAAAGGCCGAGGCGACGATGAACCTTCATCTTCTGTTCCATGTCGCTCTCAGAGGTGGTCTTGCAGCCAGGTGGTCATTTTACCCCGGCGGCCACGGGGCTCCGGCCCGACACTGACCGTCGCCGTCATGCCTGCGGCAAGGGTCACGCTATCCGGCACGTGGTCCAGATGGATACGCACCGGAATACGCTGGGCCAGACGCACCCAGGTAAAGATCGGGTTCACATCCTGAAGACCCAGCTTGTCCGGCGTGCCGTTGGTATCATTAATACCGCGGGCAATGCTCACCACATGGCCGGTCAGGATCGGCTTGTAGCCCATCAGCTTGACGCGGGCTTCATCCCCCACATGCACGCCCCACATCTTGGTTTCTTCAAAATAGCCGTAAACCCAGTAGGAATCCGCATCAATCACGGCCAGACGCGCCTGCCCGGATGAGGCATAATCCCCCACCCGCAGGTTGAGGTTGGTCACGTAGCCATTCACCGGAGAATACAGCACGGAACGCTGGAGGTTCAGCTTCGCCACGTCCAGCGCGGCGCGGGCTGCATCCACCGCGGCAATCTGCGTCGCCACATTCGAGTTGAAGACTTCCTGCTCTTCCGCCGAGACAATGCCACCCAGCCCCATACGGCGGCGGGCATCGTTACGCTTGAGCTTCAGGTCTTCCAGCGCGCCATCCAGCCGGGCCTGCGCCTCACGGATCGCCAGACGGAACCGCACCGGGTCCAGCACAAACAGCGGGTCGCCCTTATGGACAAACTGGTTATCCACCACGGGGATCTGCACCACCGTGCCCGAGACTTCAGGAGCCACATCCACAACATACACGCGCACACGGCCATCACGGGTCCATGGGGCGATCATGTAGACGTTCCAGAGGGTCACCCCCAGCACAATGGCCAGAGAGACAACCGCCAGGGTCAGAATAACTCGTATCAGGGTGCGCAGAAGGGGCATTGCGGAGACTCAAAAGCCTTTTTGGGGGTCAGACGTACAAAATGAGCAGGCAGAGGATACAGACGTAGAGCGAAACTTCGAACAGCGCGATGTGCCAGAACCAGCCCAGCAGGCCGCTCCACCACAACACAAAGCGCACACACATGGTAAGGGGCAGCGCCGCCAGTGCGTAGACGACGATTGGCGCCATGAAGACGCCAAAGAGATTGAATTCCGTCAGCATGACGCCATTCTCGTAATCACTCTCATCATGCGCGTGCCCGCTCCGGGCCTGCCAGATCTTTCTGACCGGACGCGGCCTGTTCCACCCGGTCAAGAATCCCGCAGCACTCTTCCAGTTCCTGCGGGGTAACATATTCGGTCAGGCGTGTTGCCACATCGTCTGCCGCATGGCTGACAAGTGCGGCAACTTTCCGGCCTTCTTCCGTAATACTGACCAGTTTGGAGCGACGGTCTTCCTCATCAATTTCCCGGACAATAAAGCCGCGCTTCTCCAGCACATCCAGCAACCGCACGAGAGACGGTGCTTCCAGTGAGAGAGAACGCGCGAGATCTGTCTGTCTGACAGGCTCACCGGCAAAATTGAGATAATAGATGGGGCGCCATGTTGCGTCCGTCAGGCTGAACCGGCGCAGATCGGCATCAATCTCGCGCCGCCAGATGGCCGCAAGGCGAGCCAGCCGGTGCCCGAAGGACCGGCGGGTTTCGATACTCTTGTCAGGATAACGCGGAGGTTCCATTACGTGCCCATACTAGCAAGCATGCAAACTGTTCGCACACTCACAAAATCACAGGGCAATCATTCCCAGAAAAAATCCGCCCCTGCCAATGCAAAATTGGAATGGAACCTATGGGCAAAGGCGGATGGAGACTCAGTTCTTCTTGCGGCGCACCACATCCCACACTTTGCGGGTGCCGCTGCGGCCAAGAGAACCCGCCACAGTGGCCGTGACCGCGGCCAGAGTGACAGATTCCCGCATCTGCGTGGCGCAGCGGTTACGGGCAATCCGGGCTTCCACTTCCGCAGTCGTCAGGTAAGAGCGACGGCCAAAGAGGACGCAGATCAGGGCAAAGATCACATCCAGCGCAAACACGCCGAACGCGGCCGTCACCGGCCCCCAGTGAAAGGTAAACAGGAACAGGGCCCACAGGAGTCCATGCCCGGAAATCAGGGCGAAAAACCCGAATACCGCAGCGGCAACAAGAAATGCCGCCTGTTTCCCCAGCCGAATGGCCATCTGCTGCATAAGGTGGGACTGAGCGTGCAGGGCGGACCTGCCAAGTTCAAAAATACGCATGGACTCCGGGACTACCTTCGTTCAGATCACGTGAGGCTTCAGCGTGACATCCGGCCGAGGACAAAGCCCACCACGCCGGAAATGGCAATGGACACCCATGACGACTGCACACGCGTCTGCTTGGAAATATCTTTGCGCGCATGATTGGCCAGTTCGCGCGCATTGGCAACCGCTTCTTCAGTCAAATCACTGGCTTTGCCGCCAGCATTCGTCAGGGCAGGCACCACATGCTTGGTGATCAGCCGTTCCAGATGCGCCTTGACGGCTTCAATCTCATCACGGGCTGTCTCAGCAGCAGATTCACCGGCAGCCTTTACATCCTTGAGTTTATCAGAAGACATGGAACACCCTATTCGCGTTGGATTTATTGACAACACTCTTCTAACTGATCGCTAAGGATATGGTTGCATGCATACGGCGCATGGCTCGCACCCGCCGCTAGAACTTCACAATCTCGCTTTTCTGCCGCCGCTCCCCGGACTGAGCCTGCATGTCGCGAAAGGGGAGTGTGTGGCGCTGCTGGGAATCGGCACCGGGCATGAGGACCTCACCCGCCTGACAGATGTTCTGGCTGGCCACACGCCCAGCTATGGCGGGCAGATCCGCGTGGGAGGAGAGGACGTCACGCACCGGCCAACGGGCCAGCGTCGGCTGGCCACGCTCGGGGCGCACGCGCCGCTTTTCCCGCACCTTACTCTGGCGGAGAATATTCTGTTCCCACTCCGGGCTGCCGGACAGGTTTCCGCGGCGGAATGTGAGCGCCGCACGCTGGAAACCCTCTCCCTCGTCGGGCTGGACGGGCGGAGCGTTCTTAAAGCCGCCCGCCTGACGCCCGAGCAGGCCGTGCGCGGCCAGCTTGCCCGTGCCCTCGTCATGCGGCCAGAGTGTCTGGTGCTCAACGCCCCCTTCAGCACGCTGGACCACACCGCCACAACCCGCATGCTGGCGCTGCTGGAAAAACTGCAACGCGCCATCGGTCTGAGCCTGCTGCTGCTCACCCGGGACCGGACAGAGGCGCTGATGGCCGGGGACCGTATTGGTATTCTGGAAAACGGTGTCCTGCTTCAGCTTGCAACACCGCCGGATCTACTCAGCCGCCCGGAGCATGAACAGGTGGCCATTGCCTTTGGGGAGGCCAACGTCCTGACCGGCAAGGTTCTCTACGCTGAAGATGATATGGCCGAACTCCGCCTGCCTACGGGTGAGACCGTGGAGGCCATGGCCGCACCGGGGCTGGCGGAACAGGACCTCGCCAACATTTGCATCCCTCCGGACCGGCTCTCCGTCATGTTCCCGCGTCAGGTAACCACCCAGCCTGAAGAGCCGGACATGCTGCTGTGCACTCTGGTCTCCGCCCGGCATGTGGGCACGGCCATTCATATGCGTTTCCGTATGCGTGATGGCGGGGAACTCATTGCCCATCGCCCGCCCGTGCATACCCTGCGGGATCTGGAACCAGGGCGTGTCGCGCTGCTCGCCTGGCAAACAGCAAACGCCACCGCCTTTCCGATGGACCAGAAAACAGGCTAGACGTAGTGTTAGACCGTTGCAGCAACCGCGTGAGGCTACCCCTGTTCCTTTTTTCGTTCCGTGACGCACCCTCTCAGACGCCCCTCCGCTCCCCCGCGCAGCGTCCCTCCGCCCTGTCGGCTCTGGTCCGGCGCGGGCTGACGGCGCTTGTCCTCGGCAGTCTGGTGCTCCCTGCTTTTTCGCAGGCTGAGGCGCGTACGGTACGCCGGCTTCATCGGGCTGTGGTGCAGCCGGTTCGTATTCTGACATTCGGGGGCGCCATTACCGCCACGCAGCAAAAAGTGCTGTTCACACCCTATGCCCAGCTTATCAGACAGCCACTGGCTCCTGCCTCATGGGATGGAGAAATCGAGTCTCTTCGCAAGCAGGAGGCCAATGCGCCCCACCGCTGGGCAGCGGTGATGATGGAAACCAGCTCCCTGCAAATCAGTTGCTCGATGGGCCTTCTGGTGCGGGACCCGGCAGACCCTTCCGCCAACGGATGTGGCCAGTCTTCCGCCTCCATTGATTTTGCCATGGCGTGGGACCGCTCCCGTTTTGATACCCCGCCAGACTGGTCGGACTTCTGGGATGTCGCCCGGCACCCAGGCCGCCGCAGTCTGCGCCGTGACCCCCGCACCACGCTGGAAATCGCCTTGCTGGCAGACGGCGTTTCCCCTGATGCCCTCTACCGCGTTCTGAACACGCAGGACGGCGTAGACCGCGCGTTCCGCAAGCTCGACCAACTCCGCCCTTACATCGTCTGGTGGTCCACCCCGGAAGAGGCTGCACGGATTCTCAAAAGCGGTGGCGCTCTGATGGGGAGCGTGCCCACAGGGGAAATTCTCAGCGCCCCGCAGGCCGAGCGTGACCGCTTTGGCCTCTACTGGCCCCAGCGCCTTCAGGTGAACTACGCGTGGGGCGTGCCAAAAACCTCAGCGCAGGAAAACACGGCGCTCGCCCTCACGGCCTGGCTGGAACATCCGACCCAGAAGCAGGCCTTCGCCAATGCGTGGCCATCTCTGCCTTCTCTGGCGGAAATCAATTCCGGCTCTCTGGATAACCGCCGTCTGCTGCCCCCCATTGCGGTAAATGACACCTTCTGGAGCGCGCATCTCCCCACCTTATCCGCCCGCTTTACGCACTGGGCTGAAGACCGGTGACTCTTCCGCCGTCCAGCATGCTTCCGTTTCTGATCACACACTCCCTGTTCATGGCCCTCACCGGGCTCTGCCTCGCAGCCCTTGTGCTTACGGCAACCCTCGCAACACGGCAGGGAGCAAGGCTTTACACGCTGCTCCTGCTGGTTCTGCTCCCGGCAACCGGCCTTGCCCTGGCGCTGCCTTTTCTGCTGCACTCCAACACCCCTACCCTGCTCCTTTCTTTTTTTCAGGGTGTTCTGATCGGCCCGGCTCTTTCTCTGGTGCCGCTTGGTCACCTCAAAGACGCTCCGCCCACATGGCGCCGCACAGCGCAGGAACTGGGGGCCACGCCTTTCCTTCGCCTGCGTCTGCTCTGGCTGCCTCTTCTGGGCCGTTCACTGGCGGGCAGCCTGTGTCTGGCTTTTGCCCTGAGCGTGCTTGGCACATTCGGAATTAATCTGGGAATTCATAAAGCCCCTCTTTCCTGAGGCATCTTGCCAGTTTATCCTGCGCGGTATGACGTCTCTTTCATCCTCGGCTCCGTTCTGGGAAACGACCCCCCTTCAAGACATGACCACTGCGCAGTGGGAATCTCTGTGTGATGGCTGTGGCCGTTGCTGCCTGCATAAACTGCGTGACGAAGAAACGGACGAAATTCATTACACGTCTGTCGCCTGCCGTCTGCTGGATGTTTCCACCTGCCGCTGTACGGACTACCCCCAGCGCCACAGAAAAGTGCAGGACTGCATTACGCTGACGCCGGAAATGGTCGCGGGGCTGGACTGGCTGCCGCCCGACTGCGCTTATCGTCGCCTGTCAGAAGGACGTTCCCTCCCCACATGGCATCCTCTTCTGACCGGAACTGCGGACAGCGTCATTGAATCCGGTGCGTCTGCCGCAGGCCGCTGCATCAGTGAAAGACAGGCCGGGGCACTGGAAGACTATCTGGTAAAATGGCCCGGCCAGCCAACCAGAAAACCCAAAAAAGCCACCCCACAAACGCGGCCCGCCGTGCGCCATGTCCGCACCGGCACGCGCTGAAAAACCCACTCTTCTATCCCAACGGGGGGTAAGCACCGCTCCCCGCATCCTCACTGTGGATTCTGCGCCGGATGTTATTGAACTGGCGCCTGACTGCCGCGTACCAATCCTCTGGAAGCAGTCCAGCCGGGCAAGACGCGTCTCTCTCCGCATTGACCCACTCCGGCAGGCAGTGACCGTCACTCTTCCCGGCCCCCTGACTCCTCAGGACGCCATGCCGTTTCTTAAAACGCAGAGGCACTGGATCACAAAACGTCTTGCGGCTCTGCATAATGCTCCGGCTTTTCTGGCAGGCAGAACCATTCCGGTTGGAGGCATACCACATCTTATTGTGCATCAGCCTGCGGCGAGAAGCGGGGTGTGGATAGAGGCTCAGCAGATTTTTGTTAGTGGCACGGAAGAGTTTATCGGCAGACGTGTGCGCGATTTTTTACGAAACCATGCACGCACCGTCCTTGGTCAGGAACTCCGCACGCAGGCACAGGCCACAGGCCTCCGCCCCACACGGCTGGATATCCGTGACACCTCCAGCCGCTGGGGAAGCTGCTCGTCCTCCGGACGCATCATGCTGTCCTGGCGTCTGATCATGGCACCCGCCTCTGTCAGACATTATCTGATTGCGCACGAACTGGCCCACCTGCGCCATATGAATCACAGCCCGGCCTTCTGGGCACTGGTTGACCAGCTCACGCCGCACAGACATGCCGCAGAACACTGGCTGAAACACCACGGTTCAGCCCTGCTCGGAGCCCGCTAAGCAACGCAACACACGAACCAACGACAGACCCCCTTGCCGCCACAGCCCAACATGCTAAAACCCGCCCTAACACAGTAAAACGCCCTGTCCGGCTGGCAACACTCACCCCCCAGCCACCCCGATGCGAACTTGGCGGAATGGTAGACGCAGGAGACTTAAAATCTCCAGCCCGTAAGGGCGTGCGGGTTCGAGTCCCGCAGTTCGCACCACCATAACTCATTGTTTTTGTTCATTATTCTGGATTTCCAGAAACATAGACCCCGCAAACTCTTACACAAGGTCTTACACAGGCTTTAGCGGGGGACGATGAACAAGGCAGGAACATGCTCCAATGCCGGGCAACAGGTTTCTATTTCAGAACGCGGGTTCCATCACGATTCCGTGATGTCGTAAAAAAGAATGAAATCTGCTTTTCGCTGTTCACCAGATCAAGGAAAATTGCACTGATCCGTGCTGGCACAGCATACGAACGAACACAGGCACTTTTTGCAAAGATCGAACACGCGATGGCTCATGAACCGTGGATTATGTCGGATGAGGAAAAACAGGATTATGCTGACCTCCTCAGACGCTCCATCCTTCCCCCGGAAACCAGCGGAACTCAGGAAACAAGAGATAGCCTGACAGAGTGCGTACGGTCATATCTTGAAAATGATGATGCCAAAAATTTCCTTGAGGCCATAATCCGGTCATATCAGCTCGAAATTGAGTCGCTGATCTCCCAATACAAAACCATCAACGCTGAACATCTCCTGTCCCATGTCAAAGAGACAGACCGCATGACCGCGCTCACCGGATATCTCAAGGATACAGCCGAACCGGCAATGGAAAAGCTGATCCGTTCAGGTGAAATCCTAGTGTCCAGGATTCAGGGTCATCAGGAGACCATCAAGGTCTTTGAAAATCAGTCTGCACTGTTACGGGAAACATTGGCTCCTGTCTTCCAACAACTGGAAGTGAAACCCTCTCCCCTGTTCTCGGAAGCAGTCTCTACTTTCATGGCGTCAAAAGACATTAAAACCAAGCCAAACAGCGAACTGGCTATGATACTAACGTCTATCGTAGATGGATCGAAATCAATGGCGATGAACCTATCCGCACTTATTCCAGTAAGCACGCCGATAAATACATCGAGATGATGAGCAAGGTTCCCGGCAACTACGGCAAGGGCAAAACCAAGGAACTCACGGTTGATGAACTTATTAAATATGCAAAGCGGAACCGGATCAAAGCTCTTCTGACAACCAAGACCATCAAGAACCACTTCTCCAAGCTGTCCATCCTGTGGACCTTCTATGAGAAAAAGGAACAGGTTGATCGGGGTTCCAATATCTTCAGGGACTGGTCGTTCGGACGGAAACAGAAAGGCGATGGCTATGTAAAATGGCCGGATGACGACCTGAGAAAACTGGTCGAAAACCCATGGCCACCAGGCCGAATCTCCAAGCGGACATTCGGCATGATTGTCGGAATTGGATCGTATACAGGGATGAGGCTGGAGGAAATATGCCGGTTGCGGAAGCTGGATGTTATCAACATCAAGGGCGTCTGGTGCTTCAACATCTGTAAACATTGGCCCCGGCTTAACAGACCGGCGGAAGCCTGGAATCCCAAGACAGAAGCTGGCGAAAGAGTTGTTCCTATCCACAGGAAACTGATTGAAGCCGGGATTCTGGAATGGGCCAACAGTGCCAATTATTATCTATTTAACGAACTGACGTTCAGCGGAAGAGATAAAAAACGGAGTGTGGGTTTTGGAGGGAAATTTTCAACCTTCAAGAACCGGCTTGGCATCAAATCGGCTACCGTCGTCTTTCACAGTTTCCGCCACAATGTTTCCACCCAGCTCAGAAACACACCCGGAGGCGACACCGGCATCAGAGAACTCTGGATTGATGACTTTCTTGGTCATGAATACGGACATCAGTCAGGGCACCAGTCGGAAGGTGTAAAGCGATATCTGGATGGTATCGATCTTGAAAATATCGTTCAGGTGGCTGAGTCCATGCAGTATCCGGATTTCTGGGATATCAGGACACTTATGGGAGAGGCATAAAATGCATTTCCATAGGGTTTTAAGTGCCATCTCACCCACAACAATCATAATGCCAATAATCCACAGGATTTGAGCTGTAAGATGACGATAAGCTTCAGGGACAAACTTTTTTTAGTTTTAATAATTTTTTCTCATGTAAGTTGCCGGCATCTTATCCATGGGAGAAGCAGGACGGGGCATCCTGGACCTACCCCTTCCTTTTCTCTTCTCCCTTAATTTCTGAATTCAGAAGATCAATAAATTGGAAACATGATAACAAATCTTTGGTCTATGAAAACTTATACCCCTACACCCCAACCTACGAACCTATATATTATTTGCGATGGACTTGCGACACATGAAAACAGAATAAGAACCTATAGCAAACCATGGTGAAAAAATTTTAGTCACCCAACATTTAACAGAAGTTTTAATTCAGAACTTTTAACGTCACTATCAACAGAAGCTCTCTGGGATTTCTTTTGTCGTCTTTCCCATGTCCTGCGACATATTCCAATTTTTTCCCATGGTTTTGTTTTTGACAGTGCCTCCCCTTCATAGTGTTCTCTTCTGACAGACCCTGCATTCCTGCGCTTTTTGGCTTGATAAACCTTGTCAGTCTGTTTCCGCCTTTCTCTCTTGATGGTCTTGGAAACAAGACAATCCAGATGCTTCATTTCATCTTCGGTGATCGCCAATTTTTCAATGATCCGATCAATGCTGTAGGCATAACGCCATGAACAAAAACCGGGCTTCACATCCGACACATCACATGCAGTCATCAGTTTATTCAAGCTCGTGATATTATCGCTTTCAAAATGCTGAGCCAGATAATCAGAGGGAATAATATCTTCCATCTGGGCTTTCACATAGGGCAACAACTCATTAGGATTATTCTGGAAATGTGCTGACGCCATGGAAACAGCGATATGACAGAACATATCCCTGTAGCCTTCCATGACACTTCCACCCCATCTCAGCTTTGCCAGTTCCTTCAGATCACCAATGATACGCCTTGATTGCTTATAGGGTGAGTTTTTAGAGGCTTTGACAGGAAACTGGACGATATTCCCATGATCAGGGCTGTCAGCCTTCAGAGGTGCCTTCTGGCTCCATTTCAGGGCATTGTCCCTGTAGGTCTTCTCTCCCTGCTTTCTTGCCTTTGCACGAATAGCATCAATCTCTTTTGCCTGCTGATATCGTTCAGTTCCTGCATAAGGTGCAATACCCAGAACACGCTGTTTGAAATCATCCGAGCTATAACGATTATCTGCGTTAAACCACACTGACCGGCATGAATGTCCCAAAGGAGAATATTTATAATTGATTGACCCCGGAATCCTCAAAACAGTCTGAGCAGAACACGGTGTGATATCGGCCATCAGATAATCCAGACGATTACGCAGATTCCTGTGAATATCCTCAATGACATCAATATAAGAGCGAGGTGGATTTTTCTGCCCGGCCTTCCTGCGTCGCCTTCTGATAAATACAGTATCTGTGAATTGCCATAACAGGTAGGCACCACCACCAGACAACACAACTTCCGTAGGCTCCGGTATTTCGTTACTCACACAATGAGAAATAAGCCATTCAGCTTTTCCTGCATCATCCAGAGATTGCCATTCCTGAAAGAGTTCAGGACGATAGTGATCATTATCAACCCACCTGTCAAAAATACCTTTTGCCCTGTCTCCCCTGATAAGCTTACGTCTTTCACCAAGCTTATTGATATCCAGATCAAGCCATGCATGAGATATGGCTGAAATATCCTCTTTCCTCTGGGTCTTTCTAATCTTCGGAAAGAATGCCTGAGAACGATACAGAGCCTCAAATTTATTGCTCTCGATCAAGTCCCTGATTCCCTGCATTCCCTCTTCCGTCGCAGGGAAATATCTTCTGAAGATTCTGTTACCCGGTTTTTGTTCCTGCGTAGCCGGGTCATAATATTTTGGACGCCAGAAATCTTTCCAGAATCCTAAAATGCTTACATAGCATTCAGAACCATCCCGATTTTTCGGGAATCTTGAAATATCCCAAAATGTTGAAATGTCAGGATTTAGAAAGCTTTCATATGAAAACTTTTCTTCATTGAGGCATTCCCTTACGTCAGGAATATCATTTTCTTTAATAATTTTTTTACATATCTGTTCCATCTTCTGTTTCCCAAAAATTGGGATCACAGAAAGTCTTCATTTGAAAACCATGAGAAGGAAAAGAAAGAAATTCTATTTTTATTGTTGACTTTGTGCTATAATTACTCTATCTACAATCTAACCTAATAAAACCTCTTGCGGGGGCGTTCTTTTCCTCCTCCCTGCAATCCCGCCCTTTAGAGACGCCAATCTCTCAAGGGCTTTTTTATATCTACCATTATTATACATTAAAATCAACAATAAATGAAAAACTTTATGTATATACGTTTATAATGCCATTATTAACAATTTTCTTTTCGCTCATTGATATGATTTTCTCTTTGCTTATCCCTCTCTCCATTGTGGTCTCCTCAATTTTTTTGTCATCACTCATTTTTTGCAATGCATAAACAGGATTTCTGAGAGCGTCCCAAAGGAGTTCTACATTTCCTGTTTTCTGAATATAGCCATATAGCTCATCAAAATCCTTCTTTGCTTTCAGGTAGCTTTTAACAGAGTTATCAGCCTGCCATTCCCGATGCTTTCTTTCACGACCAGCCACGTAGAAATCTGCCATCCAATTCAGACAATATAAAAAATCACTCTCATTATTCAAAATATCCAACGCCTTAAAATCATCTCTATCATATCTCAGCTTCTTTAAGGCATTGTTGAATTCATGGAGCGCCTTACGTGTGGATGAGCCATTAAACCATTTCTGCTGTTCCGCATGATATCTGACTCTCAATGGCTTCAGGATGCTCTCATGCCTTTCTTTTATCAGCACAGGATTCCTACTGGCAGGATCGGAAAACGGCTCTTTGGGCACATGTTTCCATTTCTTCTCAAAGTCAGACATCATCTGTAACAGATCATCTGCAAACTTTTGCTGGTTCGCCAGTGCCTCTTTTTCCATAGATGCCTTTTTCTCGGCCTCTTCATTCTGGAAAGCAATGGAAGCCTTCTGTTCACGCGACATGCATCAGTCATCGCAAAATGATCTGCCTTGATGTCAGAAGCTCCACTTCCTGATGGAATGCCCTTATTAGCCACAGACGGCGTTGGCGTAATCTCCTGGATAGCCGGAGTTACAGGAGAGAAATCCTCATCACCGCTCATCTCAGAAGCTTTTACGGGGTTGTGACCTTCAGGCGGGACAAAGGTCGTATCCTTTCCCTGCTGTAAGGCTTCATACAGGTTGGCAAACTCCCCTTTCTTCATTTCAAACAGACGGTTTGCAGAACCCAGAAAGTTATTATTTTCGTTATTCACGATAATGTATGTAGTGGCTTTTTCTCCTTTCTGGATACTCACGCCCAAAGAACTTAACCCCTCAACCATTTCTGAAAATGATTCTGAGGTTATACGTAAGTCTCTGATGGACTGTCTCAGCTTTCCGAGGTTAACCCCCTGACGCAAGGCTGATTGATGCTGGATAGCTGTAAAAGCAGATTGCACTGGTTCATACAGGTCTGGTGTATGAGCCTCTATATGATCCGCCATGGCAGTCTTACCTTCATCCCGGAGCTGGCGGATAACTGCAACCTGATGGCGTCCCTTTACGATGTCATGACCAAACAGGAATTCAGACGTACGTGAAATCTTTTCCTGCCTGACTCTCATGTAACTGCTGTACAGGCATTTACCGGCACTATTCCGCCATGATGCATAGAGATGATAGTGCTCATCCGCATCAGGTTCACCTGCCTTGGCCTTCCTATGCCTGACTATTGTGCAGGTATCCGGATCAAAGCCAAATTCCACGGCCAACATACTGACGCTTTGTAACATCTGCTCATGCGTAATGTTTCGCTTGGGATTGATCTTAAAATGGCACACCGCATATTTGTAGTGATTGTCTTTGGCTTCATCAAAAATCTGCATAACATCAAACTCTGATCCCTGAATCACGTCTATGGACTCATTTCCAGAGCCACGAAACACATGATCACAGGTCTCCCCACACCCACGAGAGGCAATAAGAGGCTCTGAGCTGATAATCATCTTCGAATATCCATGATAATACGCTTCATGGTCTTGATGATGTCACGACATTCAGAAACGGCTCGTGATGCGTCCTCATGTCCACCAGCATTCAGATGATGGGCTATCTGATTCAGGTTATTCCCACATCGTGCGACCTGATTGGTGGCTTCATTCAACTCTGCCAGAAGATGTTTTTTTTCGTTATTCACAAAATATCTGGAAGACATCAAAGACCGGAAATAACTGGCGAGATTATGAAACCCGGCTTCACGTCCGGTTTGCTTCCATGCCTCCAGCTCTTCACGGTTCGCACGAATGGACAAGCGTGTTTCCATTCGTCTCATATTTGGCCTTCCTGCTTTGCCTTTATTTAATGTGTTATTTTTCATTGTATAAAATTCCTGCACTCAAATGGGGTCAACGGGGTGAAACCCCTTGCCAGTCTGGACGGAGTGAACCGTGGAACGGGTCAACGTAGTCCACGCCTGGCAATAGTATTATAATACAGGTTTCATATTATAACGGATTTCAGGAATTCGTATTATTCAATAACGTAACACACCGGGGTTATACCGGTATGAATTTAATATATTATTATCGGCATCCTTCTTATTCTCTACCAGCTCAATTCCGGAAATATTCTTTTTGGCCCGTGATTTCAGCTTATCCAGATAACGCCTGTTACGTTCTACCTGTGTCATGGGTTTCTCAAATATGGGTTTGCGTCCCATTAAAATCTTCCATTCTCGCTAATCCAGCGGGAAAGAAATTCCATGGGGTCTTCATCTGTAATAATCAGGTTTGGAGAAATTTTAGAATGATCAGAAAAAACATATCCATACTCAGGCTTTGGAAACTTTTTTAGTGAATCATCATAACTGACAATAATGTCAGATAGCTTCTTCATTCGTATCTGCAAGAGCTTGGCTCTTGAGATTTTTTTAACATCCTCATCAGTCATCGGACAGAATTCTATATATTTTTGTCCTGTGGATGTTGATCGAACCTGATATAGTCCACGTTCCATCAAATCCTTAAACAGAATAGAACATTCGTCATCAAGTTTGTTCAGTTCATATAAAACGCTACGCAAATGTGCTTGCACTTCTGTCGGAAATGCTGTCCATCCAACAATATGTGTCAGACAGTTTAGAGTTGCCTTGGTTGGTTGATCTTTTTTTTCATAAATCGCCTTGTCCCGAAGTGATCGAAGAACCTCAATTGCTTCTAGGAGAGGGCATATTTCGCTAATTTCTTTAATATAATTATCAGACTTTGACAGATCAAAATCAGGAGCTTTAATCCGGTCAATCATTGACTGAATACGTGTAACATTTTCCTTTTTCATAAATTCCAAATATTCCCGGTCTCTTGTGCCGGTAAAAATTCTTATACTATATTTTTTGTAATATTACAATATTTTTGTTTGGTTTTTTGTAATTATTTTTTGATCACCTGCAAATACCATATGTAGCGCATCAGATGGATTCCCATGATGAAGCCTTACCTTCTGATTAAAATCACAGGATAAAAACTTTATCCTGTAACTTCATAAAAATTATTGTTTGAGAGGAGGAGCACCAATTGTTTGCTGAATTGCAATCTCCACCTTTCCGTCACTTGATGAGCAGGTGAGGTGGCTTGAATCAGTCACAACACAGCTTCCTGAAGCGTTCCAAGTCACCCCGGAATGCTGATGAGGCTTCCCCGGCATATCTCTCTCATACTGAGCCATCTTGTATATGCTAACTGTTTGAGGGCCTTTGTTAGAATAGAGATTTGGCAACGGCTCATTACTGAAGAAAGTAAAAACGTATTTATCAAGAATGAATGCAAACTCACTGCCTGAAGGCAGATCAGGAATGAGGTACGATTTCACACACTTCATCGTATCATCCTGCATATGCTTCGGAATGACCCTGATATGAACCGGACAGGATACCGCAAGTGTCTTTGTCCATATTAGATGATGGCTTGTTCGAGTGGCCTTAAGGTAATCTTCAAAGCCCGCTTCGGGATTGGGTTGCCCTGCATTTATATGATTTAGAAAATTTGCGACTGTGGAATCTGCCATTGCTGGCCAGTATCCAAAAATCAAAGAAGCTATCGCCCCACAAATCAGCCAGCGTTGCATTCTTGGTCCTTCTGAAGAATTCATCATTAAAATAACTCTATAGCATTATTCTTGCCCGTGTATTTTTCCGCTTTCATCTCGATTGAAACGAACGGTACCAGTTCCAGGCTTGTTTTCAGCAATGAAATTTATTTTACAATCCCAGACTTTCTGAAACCCTTCAACTGCCTTGCAATTGTAGCTTTGTATATCTAACCCTTTCTTTACTAATTCAATAACTTGAGCGCGTTGTTCATCTGATGGGTGTTGAAACATAAACCTCATATTCAGATTTTTTTGAATAAAATAATCCATGACTTCATCTTTTGTTGGCTCCCCACCACTACAAGCCGTCAGCAAACTTAATGCACATACAAAACCTGAGTATTTAAGAATTTTCTTCATCATGCTTCCAGAGATTTAACAAATTGATGATTGTTGTTAATGGCCTGATTGATGCAAGCCATGGCCGTATTGTAATTTTTCCATATGATTTTGTTGCGTTTTCGATATCCAACAAACATTAAAATTGGGAACACAACAAAAAAATCGATTGCTAAAAAAGGACTGGTATCACCAATTCCACCTAATAAAAACAAAATCAAAAATGGTGCAAAAATATACAACAGATATTTTATCGTTAACTGTTTACAGCCTTTATAAGCAATTGAATTTGGCAAACATCTAAGGAGGTTCCACCCTTTATTGGTCGTGAAATTTCTGACGACTAAATTATATCCGTTATTGTTACCCTTAACGCTTCCCCATACCACCAATACTGTTTGACCATTGCCAATGTCCCCGTTTACTTCGATTTTCTCCTGTCGACCACCGGAAGAAACTATCCAAAAATCTTGATGCTCATGGGTCGTGCTTGAAATTTGCGGGCCATTTGCCTGATAAACACCATCAGCTAACTTTAGGACTGTACCCTGTCCAGTCGACTGCACTGTAGTCGATGTCCATTTCCGAACGTCTTTTACAGTTCCCTTGATTCCATTGAGCCAGAACGTCTGGCCCAGAATTTCAATGTCCATAGGAAACTACGAAATACGCAGAATTTGGCGGGATTTCATCGTCATTGTCATGTCTCCATCCTATGAACACCCCCGGAAATCCCGGAAAAATCCACCGGATGTTATCCCTTAAACACCTGTTTTTGTTACACTTCTCCTTAAGCATCCTAACAAGAGAACGGATACCAAAATCATGTATCAATAAGGGAGAGGAACAATGACACGATATGGATATGCCAGAGTCAGCACGACAAAACAGAGCACCGACAGCCAGACCAGCGATCTCCAGAAGGAAGGGATACCACCCAACCTCATCATTACGGAGACGCTTTCAGGTGCTACCTCGTGGAAGCAGAGACCAGAACTCAGCCGTTTGGTTCATAGACTGAAGGCTGGCGATACACTCACCGTTGCCAAACTCGACAGGCTTGGCCGTAATGCGGTGGATGTTCTTTCTTTAATAGACATACTGAAAAAACGGCAGATTGCTGTGCGTATTCTTAACCTCGGGATTGATACCTCAGGCGCTGGTGGTCGCCTTTTCCTTCTGCTTCTCGCTGGTTTCGCGGAGTTTGAACGCAACATTATTCGTGAGCGGATCATGGCTGGCCTGGATGTCGCCAGAGCCAAGGGAAAACGCCCCGGAAGACGTTCCACTCTATCGCCTGAAAAAACGGCTCAGGCACGCGCTATGAAGCAAAGAGGACTGTCCTCCCGTGAAGTTAGTGAACTGCTTCAGGTATCACGTATGACGGCATGGAGAGCTATGAACAGTCTGGAAGGCGTCCCATAACCCCTGTATCAGCCATGCATTATTAAACATACGCCATGCAAATAATGCATATTCCAAAAACAGGTGATTTTGGGACAATTGTTTTTCGCGATCAATATGGTAGTGTGTTTTCCTTAGTTATAAAATTTTTAAGGCTAATATCTTTTAGTAGTTGGATTTTTAAAGTGAAAAAAAAATATTGATTTTAGCATCTACAGAGTAAAATTTATAAAACCACGTCAAGGGTTATTGCCTCTTGAAATTGAAAAAAATGAAAATTTTTTTATTTTATCTCTAAATGACCTAGTCTCCAATAATTATCTTCATGATGAAGGTAAAATTTTTCGTTGGCATATAGGAAATCTCAAATATTTTTCAAATTATACCGGTTATTTTGCTTTTGGTCGAACCACAAGAGGAAAAGTGGAGAAATTCGATGAAACGCAGGCTGAATTCTTAGAAGAAGAGCAAGATGAAAGCCCTTACACCCATTGCGTCTTTGATGCAGAAATTGGGCTTGTAGCAATTGCAGGGAAATATTCATTGGGAAAAGATACAAAAGAAATATCAAAAAAATTGGAAAAAACTCTATCTCTATCATATTCGATTGTGCGAAACGGAATAAAAATAGAGATACTGCCAATTCCAAATCCTGAAACTTTCATTAAAGAAATACAGTCTGCATACAGAATATTTAGTCTAACTGCGTCTTTCGGGCTTCCCAATCCCTTCGATGCAGATAGGCATTTTCAACAACCTTTAGCGCAACTGCTTGCTGAAGCGCATGGTCAAAAGGGGAAAGCAACCATTCAAGGAAATGACCTTGATAGTGATGTTGTCGCTGAGATTGCAAAAAGTTCTGCTTCAACAGGTAATACCGTTAGCGCAAGAATTCAACGAAAACCCAAAGAACATGCAAGAAAGATTTCTCTTCATGATAATGCACTAAAACAATCATTTCCCCGTGATACATCCCCAGAAAAAATCATACAAAAAATAACAAGTATATATATGAGGTTACGTTATGATGCAGTGCCGTAACATAGATAATATCAATGATTTAATACAAAGTTTAGATTCTCTAGAAAATTGCTATATTTACAGAGGCCAAGCAAATGCAGAATGGCCTCTTCAATCTTCTTTGGAGAGAACAATCTCCTCTTCATGGTCTCATGAAAACGTAAAAAAATTTGAAGATTTTTCTTTAAAACAGTTTAAATCGAAATTTAGAATATATGATAAAGAGAATTCATGCCCAACATCTAAGTTATCTTGGTTATCAGCTATGCAACATTATGGTGTTCCTACTAGATTACTAGACTTTACATCTAGTCCATACGTCGCATTATATTTTGCACTAGAAAGTTATAATCCATATCTAGGAAAAGATATTTCTATTTTTGCCATAAATTATGAAGATTACCTAACAAAATCACTAGCACATATAAAAAAATACAATTCTGACTTTAAATACTCATTAGATGATTTATCAGAAAAACAAGATCTAATATTTGATGACTTTGTTGATTTGCGATCACATAATATTATTTGGATTACAGAACCTGAAATCTTAAATGTCCGACTAGATCGCCAAGCTGGTTCTTTTTTGATGTCCGGAAATAGGGAAATAAAAATAGAAGATGCTTTAAATTTAGATATATACGAAACTTGTTCCTTCATAAAATTTATCATACCACATTCTTTATATCGAGAAATTTTTGCTTTACTTCGAAAAATGAATTTGAATAGCAAAAGTTTATACGGAGACTTAGATGGTTTATCTAGGTCAATTCGCATGGAAATGCAAGTTTATGCTTTTTCAAGTGCGTGCTAATATAGAAAGTGAATATATGTTATTTATGAATGATATTTTATACCCTTTAATGAAGAAGCTCTCAAGTAGAAACATCACATGCATATGTCTCTTTCTCTAAAACAAAAGCGTTTTTTAGAGTGCTTCATAGTATCCAATTTTAAATTGATACGTTTAGGTAGTCCCTAAAGGGACATAGCCCCCTACCCCGGTATTATGTGCCTTTTGGGCCTATAATGGAATTAGGGAGCGGTTAGTACCGCCATCCCTATAACCCATAAGGAACAAAAGGTATGAAATACGGATATGCACGAGTAAGCACATCAGACCAAGACCTGACCATACAGGAAACAGCACTCCAAAAAGCAGGATGTGAAATTATCCGAGGTGAAAAGGTCTCTGGAACCAGTCGGGAAGGAAGGCAAGAACTGGATACCTTGCTTCAGTTTTTAAGGGCCGGTGATTCGTTGGTGGTGACTCGCATCGACAGGTTAGCGAGATCAATCAGTGATTTGCAGGATATTGTCAGATACCTGGAAGATAAAAAGGTATCATTGATTTGCACTCAGCAACCTATAGATACATCCAACGCTGTAGGGAAAATGTTCCTGAATCTGCTTGGTGTCTTTGCTCAATTTGAGACTGAATTGAGAAGGGAGCGACAGCTTGAAGGCATAGTCAAAGCCAAAGAGAAAGGTGTCTATAAGGGCCGTAAGCAGATGATTGACCATGAACAGGTAAAAGCCCTGAAAGGTCAAGGGCTTGGTGTTTCTGAAATTATGCGTCAAACTGGTGTCTCAAAAACTCACGTTTATAGGATTCTAGATTTCTAAGAATTCATTCATGAAAAAATATTTTTTATCATGTTTTTAGTATTTCTTTCCAAAATTTATTGATAAGACGAACTCTTTTTTCATTAAAAAAAGAACTTTTCTTCGGCACGTCCCCTGAAATATATTTATATTCTCTATTATTTAGCAATCGAAAAAATTTTTCTGAAAATTCAGGTGTGACTGTAAACGGTACCGGAGGCGTATCATCTACAGGAAACATTAAATCAACCCATTTACCATTTTCTTCTCGCGCATTTTTCACAATATAATCCATTCCTCCCATACATTCCCATTCTGGCATTGTATCTGTACATATCTCTTTTTTTTCATTTAGCTTATATCGTAAAACCCACGTGTATGGCTTTATTTCTCTGTCTTTTTTTCCATAGACTTCCATGGCCTTCTCTAATTTTTCTTGAGCAGATTCCAAAGATATCCCTAGGAAGTCTTTTATTTTTTCTAAATCATTATCTGCTTCAATATCGATATACCATTCTAATAAGGGGTAATTTTCATCTTCAAATGCGCATATCGGCACCAAACGTGTTGGTCGCCGGTTTTTTCTCGCCTGAAAAGTTATTTTTGCTTTTTCAATATCTTGATCTTTTATGGGCCTAGCTTTAGCCCACAACATATCAAACCATTCTTTCGCTTGTTCAACCGGAACAAAAGCACCAGCTTCTAGCCACCCAGCCTGTTCTTTTCCTTGCAACCCTAAACCATTAATCGAAGCATTAGCGGAACCTACAATGGCCTCTTCAGCGATATAAACCTTTGCATGAAGAGTATCATATTGTCTGACAGAAAATCCTTCTTCAATAAGCTTTTCAATAACTAATGGATTTGTTCCGCCTGTCTGTAAATTGCATATAATTTTTGTTTTATGTGATTCACACTTCTTTAATAAATCGTAAGAACCATCTCCCCAAAAAGCGACAGCACAACGCACTTCATCTGCTGGGTCACTAAGTAGATTTTTAATAGCTTCTGTCAGTATATCTCCATGCAAAAAATCTGAGAATATCCGCTTTTGTTCTGACAAATTAGAGTCCACTTTCCGCCTACCCAATGAGACAATTATAAACACGTTTAGAAGGTATATTTTCGATATCCATTCACGAGCATAACACTTTGCTTGACGGAAGAGAAAACCAATTCCTCCTGAGCATCCGTGCTAACAAAATCCACTTAAGCGTCACGGCATCTATCCTCTTAAAAAATCTTGACCGGTTCCACACAAAGTCTTACACAGACTCTTACACAAGCGTTCAGAATATTGTTTTAAAACAATATGTTACGGATTATGCGATTTACTTCAGTGGGTTCGAGTCCCGCAGTTCGCACCACAGACACCTGAAATAGCACGATTTTTCGGCTGAATGAGGGGCAAAGACTGTCTTTGCTCCATCGTCCTTCCCCACCGAGGGAAGATTTTATGCTCCGTGTCCGAGGCACTACCTACCACTTCCGCCGTATCGTTCCCCCTGCACTGCGAGCAGCCTTAAACCGGCGGGAAATCTGGGTTTCTTTAAAAACCGGCTATCAGAACGAAGCCCGCAAACGCGCTTCAATCCTTCATGCCAGAACCACAGAACTGTTCTCTCAGGCTCAGTCTGTTCTGGCTGAGCCAGACGCTTTAAGCCTGCTTGAGGGACTGCGGGTTGCACTGCGGGATTTGCAGAGCGTGAACCTGCCTTCATCTGCTCGGGAAGTGGGGTCTGTGCCAGTGTCAGCACCGATGCCCAAACCCCGAACAGTGAATAAACCAGCCAAAGCACTTAAAGTGGCTCCCTTGATGCTCTCGGGTGCTTTAAAACGCTTTGTGCTGGATAATCTCCATGCCAGCGCAGATACCAAGAAAGCCACACAACGGCTGTAGACCTCTTCCTGCAAGCCTTTGGCGATGCACCTGTGTCCATTATCGGCGGCGAGAAGGCCGGAGCCTTCCGAGACCTCCTGTTTTCCCTGCCAGCCTCACTAGGCAAACGCAAAAGCACTCTTACCCTTGAGGAAGAGGCACAGAGAGCCAAAGCGGAAGGTTTACCAACCCTGAGCGGGAAAAGTGTGAAAAACCACATGATGCGCCTCTCTGCGCTTTGGAACCAGTTACACCAGCGGGAACTGGTCACACGTAACCCGTGGACAGGCTGGAATTTCGAGAATGGGCAAAAGACCATACGCAGAAGCTGGACGACAAAGGAACTCGCTTTGCTGGCCTCTGCCTCATGGCATAGTACGTCCGTGCCAGAACAGACCTTCCGACTGGTCACCCTTATTGCAGCCTATTCGGGCATGAGGCTGGGTGAAATCTGCACCCTGCGCAAGGAAGACCTCCAGACTGTCGATGGTATCCCCTGTTTCCTTATCCGGGCTCACACCGAAACCGGCTGGGCACCCAAGACAGAAGCTGGCACCCGCATTGTGCCCGTACATTCAAAACTGATTGAAGCAGGTGTGCTGGCCCTTAAGGATACCATTGACGGCCCGTACCTCGTTCCGGGTCTGGAAACCTCAAAACAGGGCATCAGGGGCGCAAGCCTTGGCAGGGCTTTCTCATTGCTCAAGACCCGTATCGGCCTGCCCGCTGAAATTACCTTCCATTCTTTCCGGCACACAGTCTCGACCCAGCTCAGAAATGCCCAAGCCGACATTCGAGAAATATGGATAGACCGCCTGTTAGGTCATGAAGCAACCCACAAAAGTCAGGGCACCACGACCTATCTGACCGGCATTTCAACAGCCAATTTGCTGCAAACTATAGAGGCCATAAGCTACCCGGAAACAGCCTTCAAAAAGGGAACGTTTTAAAAGGGAGCCAGCAGTGTCAAATGGCTACCCAAGATAGCATTCAACATCTGGCAAGGGGGAGAAATCTCCCCCGTTGACCCCATCAAAACAGAAAAATGAAATACATGTTTTCTATCATTCAAAAAACAACTCTCTCTTTTATATTTGGTATGCTGAGCTTAACTCAGTCTGCTTACGCAGACACAGACGCAGCCCAAAAAGCCATTCGAGCATCTCCAAATGTTCTCGATCTATATCATGACCCAGATAAATGGGCTCCTATTCCATGGACAATAGGAATGTTGTCGACAAATTATGGAGGTGATCAGATGCTTCGAAACTATTGTCATTTATTAAAAAATTATGGAATCACCAATCAACACATTCGTATTGTCGATATTTGGAAAATTCATATTGGACAGACAACACGCGCTGCTAGCTTGGGACAGATTAACTGCCAAAATGAAGAAATTTATCATCCATAAAATCAAAAAACGTCTCATGCATATTCCTTAAACACGCCAAATTACATGTTTAAGGAATATCAAAAGTTCTAATATATCCCCATTTATTTGCGCAGTTTCCTGTCCGCACTCTCCCTTGATACATTGCAGTGCCTGGCACTACCATTTCTGCGTCGAATGATGATCCAGCCAACATCTCACAAACCAAATATTTTCTTTTCGCTTCTTTATAAGATAACCCTGCATTAATATCAGAAAATATTCTAACAGAAACCTCAGAATTATTCCATAAATCAACAACTTTATCAGTATAATGTATATTTCCGGAATAATAATTATTATCAACTTTGTGTTTAATAGGATGGTTTGCCTTATACTCCTCTTTCTCCTCCTTTTCGTGATCCGCCTGATACTCAGCTTCCATCTTTTTATACTATTATTTTCTTGCATTTCAGCTTCTTGAGCTTTCAACATTTCTCCATCTTGTTTTATACATCCTTGTGTTTCTTTAAATCCCTCCCTAATACAAACACTATTAGATTGTCCCGTCCAATATGCTTTTTGCAAAGGAATGCATCCTAAACAAGCCAATAAACAAAACACGTGCAAATATTTATAAACGCGGATCATCAAAGATCTCCCAAATTACGAAATGAATATACTCTCCGCTTTATTATCACCCAACCAACAATCTGATACGCTGCCGAATAGCCTCAAGCTCTTCTGGTAAAACTTTGCCTTTGAGCTTTGCCTTTCTCACGCGCCAATCCAGACTTCGGACCTGATCTGACAAAGCCACACTGGCAGTTTTTCCAGTCAGAGCCACTTCAAAAGGATAGCCTTTGATTTTGGTTGTTGTCGGGCAGCAAAGCATCATTCCGGCTTTAGCGTTATAACTGGCAGAACTCAGCACAACAGCAGGCCGATGCCCGGCCTGTTCCCTGCCCGCCTGCGGATCAAATTCCAGCCAAACAATGTCCCCGCAATCAGGAACCCAGACACTCGTTGCTTTGACACTCACCAGCTTTCACCACCAACAGATGGACCGAAGTCCATTTCATCATGGCGGTTCTCGTTCGTAATGCCTGACACTAACTCTTCCAGTTTAAGAGGCACCGCCCTGACCGGTTCTATGATGATGCGCCCATCTTCTTCCCGCACATCAACAGCCTGATCGATCTTCAGACTGACGGCTTCAAGCACACCAGCAGGAAGACGAATGGCTGCACTGTTCCCCCATTTCCTGACAACGCCCTGCATGATGATTTTCCTTAGTTAGAGTTTATACGTCGTATATACATCATATCTTCACCAGAGGCCAGACAAACCCCTCTCTTGACTGCCCCACGGGTTTGCCCGCAGTGTGAACCCGCAGTCACCATACGAAGGATGATTTCGTCTGAAATTATTACTCTGTTTCAATGGGTTGTCTGATTTGTTGCGAGTGAAGCGCGCGGGTTCGAGTCCCGCAGTTCGCACAACCTTATAACATATTGTTTTAATTAGATATTTTCGAGGTTATCCACAAACCTTACCGCTAATCTTCTACAGCGGATATCTACAGTGGCAACATATGAAACTGGTCAGAATCGGAACTGTCTATAATCTCAGGCGATGGGTTCCCCTCAATGTCAGGCAGATCATCGGACAAAATGAACTCTGGCGCTCGCTCGAAACATCAGACAAAGAACTCGCAAAAATACGAAGCCATTCTGGGTCGCTCCTTCCAGCTTCAACTGGGTGCGCACTTCTAAGAGCCTGTTTGAGAATGTGTTGATGCGGTGGCTTGGGCGTGATTCAAGCTGGGGATGTGGACCCGAGCGAA
>NZ_BAJW01000013.1 GCF_000613905.1 Acetobacter persici JCM 25330
GACGGCCCCCGCCACAGCCGGGGAGCCTGCAAACGGTTCCAACTCCGGCACCGCTCTGCCACAGGGCGTGACCACCCAGACAGCCCCTGCCACAGGCACGACGACCACACCCGCCGCGACCTCCCCGCAGCGCAGCAAGCTGATTGGCATGGCAAACCCGGCCTCCGTCCACTGCATCAACGCAGGCGGCAAGCTGGAAATCCGCACCGGGGCCTCTGGCGGGCAGTATGGCATCTGTCACATGCCGGATGGCAACAGTTGCGAGGAATGGTCCTTCTTCCGTACGGGCAAATGCACGGCTGAAACCCTGAAAAACCGATAACATTCTGCACCGGGAGATATTGAAAAAATCTCCCGTTCATCTCATTTCTTAGCTCATGCAGGAGGTGGCAGCGTTTGGCCTGAAGGCAAAGGCTGCTGCGCTCATGATGCAGTATGACGCATGAATGCGGGGAATGAGATGACTGAAACAGCCACGGGCGCCACGCCCGCACAGGGCAGCGAAACACGGGAATTCAGCGCGGAAGTCGGGCGGCTGCTCGACCTTGTTGTGCATTCGCTCTATTCCGAACGGGAAATTTTTCTGCGTGAACTGGTTGCCAACGCAGCCGATGCCACAGACCGCCGCCGTTTTGAGGCTCTGACCGATGGTGCCCGCGCGCTGCCGGAAGATGCCAAAATCCGCATCAACCCGGAAAAAGACGCCCGCCTGCTGACCATCAGCGATGATGGCGCGGGGATGAGCAAGGAAGAGCTGGTCTCCAATCTGGGCACAATCGCCAAATCCGGCACACGGGCCTTTGGCCAGAAGCTGGAAAGTGCAAAGCCGGAAGACCGTCCGAACCTGATTGGCCAGTTTGGCGTGGGCTTTTATGCCGCGTTTATGGTGGCGGACAAGGTTGACGTCGTCTCCCGTCGCGCAGGCTCGGACGAGGCCTGGCGCTGGACGTCCGACGGCAAAGGCTCCTACACGCTGGCCCCCGCCACGCGGGAAAAAGCCGGGACGGACATTACGCTGCATATCAAGGAAGATGCAGACGAGTTCCTTGATAGCTGGCGTCTGGAAGCTGTTATCCGCAAATGGTCTGACCATATTGCATGGCCTGTCACCATTACAAAAGACGGCAAGGAAGAAGCCGCGAACGAGGGCACGGCCCTGTGGCGCAAGCCGCGCAGCGAAATTACGGACGATCAGCTCAACGAGTTCTATCGTCACCTGACCCATAATTTCGATACGCCGTGGGATACGCTGCACTGGCGCGCGGAAGGCACCATTGAATTCTCCGCCCTGCTGTTTGTACCGGGCAGCCGCCCGTTTGAATTTGCCGAGCAGACGCGCGAAAGCCGCGTCCGGCTGCATGTCCGCCGCATGTTCATCACGGATGAAGCCGAGATCCTGCCCACATGGCTGCGTTTTGTGCAGGGCGTTGTGGATACGGAAGACCTGCCGCTGAACGTCTCGCGGGAAATGCTTCAGGCCACCCCGGTGCTGGCCCGTATCCGCAAGGCCGTGACCAACAAGGTGATGGGCGAACTGAAAACCCGCGCCAAGGATGAAGAGGCCTATGCCAGCTTCTGGGAAAACTTCGGCCCGGTGCTGAAGGAAGGCATGTGGGATGACCCGGCACACCGCACGGAGGTTGCAGCCCTCAGCCGCTTCCGCTCCAGTGCTGCCGAAGGGCTGATCTCTCTGGATGCCTATATCAGCCGCATGAAGCCCGAGCAGGACGCCATTTATTATCTGACGGGCGACAACGCTGAAACACTGGCAGCATCCCCGCAGATTGAAGGCTTCAGGGCGCGTGGCGTGGAAGTCCTGCTGCTGTCTGACGCGGTGGATTCCTTCTGGCCGGAACGTCTGGGCACGTATGAAGGCAAAGCCCTGCGCAATGTGGCACAGGGCCAGACGGACCTTGAAAAATTCGGCGCGCCAGCAGAAAGCGATGCAGAAAAAGCCGACATGGAAACACTGGTCCTGCGCTGAAAACCGCGCTGGGTGAAACCGTGTCCGACATTCGCGCCACAGACCGTCTGGTCAACAGCGCCATGGTGCTGACAGCACCGGAAGGCGGCCCGGACCTGCAACTGCAAAAGCTCATGCAGCGCAGCGGCCAGAGCCTGCCGCCTGTTACCCCGGTTCTGGAACTCAACCCGGCCCACCCGATCATCCACCATCTGGCTGGGCTGGTTAAAGACGGAAAATCTGTGGATACACTGGCCCATATCCTGCTGGATGTTGCCAGCATCCAGAATGGTGAGCCACCGAAAGACGTGAATGCGTTCTCCCGCAGGCTGATGGACTATCTGGCTGGCGGCGTTGAAACCGCAGGCACGGAAGCCCCGTCCAAAGACTGATTAGCCCACCCTCTGTCCACATGCTAAAAACCGGCTCCTTCCACAGAGGGGGCCGGTTTTTTACATTTTAAAGTCCCCGTTCAGCCATCACGCTTTTTAACGCGGTTCCAGACATCATCCAGATACGCCACCGGTTCATCCTGCATGGACCGGCCTTCTGCCGCCAGTTCCGCCTCCACTGCCTGAAAGCGGCGGGTAAACTTGTCACACGCCTGACGCAGGCAGGCCTCCGGGTCCAGCTTCAGCCGTCTGGCCAGACTGGCGAGCGAGAACAGGACATCGCCCAGTTCATCCTGCATTCTGGCGCGGTCATTTGCCTGCATTTCCACAGCAAACTCTTCCATTTCCTCATGCACCTTGGCCACAACGCCCTGCACATCCGGCCAGTCAAACCCGACGCGGGCCGCCCGAGACGCAATTTTTGAGGCCCGCAGCAAGGCGGGTAAAGCGGGAGGAATACCGGCCAGCGCACTGGATTTCTGGCCCGGCGCGCTCAGCGTCTGTCGCTCTTTTTCTTTAAGCTGCTCCCATTGTCCCGGCATCGCGTCGGCCGTTGTCTGGACGGCAGTTTCCTGCTGCCCGGCACCCAGCACATCTGGCCCGAACGTCACATGCGGGTGGCGGCGGATCATTTTCTCGGTAATCAGGCGGGCAACAGTCGCAAAATCAAAATGCCCCTCCTCTTCCGCCAGACGCGCCTGATAGACCACCTGCAACAGCAGATCCCCCAGTTCATCCGGAAAGGCGTTCCAGTCCTGCTTCTGGATGGCGTCCAGAACCTCATACGCCTCTTCAATGGCGTAGGGGGCTATGGTTTCATGCGTCTGCTCTTTATCCCACGGGCAGCCATGCTCCGGGTCCCGCAGGCGGGCCATCAGCGCCACAAGGCGCGTCAGCTCACGGGCGGCATCCGTCTGGCCGAGTGTTTCAGGCAAAACAGCCCCTGAACTGACGATATTTTTTGCGACCATTCCCCCCTGCGCTCCCTTCAATTCTGTGTGTTTTCCCGCATATCAGCCCTGCACCGGCAAGGTGTTTTTCACGCATCCCCCTTCCGCCACAAGGGACTTACCCCGTATATGCGGAAGCAGAGAGACCGAACAGCCCGCACGCCACAACTCCGTGGACAGGGCGGAGACAGGGAGCCTCCCGGTATCAGGGTGGAGGATAAAGGCATGACACAGCAGCCCGTTATTTTTATCGATGGGGAAGCAGGCACCACCGGTCTGGGTATTCGGGACCGTCTGTCTGCCCTGCCCGTGCGCATCCACTCCATTGACCACACCCGCCGCAAAGACCCGGCGGCCCGTAAGGACGCCATGGCGGCGGCGGATCTGGTGGTGCTGTGCCTGCCGGATGATGCATCCCGTGAGGCGGTGACCATCGCCGAAACACTCGGGGAAAACGCCCCCCGCGTTCTGGACGCCAGCACGGCGTTCCGTACAGCACCGGGCTGGGTCTATGGTTTTCCGGAACTTTCTGCCGCACAGAGCGAGGCCATTCAGGCTGCCCCCCGTGTTTCAAACCCCGGCTGCTATCCTACGGGAGCCATAGCACTTCTGCGCCCGCTGATTGAGGCGGGCATTATGGAGCCGCATTATCCGGTGTGTGTAAATGCGGTCAGCGGCTATTCCGGCGGTGGCCGCGCGATGATTGAAGCGCATACGCGGGACGGCGGCCCGGCTTTTGAACTCTATGGCCTCGGGCTGGAGCACAAGCATGTG
Organism: Acetobacter persici JCM 25330; assembly: GCF_000613905.1. Classification (GTDB taxonomy): domain Bacteria; phylum Pseudomonadota; class Alphaproteobacteria; order Acetobacterales; family Acetobacteraceae; genus Acetobacter; species Acetobacter persici. The sequence continues at coordinate 4,080 of NZ_BAJW01000013.1, forward strand.
CCGGAAATCCACCTGCATGCCGGTCTGACGCGCCGCCCGGTTTTTGTGCCGTCTGTCGGGCATTTTGCACAGGGGATGATTGTTTCCATCCCCCTGCATCTGGATGACCTGAATGGCGGCGTGACGGTGGCTGACCTGCACACCGCACTGGCGGCCCGTTATGCGGGGCAGGACCGCGTGCATGTGCTGGCCGCGGAGCCAAAACTCTCGGCAGAGGCTCTGGCGGGGCGTGACACAATGGAACTGCGTGTGCATGGCGCCCCCCATTCCCGGCAGGCTGTGCTGACAGCGCGGCTGGATAACCTTGGTAAAGGGGCCTCCGGCGCGGCGTTGCAGAATATTGCCCTCATGCTCGGCCTCCCGCAGGCCTGAGCGTTCGTCCCCTTCCTTTTTTTCAAACAGGAGTTCTGAGCATGACACAACGTGTAGCACTGATCACTGGTGGTAGCCGCGGCATCGGGGCCGGTATTGCGGAAGCTCTGGCTAAAGACGGGTTTGATATCGCCCTGACATATGCCCGCAACGCAGACGCAGCCGAAGCCACGGCCGCCAAGGTCCGCGCGCAGGGGCGTAAAGCCCTGTGTATTCAGGCGGACGGCACCACGGTGAAAGGCAACCAGACAGGCGTTGCTGAAACGCTTAAGAACTTTGGCCGCATTGATACGCTGGTCTGCAACGCCGGGACTTATCCGTATGGCCCGATTGGCGAAATGAGCGTTGAGCAGATTGAGCATGTGCTGAACCTGAACGTGCGCGCCGTGATGGTGGAAACCATGGAAGCGGTGAAGCACATGAAGGAAGGTGGGCGTATCATTTTCATCGGGTCCGCTTTTGGCGCACGCGCGCCCTTCCCCGGTATTTCTCTCTATGCCGCTACCAAGGCAGCTCTGCGCGGCTTTGCACAGGGCGTTGCGCGGGACCTCGGCCCCAAAGGCATTACCGCCAACGTGGTGGAACCCGGCCCGATTGATACGGACATGAACCCCGCAACAGGCGACGTTGCCAGGCTGATCAGTAGCTTTGTGGCCACTGGCAAATACGGCACCGTGCAGGATATTGCCAGCATGGTCTCCTTCCTCGCCAGCCCGCAGGCGGGATACATCACCGGTGCAGCCCTGCCGGTAGATGGTGGTCTGGAAGCCTGATTTCCAGCAGTGACGTTTTTAGACGACCGGTTGAGAATACCGGGGAAGCAAAAGCCGCTTTCCCGGTATTTTTTATGTCTGCCTTGCGCGCCCTCACCCGGCGTTTTCAGGGGCAGCCAGTCTGACCAGAATGCGGCCTCTGATTTTGCCGTCCAGAAGATCCGCCGCAGCCTGCTTCACGTCCGGCAGCGTGATTTCTGTCAGAATACCGTTCAGCTTTTCGGGGTCGATCAGGTCGGCCATCTGCTGCCATACGGCAAGACGCTCTTCCTTCGGGCAATAGACGCTATCAATCCCCACCAGCGTGACCCCACGCAGGATGAACGGCGCAACCGTTGCCGGAAAATCCATGCCCGCCGCAAGACCACAGGCCGTCACCACACCCTGATATTTCATGGACGCACAGAGGGCCGCCAGCACGGCTCCCCCGGCCACATCGACCGCACCAGCCCATTGTGCTTTTTCCAGAGGCCGTGTCATCCGCAGCAGCGTCTGACGCGGCAGAATATCCGAAGCCCCGAGTTTCCGCAGCACCGGTTCTTCTTCCGGGTGGCCGGTTACGGCCGTCACTTCATACCCCAGCTTGCTCAGCAGCATCAGCGCAACACTGCCGACGCCACCGGACGCGCCCGTCACGACAATCGGGCCGCTTTTGGGCGTCACGCCTTCACGGATCAGGGCCCGTACGCACAGCATGGCGGTATACCCCGCCGTCCCGAGCGCCATGGCCTGTCGGGCATTCAGGGCGGAGGGAAGCGGGATCAGCCAGTCTCCCGGCACGCGCACCCGTTCAGCCAGACCACCCCAGTGATTTTCCCCGGCCCCCCAGCCATTCAGCACAACACGCTGGCCAGCCACCAGCGGGGTGGGAGGACGTCTCAACCGTTCCCGCGCAGTCAATGCCCGGCACCATCGGGTAAGACCGCACAATCGGCCCCTTGCCGGTAATAGCGAGGGCATCCTTGTAGTTCAGGGTAGACCACTCGACCCGTACCGTAACATCCCCCTCGGGCAACTGAGCGTCTGACAGAGACTGCTCACTGACATTCTGGGCACCTTCGGACGTTTTTTCGATGAGCAAGGCTGGGAACATGGTCTCTCTCCTTCAAAACGCTCAACGCCCTTTTTGCGTTGAAGATCACCCCACTACGCTCTTTTTTAGAAAAGGGTGATCACAAAGCCGCTGGGCGCTCAGGGCTGCTCGGCCAAATCCGGGAAAATAAATTAGGATTTTAAAAAGGCCGAAGGTATAACCTTGCCCAATAAGCTGTTTCTTATTGAACCCCGAGCGTGTCTTGATCCTTTTTCTTTCCGGTTTTCTCGCCCTCTTCCTGCTGATTGCTGTCAGTATCCTGATTTCTCTCTCCGAGATTTCCTTTGCCGCCGCCCGGGACGTCCGCCTCCGGTCCCGGGCAGAAGCGGGTGATAAGCGGGCACAGGCCTTTCTGGCCCTGCGCCGGAATAGTGGTCAGGTTATTACTGTTCTCCAGATCTGCCTGAACGGGGTGGGGATTCTGGGCGGTATTGTCAGCTCGGAAATGCTCTCCCCCCCTGCGGCGCACTGCTGCGTTACTGGGGCCTGCCGGACGGGCTGGCGGAAAAAACCGGCTCGGCCGTCAGCTTTATTATGGTCACGGGCCTGTTCGTGCTGTTTGCCGATCTGCTGCCCAAACGCGTCGCCATGAACGCGCCGGATAAAGTCGCTCTGTCCATCGGCTGGTTCCCCAAACTGGCCCTGCGGATGCTGTATCCGTTTGTATGGATCTTCTCCAAAGTGTCGGATGCTGTGCTGCGGGCCATGAAAATCCCCGCGGCCTCCGCTGTGGAGCCTGTCACACCGGAAGACCTGCGCGCCATTCTGGCGGCTGGCACGGCCTCGGGCGTGCTGCTGGAGCAGGAACACCAGATGATCCAGAACGTACTGGGTTTGCAGGACCGTTCCGTCACCTCCGCCATGACCCCGCGGGATGAAATTGTCTATCTGGACGTGCAGGACAGCGCGGAAAACAACCATGAAAAAGTGCGGGCCAAACCCTATTCCCGCTACCCGCTGTGTGACGGCGGGCTGGACAAGGTTATTGGCTCCATCCGTGCGGAAGACGTTCTGGCCTCTGTGGTGGACCCGGCCAGCATTCCGGAAGGCCCCGCCCTGCGCGGCAACCCGATTTTCCGCATGCGGCGGGATGTCCTGTCCGTGCCGGAAACGCTCAACCTGTGGGATACGCTGGCCCAGTTTGATACGCACGGCGTGGGCTTTGCCCTGATTGTGAATGAATACGGGCTGGTTGTTGGGCTGATTACCTTCAAGGACATCATGGGCGCGCTCATGGATGGTCTGGCCAACCCGTTTGAGGAACAGGCCATTGTGCGGCGTGATGAAAATTCCTGGCTGATTGACGGCGCCGCCCCGATCGGGGACGTCATGCGGGAACTGCATGTGATTGAACTGCCTGACAGCGCCCAGTTTGATACCGTTGGCGGGTTTGTCATGCACCGCCTGCGCCGCATGGCCCGCAAGGCAGACCGCGTGGATGCGGGCGGTTTCCGGTTTGAGGTGGTGGACGTGGAAGGCTTCCGCATCAACCAGCTTCTGGTCACCCGCCTGACCTGAACATTCCTGTCCGGGGGCAGCCGGACCAGAACCATCAGTGCGGCCCCTTATGCGTGCAAAAACGGAAAGCCGGGCCAGCATCCCCTGATGCACTTAGTCTGTGCTATGCAGACTTATGCTTTCTGTCCGCTTTCTGTCCTGCCTGATCCTTGCAAGCTGCGCTGCCAGCCTCACCGCGCCGTTCAGCGCCCGTGCCGAGCCTGCCCGGGCTGCGGCCCCCTCTTCCGCCGCGGTGCTGGAAAAAGTCCTGCTGGTTTCCCGGCATGGCATCCGCAGCCCGACCAAACCCCTTAGCACGCTGGAAAAGCAGACAGGCCGGGTCTGGTCTGTCTGGCCCGTACCGCCGGGTGAACTGACGGACCATGGTCGCGCCAATCTGGCCCTGATGGGCACGTTTCTGCACCACTGGTACGCGCCTCTGATCACGCAGTCTTCCACACCCTGCGCCTCTGCCGCCGCCATTTTTGTGTGGGCTGATGCCGCAGACAACCGGACCCGCCAAAGCGGCGATAGTCTGAGCCATGCCCTGACGCAAGGCTGCACAGGCACGGCGCACAGCCTGCCCGCTGGCCAACATGACCCGCTGTTCAATGCTCTCGCCGCCGGGCAGGCACGCCTTGACCAGCAGCGCGTCATGCCGCCGCTCTCCCATGCGTTTCAGCAGGCCACCACACCGGGCAGCACAGAAGCACACGCCGAGGCAGCCCTTCAGGCGGTCTTTGCACCCGCCGGGTGCCAGCAGCGCACCGGCCCCTGTTTTTCAGCCCCGGCTGTGCTTTCATGGAAAAAGGATCAGCCCCACACCACTGGCGGCCTGACTCTGAGCAGTTCCACGGCAGAAAATCTGCTGCTGGAATATGTGCAGGATCTACCCTCCACCGCCTTTGCCAACGCGGCTTTAACACCAGAGGACAAGGACGCCAGAACGCGCCAGCTTCTCGCCACGGTTCTGCCTGCTCATGCGCTGCTGAGTGACAGGCTCAGGCGGCTCCCGGCCATTGTCGTGCCCCGCGGGCACGTTCTGGCTGAAGCCCTGCTTGAAAGCCTCGCTGACAACCCGGTGTCCTTGCCAGACGGCTCGGCTCTGCCACCCTCTGCCCGCCTGATCCTGTTTGCCGGGCACGATACAACACTGGACATGCTGGCTACACTTTTTGGGCTGGACTGGTCCTTTACGGACCAGCCCGACCGGACCGCCCCGGATACCACGCTGGCCTTTGAACTGTGGCGGTTACCGGACGGGCAGAAAGAAGTGCGCTTCCGGGTTTTTCATCAGTCTCTGGAACAGTTACGGCTGGCCCGGCCCATGCGCGCAGGCGGGGGAAGGCACGCCACTCCTGCTGCACAGCCGGTTCTGCTCTGCCGCTGCACAGACGCCGTGCAGCCCGGAGGCACTGGCCCTCGGCCAGAAAAGCCTTACGGAATAAGCGTGTTGGCCGTGCCCCGCGCGCCACAGACACGCTGCTGCGGCTGCTCATTAAATGATTTGCCTGTGCTCAAAAAAATGCCAGAATCTGGTGTTTAACACGTGTCCAATTTCAACAAGAGTGTGTGTCATGAGCTTCAAAAAAGCGTCTCTCGTTCTTCTTCCGGCGCTTCTGCTGACTGCCTGCGCAGAAACACCGATGGGCCCGACCGCCATGGTGCTGCCCGGCCCGGGCAAGAATTACGCCACGTTCCAGCAGGAGCAGAATTTCTGCCGCTCTCAGGCCAGTGCCGCTGTGCAGGGGCAGGCCGGCAGCCAGAACCGTAAGGCTCTTTACGGCGGTCTGGCCGCAACGGCTCTGGGTGCTGGTCTGGGCGCTGCTGCGGGCGGCGGGGCAGGTGCTGGTATTGGTGCCGGTGCGGGTGCTCTGGGTGGCGCGCTGGGCGGTGGGGCGTATTCCCGCAGCCAGCAGGGTGACATCCAGACCCAGTACAACAATGCCTATGTGCAGTGCATGGTGGCATATAAGAACGTCCTGCCCCGCTAAAACCGGCCAGCGTCCGGTTTATTGGGCTTTACGGTCAGGTGGCTCGCGTCAAGCGGGCCACTTTTTTTATGCGGCGGAAAAGCCCTTGCCTCCCCAAAGCAACAGGCCGATGCTCCGCGGTATGAGCGCCTCTCTCCCTCTCTCCCCCATTGCGGCCCTTGTGCTGGCAGGTGTTCCGGCTCCCGCCTTGGCGGATGTGATAAGCCCCTGCTCCCCCTTTCCAAGACCCAAACGGTGCTGGATTACGTGCTGACAGCACTCCGCCCCCAGTGCAGCGCGCTGGCCATCAGCGCCAATGGGGATGCCGCGCGTTTTGCACCGTGGAACCTGCCTGTTTTACCAGATACCCAGGCCGACATGGGGCCACTGGCAGGTATTCTGGAAGGCCTGCGCTGGGCAGAGACCTTAAACTGTTCCGTGCTGATCACGGTGCCCGGAGACACGCCGTTTATCCCGGCGGACCTGCCCCACAAATTGCTCCCTGCGCCGGCTGTTGCCGTCACACAGACCCGGCGGCATCATCTGGTGGCAAGCTGGCCCGTGGCGTGCCGGCCTGCTCTGGAACACTGGCTTGAGCAACCGGACAGTCCGGACAAACGCCGCATCCGCTGTTTTGCCGCATCGCTAGGGGTGCAGGACGTTGTGTTTCCTGACCACACCCCGGATCTGTTTTTCAACATCAACACACCCGATGATTATGCCTATGCCCGCGCACTGGCCCATGGAGGCCTGACCCATGTCTGACTTTGTCATGACCCAATGGCCTGTCACGCGTTTTACAGAGACGGAAACAGAGACCACCACACTGGCCATTGCGGAAGAAACCCCGGTCAGCTTTGTGTTTAACAGTGTGCCCTACGCGGTGATGATGGCGAGCCTTCAGGATCTTGAAGACTATGCCTATGGGTTTTCCATCACAGAACGCCTTGTCTCGCACCCCTCCTCCATCAAAGCTGTCAGAACAGAGATCGGGGAAGATGGCGTAACCCTCTTTCTTGATATTGCCGGAGAGGACTTCCGGCGGCTGTTACAGTCTCGCCGCGCCATGACGGGCCGGACAGGCTGCGGTGTTTGCGGGAGCGAGGATCTGAAAAGTCTGCACACGGCCCTGCCGAGTGTGCCCGCCATGCCCCCCACCCCTCTTGCGGCTATCCAGCACGCCGTCAACACTCTGGCCGGGCATCAGACACTGAACGCACAGGTGCATATGTACATGGTGCCGCATGGTGCGCGGCAGACGGCAGCCTGCGCATGATCCGTGAGGATGTGGGCCGCCACAACGCGCTGGATAAACTGATTGGTGCAGGCCTTCGTCAAAATGTCTATTTTTCTGAAGGATTTTGTCTGATTACCAGCCGCTGCTCTTATGAAATGGTGCAGAAAGCCATTCTGGCGGGTTTTTCAACGCTGGTCGCTATTTCCGCGCCAACCACCCGCGCTTTGCGGCTGGCGGAACAGGCTGGTCTGACCATTGTGGCGCTCGCACGGCGGTCCTCCCAATCCCTGTTTACAGGGACTGTTGGATAACAGCCTTTTTCCAAAATACTATTTTCACCGAAGATCATTTTAAAAATCAGACCATAAAAAAACCCCCTTCAGGGTAGCCTGAAGGGGGTTTCTATCATTCGGTCAGGACAATCGTGCTGAAAGAGCCCCGGTCAGGCCTCTTTCTGACCGTGTTTTAGAAACCTGCCTGAACACGAACAGCAACGGAGTTACCCGTGCGGCCATAAGTATTGGTCGCCTGCATGCTGCGAGACACAATGAAGTGGCTGTAATCAAGCATGATGCGGAAGTGGCGGTTGGGATACCAGTTCAGACCACCTGTCCACACCGTCTGCTGACCACCACGGATGACGTTCTTCGCATACGCATCAGTCAGGCGGCTGTTGAGGTCGATCACACTGTAATGGCCGACAACTTCCAGCGCACCCCAGTGGTTACGGGCGGGATCAAATTCTTCGGCTTCCTTAACACCGGGTGCGCCGAAGGCCCCTTCTTTTTCATTATACAGACGCGGGTTGCCGAACAGGGTGTAGGATGCAGCCCCATACCAGCCTGGAAGCCAGCAGATTTCAGGCCCGGCGCGTCACGCTGAACACCCACGTGATAGTATTCACCCTTCACAATCAGGCGCTTCCAGCGAACACCCAGTTCCGGACCAGCAGCCCAGACCTGTGCGGCATTGCTGATGCCACCAGTTGCAGCCAGGTTGGCTTCACCAATGTCAAACTCAGGACGCTGACCGAAAGATGTGGAGCGTGAGCAGTGATACGCATCCGTGGAGTTACAGGCCAGACGGAAGGCAGAAATCCCGGAAGCGCCCATATGCACATCCCAGTTTTTGGTCGCAACAGGACGACCGGCAACACGCAGGGTTGCACCCGTCTGGCTGTCCACTGTCGAGCCGCTGCCGCCACCGTAATACGTGCTGCTCATGTCAGATGCGTTGCGGTGACCCCATTCCTGACCGGTGAAATAGCCTGCAATCCACCAGCGCTTTTCATAGTGCAGACCACCAACGCTGAAGCGGGCATCACCCGCGGCGATGTTACGCACCATGTCGGTAATGCTCGGACGTTCAAGCGTAAAGAAGTCGTTGGAGCTTTCGGAATCTTCTTCCGTCACGCGCGGCTGGAAGTAGCCAACAGTCAGGATGGTATTCCGAAAACCAGTATAGTTCAGGTTGCCTTCATACAGGCCGACATACCCGTCATTATGGTTTGCACCAAAGTCAGGCGTCACAGCCGCAACAAAGTTTTTGTAGCGGAAGGTGAACGGGATACGCAGGCGGCGCATGTTGCTGGTAAAGCTGTTAAACGCGCCACGCGCTTCGTTCCCGCGCGGTCCGGAATTAAAGAAGCCGCCGAAATCTTCATGGAACGCAAGACCGATGGACAGGCCGTAAGCACCATCTTCAGACGCAACCGTGAAACGACCTTTCGGGAAGCCGACGATCATGCCGCCGACATGCACGTTTTCATCACTCTTGGTGGCAGCGCGGAAAGATTTCCAGGACATGACGTCCCCGCGGTCAGACGTCGGGGTGCCGGCATTGGCCAGATGGATGCGGTTTGCAAAGGGAGCGGGTTCATTGAACTGCACGCTCGGGTCAACCGGTCCGGAGGCAATCTCACGATGGCTGGTGGCACGACCGCCATGAGCTGATGCGGTGCTCATGTGGTCCTGTTTGTGAGAGACGCTTTCAGTGCGGGCGAGACGGGATTTCAGCGTTGTGATCTGCCCCATCATCTCTTTACGCATTTGCGCCATTTCAAGGCGAAGTGCGCGGATCTGCGCATCATCAGAGGAGGATGCCATTGCGACGGGGGCTGCGCCACCCATCAGAAAAGAAGCAAACGCAAGAGATGAAATAACCGGTTTACAGCGCATCATTGCCATTCCAGAGGAGAGAAGATGAACGCTGAATATCCCGGCGAACGCACTTTGTGCGTGATGGTTTCGTGATGCTTTCGTTACAGTTGTATGACAAAAAAGGCGGGCTGAATAATTCAGCCCGCCTTCACATATCAAAAGACTTTATGAACAGGATTTTTTATAAAGTCTTCTAAAAAGTATTTATAAAATAAGGGGAGGATTATTTTGCGCTTTTCCATGCGGACAGGATGCTGGTTTTAACAGCCTGCGGCAGAGCAACATAATCCAGCTTCTGTGCTGTTGCATCACCCTTTTCAAACGCCCAGGTGAAGAACGTGCGAACGGCTTCACCGCGTGCAGCGTTTTTCGGAGCGATCGGAGTCAGCACATAAGTTGCGGAAACAATCGGCCATGCCCCTTTACCCTGCGTATCGAGCAGGTTGACCGCAAAGTGAGACGCATGCTGCCAGTCGGCAGCTTCTGCTGCGTGGGCAAAACTTGCCTGATTTGCAGCAACATCTTCACCCGCACGGTTGTGCAGCTTGACAGTCGTCAGATGGTTGCGGCTGGCATAGGCATATTCAACATACCCGATAGCGCCTTCCGTGTTCTGCACGGTTGCAGCAACACCATCATTCCCACGGGCACCCAGACCACCGGGCCATGAGATGGAAGTGCTGGCGCCCAGAGAATCGTGCCATGAGGCAGAAGCCCCGGCCAGATAGGACGTGAAGACAAACGTGGTGCCAGATCCGTCCGCACGGTGCACAGGGGCAACCGGCATATCAGGCAGTTTTACACCCGGGTTGAGGGCGGCAATTTTCGGGTCATTCCATTCCGTGATTTCACCGGAATAAATGCCAGCCAGCACCGCACCGCTCAGGCGCAGCGCATCAGCTTGATGCCCGGAATGTTAATGACGGGCACGATACCGCCCATAACTGTGGGGAACTGAAAGAGACCGGCGGATTCAATCTTTTTTGCATCCATCGGCGCATCGGAAGCACCGAAATCAACCGTTCCTGCCAGAACCTGATTCTGTCCGGCGCTGGAGCCAACGCTCTGGTAGTTTACCGTCACGCCAGCGGCGGTCTTGGCGGTCTCACCCCAGGCTTCATAAATCGGGGCGGCAAAGCTGGAACCCGCGCCAGTGACGCTTTCAGCGGGAGATGCTCGGCAGTGCAGCGGTCAAGCACGTTGCAGCAAGCAGACACAGAGCAGGCCTGAAGGAAAGACGCATTTCGGTTTTATCCCTGGACATCATAAATAACGACGCAAATCGTTACGTCGGGGACAAGCCTTAGCGGGTTTAGCTTCGCCACGGCATGACATGTTCAAGACTGTTTTATGAAGGTTTTATGACAGCAGGTGCCGCCGCAAGCGGCAGCCAGATTTTGCATGTTGTGCCCTTGCCCACCGTGCTTTCCACCGCAAAGCGACCACCATGCCGCGTGACCACATGCTGCACAATGGCAAGCCCGAGTCCACTGCCCTGCACGGAGGCGGCTGTCTTGGGCACACGATAAAAATGCTCCGTCAGCCGGGGCAGATGCCGTGCGGCAATACCCGGCCCGTTATCGGTCACACTCAGCACAACACCCGGCCCGGCTGGCCAGCGTGAATCGGGCGGAGCAAGCGTGCAGGAGACTGTTACGTGCAGGGCGGGTGATGCGCCGCCATCATGCGGCAAGGAGCCATATTTGACGGCGTTTTCAATCAGATTGATCAGCACCTGCACAAGCTGGCTGGTATCTGCGGCAACGCACAATGCCGGGTCTGGCACAGGCTCAATGGTCAGCCTGACTTTTTCAGCCGGAACAGCGCCTGAGACTCGGCCTTCAGGCGGCCCAGCAGATCCGCCAGCGCCACAGAGCCGCGCGGGCGCTGATGCTCCACACGCTGCACGCGGGACAAATAAAGCAGATCATCCAGCAGATGCTGCATCCGCTTGCCCTGTGCCGCCATGATCCCCAGAAATTCCTGCTGGGCTTCCGGGTCATCCGCCGCCGGACCTTGCAGCGTTTCCACAAACCCCATGAGGGCGGCAAGCGGCGTGCGCAGCTCATGGCTGGCATAAGCGACAAAATCCGTATGCTGGCGCTCGGTATTATCGGCTTCCGTTTCATCACACAGAGTGACAAAAACCAGGGCGTTCTGCGCGCGTTCTGTCGAGGCGCTCATGCCCCGCGCACCAGTAAACAACACAGCAGGCAGAACATGCTGCTGGAAACGGGCCTGTATGACCCTGTGATGCGGGACATCCAGCACAATACGGGCCGTTTCTGACGTAACCGCAGCCTCTGTGCTTCGCTCAGCCAGCCGGTCCAGCGCCGTCTGGAAAGCGGGGTGCCGTTTGATACTGCCCAGCGTATCCGCAAAAATCCGGTGTGCCTCTGGTGAGGCATAATGCAGCCGGCGCTCCTCATCCAGCACCATCGTCGCCGCGGGCACACAGGCCATGACATGTTCCACCCCTTCCGGCACGGCGGTTCTGGAAGACTGAAGCGTATCCTCCTGAGTGTAGCGGGGCGTTTCTGTTTTTTCCGGCCGGAGCCGGGCTGCCAGCAGGCTTGCGGTCAGCCCGCTGCCAACCAGCACGCCTGCAACAGCAACAAGTGCCTCATGCATAATCAGGCACTCCGGTGCGTCAGAACGCTCTTAGTCCTGTGGCATATCAAGGGCATATCCCCGGGCGCGGACAGTTCTGATCAGGTCTTTCTCATCCCCTGCGTTCAGCGTCTGCCGCAGCCGTCTGATATGCACGTCCACCGTGCGCAGTTCCACACAGGAGCTGCGCTCCCATGCCTGTTCCAGCAGTTCCTCGCGCGAGAAAACCTGACCGGGATGCGTCATCAGAAATTCCAGCAGTCTGTATTCCGTCGGCCCCAGAGGCAGGAGACGCCCGTTGCGTTCCACCTTGTGCGCCACACGGTCCAGCACCAGAGACTCAAACTTCAGCACATTGCCTGAGGGCGGCAGCGGCGCAGCATGGCCTTAACGCGCGCAAAAAGCGTTTCCATGCCAAATGGCTTGATCAGATAATCATCCGCGCCAATTTCCAGCCCGCGCACGCTGTCCGTCTCCTGCCCGCGCGCACTGAGCATGATAATCGGGATAGACTTTGTTTTGGGCTGCTCTCTCAACTGCCGGCAGACTTCCAGCCCGGAAATATTGGGGAGCATCCAGTCCAGCAAAATCAGGTCCGGCGCACGGCGCTGATCTGGTCAAGAGCTGTATGGCCATCACCCGCCAGCCGCACATCATAGCCCTGCTTTTCCAGATTATAGCAGATCAGCCGGGAGAGTGCCGGGTCATCCTCAACAACGAGAACACTTGCATTGTGTGTCATGAACACCCCATAGCGATTCGCGCGCAGAATAAGCCGGGGGCCTGAGGAAAAACAACCGGTGTCACAAAAGTTACACACTTTGCGACCTCTGCCGGGAAAGCTCTGCTGGGGTGCAAAATCATTCTATGCAAGCTCCGGAATTCTGGATTATGGAGCGCTCAGGAGCCGGACCGGCAATTGTGCCGGATGCGCCTCCAGGAAACGCTCGCATGAGTATTTTTCGCACATTTCTGCCGCAGCGCTGCAGAAGCTTTTTCCAGACCCTGCGAAACCAGATCTCCCGCTCCTTTTCTGAACGCGGACTGCTTGAACTGGCGATGCTGGAAGGCATCTGCACCACGCTGGACAACAAAGCCCAGCAGGAGCGTATCCGGGCACTGTATCCGGCCTCTGGTCTCTTCGGGGCGTTTGCAGACGCGGATACCGCGACGGCCATGCAGCAAAACCCGTTGCACCCTACGCCCTGACGGCGGACGCTGGCCCCGAGCAACACGGCGTCTGGCACCGTTCAGGAACATTTACGGGTTTGCCCGGTTACAAGGTGTCCCGGCTGCAAGGCTTCAGACGGCAGGCTGCTTGCGTAACCTGCCTGTAAGTCGCGCCTCCTGCTCTTCGCTGCGGCTTGCCCGAACTGACTCTCCGCTTTTAAGCTGACAAAGAGCCGCATGCTGCTTTGTCCGGCATGGCGCAGACAGGGGAAGAGCAGGATGGCGCATATCAATTTTGTTGAACTACCAGCCCGGAATCTGAAAGACGCCAAAGCGTTTTACGAGAGCGTTTTTGGCTGGAGCCTGACAGAATTTGGCCCGGACTATGCCTGCACCATGACAGGTGACGTAGATCTGGGCTTACAGGGCGACGCAACAGAAGCCCCTGCGGCACCCCTGCCTGTTGTGTGTGTCGAAAATCTGGAGGCCGCACAAAAGGCCGTCATTCAGGCCGGAGGCACTCTGAGCAAAGCGCCGTTCAGCTTCCCCGGTGGCCGCCGCTTCCATTTCCGGGACCCCAACGGCATGGAAATGGCCATTATGCAGGCCGACTGATGGCCCCCTGCCGTTCTGGATAAAAAAGACCCGCCTTGTGCCCCCGGCCTCCTCGCATAAGAGAAGGCCGAAAAGCACGCAGCGGGTCTGAACACCGTTTTCAGAATGAATGTTTAATCAGTCTTCAAACGGGTCACGCATCAGGATGGTATCATCACGGTCCGGGCTAGTGGACAGCAGGGTGACGGGCGCCCCCACCAGTTCTTCAATCCGGCGCACATATTTAATGGCCTGAGCCGGAAGGTCGGCCCAGCGGCGGGCACCGTGCGTGGTGTCTTTCCAGCCTTCCATCGTTTCAAAAATCGGCTTGATCCGGGCCTGAGCCGCCGGGGAGGACGGGAAGCGGTCGGTTTTTTCACCATCCAGCTCATAGCCCACGCAGATGCGGATTTCATCGAACCCGTCCAGCACGTCCAGCTTGGTCAGCGCCAGACCATTCACACCACCCACGCGCACCGCATGACGCACCAGAATGGCATCAAACCAGCCACAGCGGCGCGGACGCCCCGTCACCGTGCCAAACTCATGCCCGCGCTCACCAATCTTGCGGCCGACATCATCAAACAGTTCTGTCGGGAACGGCCCTTCCCCTACGCGGGTGCAATAGGCCTTGGCAATACCCAGCACGAAACCGGCGGCGTTCGGCCCCATGCCAGCCCCGGTGCCTGCGTTGGAGGCAACAGTGTTGGAACTGGTGACGAACGGATAGGTCCCGTGATCCACATCCAGCATCACAGCCTGAGCGCCTTCAAACAGGATCCGGCGGCCACCGCGACGGGCTTCATCCAGAATATCCCATGTCGGCGCCATAAACGGCAGTACCTTGGGGGCAATCTCCGTCAGGAAGGCCATCAGCTCTTCCTTCTTAAACGTCTCAGCACCCAGACCAGCCAGCAGCGTGTTGTGGTGCAGCAGCAGTTCGTCCAGCTTCCAGTCAAGCGTTTCCGGCTCGGCCAGATCACACAGGCGGATGGCGCGGCGGGCCACCTTATCTTCATAGGCCGGGCCGATCCCGCGGCCTGTGGTGCCAATCTTGCGGTCCCCACGGGCAGCTTCACGCGCGCGGTCCAGCGCACCATGCACGGGCAGGATCAGCGGAGCATTTTCCGCAATTTTCAGGGTGTCTGGCGTCACCGTCAGCCCCTGTTCCTGAATACGGCCAATTTCCGCCAGCAGAGCCTGCGGGTCCACCACCACGCCGTTGCCGATAATGCCTAGCTTGCCGCTGACGACCCCTGAGGCAGCAGGGAAAGCTTGTAAACCTGATTGCCGACAACCAGCGTATGCCCGGCATTGTGGCCACCCTGAAAGCGCACAACAATGTCTGCCCGGCTGGCCAGCCAGTCTACAATTTTACCTTTGCCTTCATCGCCCCACTGGGCGCCGATCACCGTGACGTTGGACATAAACGGTCTGCTCCTGGAAAATCTGCCTGAAAACCTGTGGGGATGGTACGCTATCCCCCGTGGTGGAAAGGGTCAGTCAAGCTTTGTGCACGTTGCACCGGAAAGAATGTGGCTGCACCCCAGACGCTGCGCCTCGGCCCGGTTCTGTTCGGGGCCTGCGGCGTGGGGCGTGGAGGACAGGGCCGCCAGCGTGGCATGCCCTTCCGCCCGCAGACGCGCTGCAACCTGTGCATCCGCATCCGGGGCAAGATAAACGCGCGGGCAGGGCTGCGCAGGCGGAATGGTGCGGAACAGCACATCCGGCCGGAACGTCAGCCCGCAGGCGGGTTCATTATCACTGGAGAGGTACCGGCCACCACGCCAAGCTCTTCGGCTCGGCCGACGACAAACACCGTCACGCACACGCCGGTATGATATTTCCAGCCACGGAATTCCACCGGGTCAACCGTCAGCCGCAGAGCCGGCGCCGTTTTGCGCACGGCGGCAACCGTTGCGGCCAGACGTTCACTAAAGGCGCGGGCACGCGGCGGCAGGCTGATATGAGCAAGCTGGTCAAGCGCCTGCTCCGCCGGGCCTGCGGCCCGCAGCAGGGCAATCAGCGTCTCGGAGAGCGAGCCGCCGAGTTCCGCCACGGCGGCGGCATCCTTACGGTCCAGAGCGCGCATCAGCACAGGGCGCACGCTGGGGGAAATGCTCGCTTCTTCCAGCAGAGCGGGCACCAGCGGCGGCATTGTCAGGTCAAACGAGACCTCCGGCACTCCGAGCTGGGCGAGGGCTTCCGCCCCCACGGACATTACTTCCGCGTCCGCCTGCGGGCTGTCCGGGCCAATCAACTCGATCCCGGCCTGCATGATCTGCCGCCCGCTTTCTTCCGCAGCGGCAGGCATCACCACCACACAGGCCCCGGAATAGGACACACGCAGGGGGCGCGGGGCGGCGCCAAGCCGAGTCGCGGCCATACGGGCAATCTGCGGGGTGATATCGGGCCGCAGGACCATCATCTTGCGGGTATCCGGGTCCATCACGCGGAAGCTCTGATCCGCCAGAGTCGCGCCGGAACCCGCCAGCAGGGTCTCCTCAAACTCCATCAGCGGCGGCCGGACACGGTCATAACCATGTGAGGCGAACACGCGCATAAGGGTCGCAACCCCTTCTGCCTCGGTCCGGGCATCGGGGGTCAGGAGGTCTACAAAGCCAGCCGGGAGCAAAGCCGGGCTAAAGGGCGGGTCATCCGTCATGCTTCGGCCTATAGCACCGCGCGCCGCGCCCGTCATGCCCGCACACCAGCACTTTTTTAAGGAGTTTCACCCCTGAGGGACGCCGGGCAGCGTCTCCCACCCCGGACCAATGACGGTAATGACGCGCCGGCCCATCCCGTCAGCCCGCAGGACAATGATATTCCGGTCTTCCAGCCATTCCACCAGACGCCGGGCGCGCCCCTGCGAGACCGTGCCGTAGACGCGGGCAATTTCTGCATCGGACGGGCACGGCAGACGGCCAATGGCCGCACGTGCCAGAAACAGGAAAACAGATTGCAGATCTTCCGGCAGGGCATTGGCCAGCGCCTCCGCCTGCTGCCAGTCCGGCGTGCTGGACATATCCTCGCTCACACCGCTGCGGGCCGTTGCCAGCGCGCGGTTGAAGGCCTTGAGGTCCAGCGCATTACGGCCCAGCCCGGCAATCCGGCAGCGCACCAGAAAATCCTGATACAACACGGCGGGGGCGCGGAAAGATGTTTCATCATCCGCCAGCATATCCCGCAAAATGGCGTTCATGCGGGCTTCCCGCTCGGCCTGATCTTCCGGCGGTTCCTCCTGCTGCTGTTCGTCCTGCAGGGCAGTGGCCTGAGCCTCACCATGTGCGGCAAGCTGGCTCAACAGGTCCGGCGGGGGGGCGGCAGGCGGCTTTCTGGGCCGGGCAAATGTTTCTGCCTGCGGCACAGGGGCCAGAATCAGGTCATGCACCGGGGCGGACGCCGGTTCAAACGGTGTCAGCACCGGGCCGGCGGACCGGCTTTCCGTTTCTACGGTGCCAATCCGCACCGGCATCGGCCTGCGGCTCAGGGCCGGACCAAGGGCGACAAAGGTGCCCGCGCCAGATCCCGGAAGGCTTCCGCCTGCCGACGCTCCATGCCCAGCAGGTCCGCCGCACGCGCCATGTCGATATCCAGAAAGGTGCGGCCCATCAGGAAGTTGGAAGCTTCCGCCGCCACGTTCTTGGCCAGCTTGGCCAGACGCTGCGTGGCGATAATGCCCGCCAGCCCACGTTTACGGCCACGGCACATCAGGTTGGTCATGGCGCCAAGCGAGGCCCGACGGGCTTCATCCGAGACCTCACCGGCAGCGGCCGGCGCAAAAAGCTGGGCTTCATCCACTACCACCAGCACGGGATACCAGTAGTCTCGCGGGGCCTCGAACATGCCGCCCAGAAACGCCGCCGCCCACTTCATCTGCTGGTCTGCATCCAGACCTTCCAGATTCAGCACAACAGACGCCCGGTGCATGCGCATCCGTTCCCCGGCGGCGTGCAGCGCCATTTCCGAACACTCGGCCCCGTCTATCACCAGATGGCCGAATTTTTCCGCCAGACTGACAAAATCGCCTTCCGGGTCAATAATCGCCTGCTGCACCATGCGGGCCGACTGCTCCAGCAGACGCCGCAGCAGGTGCGACTTGCCGGACCCGGAATTGCCCTGCACCAGAAGCCGGGTGGCCAGAAGTTCGGCAAGGTCCATCCGTGCCGGGCCACCCCCGGGCACATCACCCATCACGATCATGTTGCTGCTCATAGGGGCATCCGATACCGCTCCGGATGGGTCTCCCGCAACCATGCAAGCGCACCCTGCGCGGCACCCCGCCCGGTTGCAAGGCAGGCGTGCAGCAGATAACCGCCGGTCGGTGCCTCCCAGTCCAGCATTTCCCCAGCCGCAAAAACGCCGGGCAGCGCACGCAGCATCAGCCGGTTATCACACGCGGCCTGCGTAATCCCTCCGGCGGTGGAAATGGCGCGGGCCAGCGGTTCCACGCCCGTCAGCCGCACAGGCAACGCTTTAATTCGTGCAGCCAGAGCGGGCATGGACGCAGGCACAGGCCCGGCCTCCCGCAACAGCGCCACCGCTACCGGCGGCAGGCGCAGGGCCTTGCGCAATTTGTTGGACAGGCTCTCACGCGGGCGCACAGCGGCCAGCCGTTTTGCCAGATCCTGCACAGACAGATCGGGCCGCAGGTCACACACAAGCTCCGCCGCCCCATGCCGGGCCAGATGCTCCCGCAGGGACGCAGACAACGCATAGAGCGCGCCCCCTTCCAGCCCGGACGCCGTGACCATCAATTCCCCCCGCACGGTCTGCCCCGCAAACGTGAGTGCGACCGGCTTGAGCGGTGTTCCGGCAAACCGTTCCCGGACAGGCTCTGACCACGCGACCTGAAAACCACAATTCGAGGGGCGCAAAGCTGAGACAGCAACGCTCCGCTGTTCCAGCAGGGAAACCCAGCCGCCATCACTCCCCAGACGCGGCCAGCTTGCCCCCCCTAACGCCAGAATGACCGCATCCGGCGCGGTAAAAAGCGAGGACTCTGCTGCCTGCTCGGTTGCGTCAGACCGCGTCTCGTCCGCTTCAGACAGATTTTTGGCTGGAGACTGCGCAAACGTCAGATGCCCGGCAGCATCCCAGCCCGTCCAGCGGGTGCGCGGATGCAGCGTAACCCCCTTCCCCTGCAACCGCGCAAGCCAGGCCCGCAGCAAAGGAGAGGCCTTCATGACGCTGGGGAAAATGCGGCCAGAAGAGCCGACAAAACTTTCCTGCCCAAGCCCTGCCATCCACTGCCGGATATCCTCCGTGCTCCATGCCGCCAGAAAGGGCGCAAGCCACGAAGCGGCCCCGGCATAGCGGGCCAGAAACGGTTCCGGAGGTTCAGAATGGGTGATGTTCAGGCCGCCACGCCCGGCCATCAGCATTTTGCGGCCAAGGCTTGGCATGTGCTCCACAACCTGCACGGCGCAGCCTGCGGCAGAAAGCACTTCGGCGGCGGCCAGTCCGGCCGGGCCGCCGCCGATCACACTCACGCGGAAGGGGTGCGTCATCCCTGCAAAGCGGATGCAAAAGCGTAAAAATGCTGCAAAAGACGAGTCATCCCGCCTTTTTCTCCCCGGCGCGCACGGCGGCAGCCAGCCCTTTGATCTGCTCCAGCACGCGAGGAAGTGTCTGATCTGTTGCCTTGCCGTCCGTATCCAGTGTGTCGGCCAGAGTAGACAACAGGGCAGACGCCACAACCGCCCCATCCGCAATGCCGGCCGCCGTTGCGGCCTGCTCAGGGGTGCGGATACCAAAACCAATGGCAACCGGCAGGTCCGTCGCGGCACGGATGCGCAGCAGAGCCGCCTGCAAATCTTCCGCGCTGGCCGTGCGCGTGCCCGTAATGCCGGTAATACTCACATAATAGACAAAGCCCGACGCATGGGAGAGCACGTAGCGCAGACGCTCATCCGACGTTGTGGGAGCCACCAGACGGATAATATCCAGCCCGGCGCTCTGCGCAGGGGCTTCCAGAATATCGGCTTCCTCTGGCGGCAGATCGACCAGAATCAGGCCGTCCACCCCGGCCGCAGCGGCATCCTCACAGAAGCGCGCATGGCCATAGGCTTCCACCGGATTGAGGTAGCCCATCAGAATAACAGGTGTGTCCTGATCATCCTTTCGGAACTCCGCAATCAGGTCCAGCACGCCCGCAAGCGTCGCCCCGGCCTTCAGGCCACGGCGGGCGGCAAGCTGAATCACCGGGCCGTCGGCTGAGGGATCAGAAAACGGCATCCCGACTTCAATCAGGTCCGCCCCCGCGGCAGGCATCGCCTTGAGCAGCGCAAGAGACGTTTCAAAATCCGGATCAAAGGCTTCCAGATACGGGATGAGTGCACCGCGCCCTTCTGCGGCCAGTGTTTTAAAACGGGCGGCAATACGGCTCACAGCTTCACTCCCAGATGCTCGGCAACGGTGAAAATATCTTTATCGCCCCGGCCGGAAATATTGATCACCAGCAGGGTCTCTTTCGGCAGGGTCGGCGCAATTTTGGCGGCGTAGGCAATGGCGTGCGCGGATTCCAGTGCGGGAATAATGCCCTCCGTGCGCGTGCAAAGCTCAAAGGCTTTCAGGGCTTCATCATCCGTCGCGCCAACATATTCCGCACGCCCAATATCGCTCAGCCAGGAATGTTCCGGCCCCACGCCCGGATAGTCCAGACCGGCGCTGATGGAGTGGGCCTCATCAATCTGCCCATCCGCGTTTTGCAGCAGATAGGTGCGGTTGCCGTGCAGCACGCCGGGGCGGCCCCGCTCAATGGATGCCGCCGTTTTTCCGCTATCCAGACCACAGCCAGCAGCTTCCACGCCAATCAGGCGCACAGAGGGATCATCCAGAAACGGGTGGAAGATCCCCATAGCGTTGGACCCACCCCCAATGGCGGCCACAATCACATCCGGCAGACGGCCTTCCTGCGCCTGCATCTGCTCTTTGGTTTCATCCCCGATCACGCTCTGGAAATCACGCACCATGGCCGGATAGGGGTGCGGGCCAGCAACCGTGCCCACCAGAAAATAGGTATCCGCAATATTGGCAACCCAGTCGCGCATGGCTTCATTCATGGCGTCTTTCAGCGTTCCGGCCCCGGCGGTAACAGGCACCACCTCTGCCCCCAGCAGACGCATGCGAAACACGTTGGGCTTCTGGCGCTCAACGTCCGTTGCCCCCATGTAAATCACGCATGTCATGCCAAACAGGGCGCACACGGTCGCAGTAGCCACGCCATGCTGCCCGGCCCCGGTTTCCGCCACAATGCGGGTGCGCCCCATGCGGCGGGCCAGCAGAATCTGCCCCATGACGTTATTGAGCTTGTGAGAGCCGGTGTGGTTCAGCTCTTCACGCTTCATGTAAATTTTGGCACCCCCCAGCTCTTCCGTCATACGGCGGGCAAACCAGAGCGGGCTGGGGCGGCCAACATAATCGCGTAGATAAAATTCCAGCTCTTTATGGAAAGCCGGGTCTGCCTTTGCGGTTTCATACGCCTGATCCAGCTCCAGCAGCAGCGGCATGAGGGTTTCCGCAACAAACCGGCCGCCGTACCGGCCGCCAAAATGGCCACGCGCATCCGGGCCGTGCCGGAGAGAATTAGCCTGAGTTGCTGCTGTGCTGTGCTGTGCTGCCGGGTCCGCCATGGGTGGTTCTGCCGCTCCTGATTTTTGCGTCTTATGCCGGGGCCGCCCTGCCCCAAAACAGAACGTCTGGCTTACCAGAAGCCACAAGCCCTTGCCCAGAGGGGAGGGCGTCTAAATTTTGAGATAACCTTAAGGGAAAGCCTCTGTCCTGTGTGAAGACCTTTCGTGACCCCACGCAGGTTTGCGCACGCTCTGAACATATCCCCGTGACAGAAAGCGAATAAGCGGATGCAAACAGGTGGTTGGGGGCTATTCAGGACTGTCACTTGTCACTGCCCGACTGCTCTGGTCATATTTACGCCGCCACGCTCAAGGAGAAGTTCATGTTTCTGGCCCACAAGCCCGGCGCCCCGGCCCGGGCGATTGAGAGTGAGGCCGACGCTCACGGCGTAGCATGGATTGACCTGCTCAACCCCACGCCGGAGGAGCAGGATCTGGCCGCACGCATCTGCGGCCAGCCGCTCCCGACACTGGATGATCTGAACGAGATTGAAAGTTCCTCGCGCATCAGTGTGCGGAATGGCGCTGCATTTCTGTCCACGCCACTGCTCAAGAAAACCGGGCTGGAGTTTGAGGCTTTCCCGGTCGGGTTTGTGCTGACGGCGGAGCGCCTCATTACCATCCGGTATCAGCCCTACCCGTCTTTTGAGAGTGTGGCGCAGCTTGTGGCGAACCATACGCTGCCCCCCTCCCCCGCTGCCACACCGGCCCCCAGCACGGTTGTCACCCCGCGGCAGGAGCAGAAAGAAGCCACCCCGCCCAAAGCCCCGCCACAACAACAGCCGCAGCCGCAGCCGCAGCCGCAGCCGCAAACCCTGGTACCCGCCCCCATTGGCCCCGGCGAGGTGCTGGTGGCCCTGATTGAAACCATTGTGGACCGGCTGGCGGATATTCTGGAAAGTGTCGGCATGTTGCTGGACAAACTTTCCAGAGATATTTTCAAGCGGCGACAGAACAAGCCTGCCGTCCGCAGTATTGCCGCCTGGCAGCGGGAACTACTGGAGCGCGTCGGCAGTTCAGGGGATCTGTGTTCACGCGTGCGGGACACTCTGCTGGGGCTGGAACGCATCACCATTTTTTTAAGCGAGAGCAAAAAGGACGGCATGGCCCCGGCCTCCGGCCTGCCCGTCACATCCCGGCGGTTTGAAGCAGGCGTCACAACCCTGCCAACGGACAACGCGCCCTATGCTCTCTCCGGCGCTCTGCGATCCGCATGGCAACCGCGAACCGTGATCTGTCCTCCCTGAGTGATTATGTCTCTCAGGCGGCCAGCAAGGTCGAATTTCTGCTGGATGCCACTCTGGGCTTTATCAGTATCGAGCAGAACGGCGTCATGAAGGTGCTGACCGTTGTCAGCTTTATCGGCGTGGCTCCCACCCTGATTGCCGGGGTGTATGGCATGAACTTCAAGGATATTCCGGAACTTAACTGGTCCTTTGGCTATTGGTATTCACTGGGGCTTATGGCGGCGTCCGTCGCGCTGCCGCTCCTGTGGTTCTGGCGCAAAGGATGGCTTGGAGGCATTAAATGACACAGCGCACACTGTTTTCCCGCTCTCACCGCTCAACACAGAAACAGGCGGCCAAATCGCTGCGTCATGCACTGGCGGCAGCGGGCGTCTGCCTCCTGAGTGTTGCCACCTCCGCCACCGGACTGGCGGCGGCGAGAACAAACCCGGCCATTAGTCCGGCAACCTATCAGGCTCTTTTCAACCAGCTCAGTGCGGAACCCCTGCGCTATGGTGGCCTGGCCTCCGCGCATAACCGCCGCATTCTGATCGGCCTGCATCAGACAGGCATCGGCACCGTCGCGGGGGAGATGATGCGGCTGGATTCCGCCATGCGCCCTCTGGATGCCGGACCGGTCACAGGCACTCTTACCGCTCCCGGCTCCGCACAGCTAAGTCATTGCCACCTGAAAGTGACCCTTTCTGACCGGGATATCACGCTGGATGGCCCCTGCTCCGCCACCCTGCTGTCCGGCGCGCTGACCACCCGCCCCAGACCCAGCCAGCTCTGGTCTCAGGTGACCAACTTCATCTCGCCCGATACCTCGGTTTCGCAATACTGGCTCAGCCGGGACACCTGGCAGGCCGCCGTCACACCAGCCCCGGCCCCCTGACAGCCCCTGATACCCCTTGGGCGCCTGTAAAGTCTGGTTGACGAACCAGACTTGCGGACTTATTCTTCGCCCCCAGAACTGGCTGACTTCACCTGTCCAGTGCTTTCCCTCATGTCAGGATCATCCTGCTATCCGGGCCGCCGTGGCGCACCTGTGCTGTGCTACCCCGTGCTTCCGGGCTTTGCGCAAGACTGGTCCGGACCTCCCCATTTCTGAACTATTGCCAGTCAGGGCATTCCTAAATGCATCTTGCGGAACTCAAGGCCAAGTCTCCGGCCGATCTTCTGGCCTGTGCCGAAGACCTGAATATTGAAAACGCATCATCCTGCGCAAGCAGGATATGATGTTCGCCATTCTGAAGACTCTGGCCGATAACGATCAGGCGATCTACGGTGATGGCACACTCGAGATCCTGCATGACGGGTTCGGTTACCTCCGCTCTCCCGAATCAAACTACCTCCCCGGTCCGGATGATATTTACATCTCCCCCGCTCAGGTGCGCCGCTTTGGTCTGCGCACGGGTGATACGGTTGAAGGGCAGATCCGCGCCCCGCGGGATGGCGAACGCTATTTCTCCCTGCTGAAAATCAACAGCATCAATTTTGAAGCGCCGGAAGCCGTCCGGCACCGCATCAATTTCGATAACCTCACCCCGCTCTATCCTGAGCGCCGCCTGCAGATGGAAGTGGAAAACGCTGCCCCGCCGGTGAGTGAGGCCAAAGGCAAAAAGGGCAAAAGCACGCAGGATTTCACGCCCCGCGTGATTGATCTGGTCGCCCCCATCGGTATGGGCCAGCGCGCCCTGATTGTGGCCCCGCCGCGCACCGGTAAAACGGTCATGCTGCAGAGCATTGCCTCATCCATCTCCGCCAACCATCCGGAATGCTTCCTGATTGTGCTGCTGATTGACGAGCGGCCGGAAGAAGTGACCGACATGGCCCGCTCCGTGCGCGGTGAAGTGATTTCCTCCACCTTTGATGAACCGGCCCACCGCCATGTGCAGGTGACGGAAATGGTGCTGGAAAAAGCCAAGCGTCTGGTGGAACACAAGCGCGATGTGGTGATCCTGCTGGACTCCATCACCCGTCTGGCCCGCGCCTACAACACGGTTGTGCCGTCCTCCGGCAAGGTGCTGACCGGTGGTGTGGACGCCAACGCCCTCCAGCGCCCCAAGCGCTTCTTTGGTGCGGCGCGTAACATTGAAGAAGGCGGCTCTCTGACCATTATCGCCACGGCGCTGATTGATACTGGCAGCCGCATGGATGAAGTGATTTTTGAAGAGTTCAAGGGCACGGGTAACTCCGAGCTGATCCTTGACCGCAAACTGGCTGACAAGCGCACCTTCCCCGCAATTGACATCACCAAGAGCGGCACCCGTAAGGAAGAAATGCTGGTGGACCGCGCCACCCTGTCCAAAATGTGGGTCCTGCGCCGTATTCTGGCCCCTATGGGCACGATGGACGCCATGGACTTCCTGCTGGACAAGCTCAAATACAGCAAATCCAACAATGACTTCTTCGAGGCCATGAACAACTAGGGCTGATCCCTGACGTTCAGGGCAGCGCGCGTCCTCAGACCCCGTCCGGCGGCTGCCCTCAGCCTGCCGGTGCGGGGTCTTTTTCTGGACTGTCAGCATGATGCTGCCATCCTCTGCCGCCTGCTCAGCCAGAACGGTGTGCCCCAGCGCCAGCACGGACCGGCGGACGTTTCTGTGCGGTTCTTCTCCCATCAGCCGCACCACCAGCACACGCCCTGCCGCCATGCCGTCCAGCGCCAGACGGGTACGCACAAACGTCATCGGGCATTTTTCATGCGTGATATCCAGCATCAGCGCTGCGGAGAGCGCCGAATCCGCATCCTGCTGTTCTGACGGGTCTGCCGGGTTTTCCATAAACACTCCTCCTGAACGGCCGCACAGGCCGGGTATAGAAACCATTTGAAATCAGAGCTTAAAAAACCTGCGGGTCTGTGTAAAATTGGACAACCCTCCCCCTTTTCGGCTACCTGATGGTTCATGAACGCAGGTGGTAACAAGCAGGATTTGCGCCCTTGAAGTCACAGTCGACAGAATCACGGATTGCGCAGCTGTGCATCGAACATGGCCTGAAGATGACGGGGCAGCGGCGCGTTATCGCACGCGTTCTGTCAGACGCGGATGATCATCCCGATGTGGAAGAACTCTATCGTCGCGCCTCAGCGCTTGATTCCCGCATTTCCGTCGCCACAGTCTATCGCACCGTGCGGTTGCTGGAAGAAAAAGGCATTCTGGAACGGCGTGACTTTGGCGGGGGCCGCGCCCGCTATGAAGCCACGGAACATGGCCGCCACCATTATCACCTGATTGATGTGGATAATGGCAAGGTTATTGAGTTTGAAGACCCTGAGCATGAAGAGCTGATGCGGCGCGTGGCCGAACGGCTGGGGTTTGATTTTGTGTCCATGCGGCTTGAACTATTTGGCAAAAAGCGCCCGCAAACCGCGCAGGCAGGCAAGGCCCCTCAGGCTGCAAAGCGCAAAGGAGCCGCCTCTTGAGCACGGACCAGTTGCCCTCAGGCTCCCTCTCCACGCTGGATCTGGAACGCAAGGGCTTTCCGGAACTCCGGGGCGGCAATCTGAGCGTCCGCATTGCCACGACTGATGATGAACGCGACGCCGCACAGGCCCTGCGTTACCGCGTCTTTTATGAAGAAATGGGCGCTCACCCGGATGCGGAAACCCTGCGCCTGAAGCGCGACATTGATGAATTTGATGCCGTTGCCGACCATCTTCTGGTCATTGACCACGCCATTGCGTCAGACGCGCGCGGCGTAGTGGGCACTTACCGGCTTGTGCAGGGCGATGCTGCAGCCAAAATTGGCCGCTTCTACTCCGCCAGTGAATATGACATTTCCCCCCTGACGGAATTTCCGGGGCGTCTGCTGGAAGTTGGCCGATCCTGTGTGGATAAGGACTATCGCGGCCGCGCGGCAATGCAGCTTTTGTGGCGCGGGATTGCCTCCTACATTTTCCTGCACCGCATTGATGTGCTGTTTGGCTGCGCCAGCCTGCCGGGCACCAACCCGGATTCCATCGCCAATGAGTTGACCTATCTCTACCACAACCATCTGGCTCCCCCCGCTCTGCGCGTGAAGGCCCTGCCGGAACGGCGCGTGGACATGCTGCGGGTTGACCCGCATTCCATTGATTTCCGCAAAACACTGGCCCGCCTGCCGCCGCTGATCAAAGGCTATCTGCGTCTGGGCGGATATGTGGGTGACGGCGCGGTGATTGATCCGCAGTTCAACACCACGGACGTTGCCGTTCTGGTGAAAAGTGAACTGCTGGCTGACAAATATTATCGCCATTATGAACGCCGCCTGCGTGATGCGCTCGATTAAGCAGGTTTTACAGGCTGATCCGGCCTTCCCTGCTTTTTCGTACCTAACGCTTCCGTGCATCCTGCCCGCCCAGTGCTGAGCCGTCTGGCCTTCTGGCGCGCTCCACCCTTCAGCCCGGCTGCCGCCAACCAGCCAACCCCACCGGCCCGGCCTGCCCGCTGGCGTCAGGCAGGCCTGATGCTGGGCATGGGCGCACTTTCGGCCCTTGCTCTACCGCCAGTCCATTGCCTGCCGGTTCTGCTCATAACATTTCCTGCTCTGGGCCGGACCATAAACCGGGCACCAGGCTGGAAAACGCCGCATGGGCCGGAGCACTCTTCGGCTTTGGCTTCTATACCGCCAACCTGTACTGGCTGGTAAACGCGGTGATGATCCGGGCTGAAGAATTCTGGTGGTTTGTGCCCTTCCCTTCACTGGGGTGCGCCCTGATTCTGGCCCCCATGGTCGCGGCTGCGGCAGCATTCAGTTGTCTTGCCCCGGCCGGGCCACGCCGCTTTCTGGCCCTTGCCGCAAGCTGGACCCTCTTTGATATGGGCCGCGTATTTCTGTTCAGCGGGTTTACATGGAACCCGCTGGGCAGCGCGCTGGCTGTTCCCGGTGCGGTAGGAGACGTGCTGATCCAGCCTGCCGCATGGATTGGCGTGGACGGCCTGACTTTTTTTGTGGTTCTGGGCGCTTTGTTTGGTGGTCAGGCCCTGCAGGATACAGTGCGGGTCCGCATGGGCCGTTCCGCATTTGTCTTCCCGCGGAGCGCTGACCGCCTGCGCATTGCGGCCTGCGCAGCTTTTATGCTCTGCGCCAGCCTGACAGCGAGCATTATCCGCCTGAACACGGTTCACCCCGCCGGAGAGGCAGGGCCAGTGACCGTACTCGTACAGGGCAACGTGCCGGAAACGGAAAAAGTCGGGCACCTTAACCCTCGTGATATTTTCATGCGCTACCTGCATCTGACCGCAGATGGGGTCCTTCAGGCGCGCAAGCTGCAACCACAGCCAGCCTTTGCGGATGCCGTGACGCGTCCGATTGTCTTTTTATGGCCCGAGACCGCCTTCCCCGGTTCCGGCCTGTTGCAGGACAGCCCCCGCGCCCGCCAGATGATTATGGACTGGGCACAGGGGGCCGATGCCGGATTTATTGGCGCGCTGCGCGTGGATGATAACGGGCGTTACCGGAACTCCGTTATCGCACTGGCGCCCGGTGGCGAGATGACGGCATTTTATGACAAGGCCCGGCTGGTACCCTTTGGCGAATATCAGCCCCCGTTCATCCCGCTGCAAATTGTCCCGCAAGGCGGCATGGCCGCGGGCCCCGGCGCGCAGACATGGCATCTGCCGGGCATCCCGGCCGTCGGGCCTCTGGTCTGTTATGAAGTCATTTTCTCCGGACTGACGGTGGATCGGCATGACCGCCCGCGCTGGCTGGCGAACGTGACGAATGATGCCTGGTTTGGGGACAGTGCTGGCCCGCGCCAGCATCTCTCCTCCGTCCGGCTGCGCGCGGTGGAAGAGGGGCTACCCATTGCCCGTGCCGCCAATACCGGCATTTCCATTGCCTATGATGGTTTTGGGCATGAACTCGCCCGTCTTGGCTGGGGGAAAACCGGCACTCTGGTCGTCCCCCTGCCCGCATCACTCCCCGCGCCCCTGTTTGCGCGCTGTGGCCGCAGCCTGCCAGTCCTGTTGAGTCTTGCAGTTTTTCTGGCTGCTCTTGTTCGCATTCAACGCAAACCTGTAAAATAAACAACCCTGTAAAGTATTCCCCGTTCTAAAATAAGTTTACATAAAAAGTGAATCGGGGCATTAATTGGTCTATATTTGTCTATGTTAATTATTAACAAACAATATTTACAAAGAAATTAATAATATTGAAACTGTTTTTATTTTTATCAGCGTTTTTTTCTATTCAAAAAATAATATGTCTTCCAGATCTAGAAACTTTAACAAATGGTTTATAATCTGTCATTTAACCGGCTTATAGACTACGCCCTTCCCTTGGTGAGAAACCGCGTGACAGCAACTGCCTCCCCCCGCCCTGATCCAAAACCGTCCACCCCGCGGGCAGGTTCGGTCGATATGCATGTCGGGCATCGCATCCGCCTGAGGCGTACCTTGCTGGGACTTTCACAGGAAAAGCTGGGGGAAGCGCTCGGCATCACATTTCAGCAGGTGCAGAAATATGAACGCGGCACAAACCGCGTAGGCGCATCCCGGCTTTATGATCTGGCCGCTGCCCTTGATGTGCCTATCAGTTTCTTTTTTGATGATATGCCCCTCCGGGGCAGACAGAGGGGCAGCCATCCCAGTCGGCCTATCACTCCGGGTTTTCACAAAGCCGGAAAGCGTTTGAGACCCCGTTTCAGACCGGGATATCGTCCGTTTTTTCAGATCAGGACGCATCTCTCTTTTCCCGCAAGGAAACAGTTGAGCTGATCCGCGCCTATTATCGCATTCCTGATCCGGTTGTACGCAAACGTGTGCTGGAACTCGTGCGCTCCATGGCTCCGGCAAATGAAGCCGACACGCAGGACTAAATAAAAAAGGGCGACCAAAGCCGCCCTTTTCCTCTCAGGTAAGCAGATCAGAATTCCTGATCGCCGCCCCAGTCACCCCCTGAATCGCCACCGGCGTCCCCGCCCCAGTCATTGCTTCCGGCATCAAAGCCCGGATCAGCAGAGGTTCCGGCTCCGGCAAACGGGTCTGCCCCGGCTCCATCGCCATAGTTGTTATTGATAATTGTCTCGCTCGGCTGGCCAGCGCCCCAGCCAGCATCCGCGCCGCCACCATGATGCCCGCTGAACAGATCCGTCAGCGCATTTGCGGCCAGCATCCCGCCCGCAACGCCAGTCGCGGTAGACAGCGCGGTGCCGAGAAAGCCAGAGCCACTCCGGAACATACCGGGCTGTGCGCCATAGGGCAGAGGCTGCGGCTGATATTGTGGAGCAGCAGCCGGACGGCCACCCCAGCCCGGAGGTGCTGACTGCTGCGGCTGACCCTGCTGCGGAGCACGCTGACCACCGCCGAACAGACCACCCAGAAAACCACCGCCACCGGCAGGCTTCTGCTGTGCCTGAGCCTGCTGCAACGCCTGTTGCGCCTGCTGGAGCTGGAACTGGAGCTGCTGGATACGGTTCTGCGCTTCAACCAGCGCCATTTCCTGCACAACCGCCATCTGCGTGATGCGGTAGCGGGCTTCCGGATATTGCTGGAATTCCTGCACCAGAAATCTGTCTGCTTCCGGGTCGATCGGCGGCAGATTGGGCTGCGTGCTGGGCACGCTGCCAAAACCGGACTGGGACGCACCGCCCACTCTGGCCACAAATTTCGCAATGAGGTCGCGTTCCTCGTTGGTCATCGTCTTCTTTCCCTGCCTGCGGCAATGCTGCCAGCGTGATGCACTGGTTTGCAGTCTTAAAGCGCCACTCTGTCCAAGATGTGGCGAGGCGGCAAGAGCGTTGCAAGAGGCAGGCCACAGGGAGTTGCATGCCTTCTCTTCCTGAATGGTGTCTGCGCCTGTATGGTGTGCCGCATCGTGCGCACTCAGCGCATAGTCTGACTGTCCTACTGCGGAGTTTCACCCTGACCATGGACCCGGCGTCTCCCCGCCCTACCGAGCGGCCTCTTTCCTTTCAGGACCTGATCCTGACCCTTCACCAGTTCTGGTCAAAACAGGGGTGCGCCATTCTTCAGCCCTATGATCAGGAAATTGGTGCGGGCACGCTGTCCCCCCACACCACGCTGCGGGCGCTGGGCAGCACCCCCTGGAAAGCCGCTTATGTGCAGCCCTGCCGCCGCCCGTCTGATGGCCGCTATGGGGAAAACCCCAACCGGCTCCAGCATTATTACCAGTATCAGGTGCTGCTGAAGCCCACGCCGGAAGAAAGCCAGAAACTGCTGCTGGACAGCTACCGCGCCATCGGGATCGACCCGGACCGCCACGATATCCGCTTTGTGGAAGATGACTGGGAAAACCCGACCATCGGCGCATGGGGTCTGGGCTGGGAGGTCTGGTGTGACGGGATGGAAGTCACGCAGTTTACCTACTTCCAGCAGGTTGGCGGTATTCCGGTGGTGCTGCCCTCCACGGAGCTGACCTACGGGCTGGAACGTCTGGCCATGTATGTGCAGGGGGTCGAGAACGTCTATGACCTCGATTATAACGGCACAGGCCTGACCTACGGGGATGTGTTCCTGCGTGCTGAACAGGATTATTCCCGCCATAATTTTGAGCTGGCGGATACGGAGCTGCTGTTCCGCCATTTTGCTGATGCGGAAAAAGAAAGTGTGGCACTGGCAGAAGCCGGTGTTGCCCAGCCCGCCTATGACCAGTGCCTGAAGGCCAGCCACCTGTTCAACCTGCTGGATGCGCGCGGCGTGATCAGCGTGAGTGAGCGTGCGGCCTATATTGGCCGCGTGCGGACACTGGCAAAACTGTGCTGTGAGACCTGGCTGGCTGGCGAGGACAAATAAGATCATGCCCGAACTGCTGATAGAACTTTTTTCAGAAGAAATTCCCGCCCGCATGCAGCAGCAGGCCGGTGAGCATCTGCTCCGCCTGCTCTCTGACGCACTGGCTCCGCTAAACCCGCAGGATGCTGTGGCCTATACCGGCCCGCGCCGCATTGCGGCCTCCTGCACGCTGGACGCGCATGTGCCGGGCCGTACCGTATCCGAGCGCGGCCCGCGTGAGGGCGCTCCGGAAAAGGCGCTGGAAGGCTTCACCCGCAAACATGGCGTGACGCAGGATGCCTGATCCTGCAAAATGGCTTCTGGGTGCTGGAGCGGGAAGAACCTGCCATCAGCGCCAGAGAGCATATTGCCGCAACCATGCCGGACCTGCTCCGCCGCTTCCCCTGGCCAAAATCCATGCGATGGGGGCAGGGCAGCGCCTTTACATGGGTCCGCCCGCTGCGCCGTATCCTGTGCATTCTGGATGGCGAGACTGTGCCGTTCTCACTGGCTCTTTCCGGGGCACTCTCCGGTACGCAGGGCGACGATAACGGCCACCACCTCCAGTCTGGCAACCAGACGGAAGGCCACCGCTTCCTCTCTCCCGGCGCGGTTGCCGTCAGCAGCGTTGCGGAATGGCAGGATACGCTGCAGGGCCGCCATGTGCAGGTCCATGCGGCCGACCGGCGGGAAACAATCGTCTCCGGCCTGACAGCCCTTGCCGCCTCGGAAGGGCTGGCTCTGGTACCGGACACGGGCCTTGTGGATGAAGTTGCCGGACTGGTGGAATGGCCTGTGCCGTTCCTTGGCCGGATTGACGAAAAATACATGGATCTGCCCGCCGAGGTGATGCAGGTCTCCATGCGCGTCAACCAGCGTTATTTTGCCCTGCGCAACGGGGACGGCTCCGCAGCGCCGCGCTTTGCCTTTGTGGCCAATATTGTCCCGGCGGATGATGGCACCCTGATTGTCACCGGTAATGAGCGCGTTCTGCGCGCCCGGTTTGCCGATGCCCGCCACTTCTGGGATCTGGACCGCAAACAGACACTCGCCTCCCGCCTTGGTGCGCTGGATGCCATTACCTTCCATGCCAGACTGGGCAGTCAGGGGGACCGCACGCGCCGCATGGTGCGTCTGGCCGGACTGATTGCCCCTATGGTCGGGGCCTCTAAAACCGAGGCCGAACGGGCCGCGGACCTGAGCAAAACCGATCTGACCACCGGCATGGTCGGGGAGTTCCCGGAACTTCAGGGCGTCATGGGCGGGTATTACGCGCAGCATGATGGTGAGGCTCCGGCAGTCTGTCAGGCCATTACCGAGCAATATATGCCCCGTGGCCCCGGTGACACGGTGCCGACGGCCCCGGTTTCCGTCGCACTTGGGCTGGCCGACCGGTTTGACATGCTGGCCGCATTTTTCGCCGCGGGTGAAAAACCATCCGGCTCGGGTGATCCGTTCGGCCTGCGCCGCGCGGCACTGGGCATTATCCGCCTGATTCGTGAGAACAGCCTGCGACTTGATCTGGTCAAACTGTTCCTGCTGGCGGCGGAAGCCCTGCCGGTCTCCCTGCGGGACGCACCGGATCTCGCTCTGCTGCCGCAGTTTATGGCGGAGCGTCTGCGCGTCCAGTTACGCTCGGAAGGGGCGCGGTATGATTGCCTCGCCGCGATTTCCACCGGCAACACGGATACAGACATCACCCGCCTGCTGGCCCGTGCGCAGGCTCTGGAAACCATGCTGGAAACGGAAGACGGCAGGAACCTTCTGGCCGCCACCCGTCGGGCTGCCAACATCCTGCGGATTGAAGACCGTAAGGATGGCCCGCATGACGGCACGCCGGATGCCGCCCTGTTTGTCCAGCCGGAAGAACAGGCTCTGGCCGCAGCGCTGGACCGGGTTGAACCCACTGTAGAAAAAGCGTTTGCAGAAGAACGCTTTACCGATGCCATGCGGGACGCTGCCAGCCTGCGGGAACCGCTGGACGCCTTCTTCGGGCCTGTGACCGTCAATGACCCTGACCCTGCCCTGCGCCTCAACCGCCTGCGGCTTCTGGCGCGTCTGGGCCGGATGATGCGCCTGATTGCAGATTTCAGCCAGATTGAGGGATAAAACCCTTTTTCTAAACGGACATTCAACGCAAAAAAGGGAGGCAGGGCACTTTGCCCCGCCTCCCTTTTTATGAAACTTGTCTGCTCACAGAGAGGATTTAGAAAAGCAGATGCATGCTCTGCTTTCAGCTCAGGCGGGTGCCATTGGGGACTGGCCTTTCCAGAGCCGCCAGCACTACGCCTTCCTCCGTTTCAAACCCTGATAGCAAAAACTGGGAACGAAACGGACCAACCTGTTTTTCCGGAATTGATAATCCCGATAACCTGCCGCCCCACAAGTGTTTCCGGTGTGTAAAGGCGTGTGACCTGCGCGCTGGTTTTACGCTCCCCATACGGCCCAAAATCCACCCAGATTTTATAGGCTGGCTTCCGTGCCTCCGGAAAAGATTCAACGCGCAGAATAGTCCCCGCGACCATCATGATTTTTTCAAAATCTGACCAGACAATCTGCTCCATAGCGCTTTCTCCGCTTTCTACTCTGGGATCTCTTTCTCTTAAAATTCTCTAAAAGGTTCCACAGATCAGGCAAGCGGTTCTCTTCTCACGTGACTCTCCGCAAGACCACCAACCCGTTCTTTATAAGATAACGCCACATAAAAAAGCGTGTGATCCAGAAGGACCACACGCTTTCCATTTTCTGCCACTCTCAGAAATCTTCTGATTTAACAAGCTGTTTTTATCAAAAACAACCGGATATCCTCATGCTATATCCGCGCACGACCAAAGAAGAAGCTGACGACCAGCAGAACAACAAAAACAAACAGCAGAATTTTCGCCACACCGGCAAAGCTGGACGCAGCACCGCCAAACCCAAACAGGGAGGCAATCAACGCCAGAATCAGAAAAGTCAGAACCCACCGTAAAATAGCCATCTCGTCTCTCCTCAAAAACACCGCAGCGTCTCCGGAAAAGCATCCGGGCTTTGCGCTTCCTCACCCTAACGCAGCAAAATCCGGAAAGTTCTCTCGGTTCAGAAACGAGATGGGCCGTAAAACTGCTGCTCAGTGGCCTTCAGACCCCGGAATAATATCATACCCGGCGCTGCCCGGAGCCGGGCCGGGCGGGAGCGCACTGCCCCCGGCAATCCCGACCATCTGGTTGGAAGCCGGGCCAATTTCCCGTGCATCAATGGCAATGCCAAGTTCT
The DNA here is from genome assembly GCF_000613905.1 of Acetobacter persici JCM 25330. GTDB lineage: Bacteria > Pseudomonadota > Alphaproteobacteria > Acetobacterales > Acetobacteraceae > Acetobacter > Acetobacter persici. Next base: position 38,389 of record NZ_BAJW01000013.1, read on the forward strand.
CCGCTGCTGCCCGTACCAACGGCATACAGGGTCTGCCCCGGCCTGAGCCAGGCGGCCAGCCGTGTGGCCTCACGCGGGGGGAGGTAAATAACGGAATGGTCTTTCAGCACAGCGCCGTTCAACTGGCCGTCCAGATCATAGAGCGGCATCCAGACCTCACCGTGTAGCACCAGATCCGGCCCGGCAATCATCTCGGTGGACTGGCGCGGCATGGCAATAAACGTATCCTGCATGCCCCGGCCACGCGGGCTGGTAATGCCAAAGGCGCGGATAATGGGGAGCGTGCGGCCTTTCAGGCCCCGGATCTCGACCGTATCACCGGGTTTGATCAGCCCGGCCAGCGTATGCCCCTGATCGGGGGAGACAAAAACCTGCGTGCCATCATTCAGCACAAACCCGACCACACTGCCATGAGATGAAGGCAGAAACTGCGCCACCTGACCGCTAAAGCGCGGCAGGCCGGACAGGTCATACACGCCTTCAGCCTGCTTTTCCGTCATCGTCTGGTGAGAGGCATAAGTGGCTGCACTCTGCTGCCCGGCAGACGCCTTGGACGCAGGGGCCGCGAGGGCTGCTGAAGAAGCCAGAAGGAAAGCCGGAAGAAAGAACAGAGGGCGCATGGATCAACCAGTTAGAGAAATCCGGCCTGAGGACGACGGACCTCAGGCCAGAATAAGGAAGACTATGCACCATTGTTCGTCAGGAAAGCGCATCCGGCAAGAGCCGGAAAAGCGTGTCAGTGGCGGAAATGACGCATACCGGTAAAGACCATGGCAATGCCTGCGGCATCGGCTGCGGCAATCACCTCATCATCCCGGATGGAGCCACCCGGCTGAATAACGGCCGTGGCACCCGCAGCCACAATGGTCTCCAGACCATCAGCAAACGGGAAAAACGCATCAGACGCCGCGACAGACCCCTGCGTGAGCGGGGCATCCAGCCCGGCAGCTTGGCGGCTTCCCCGCTTTTGCTGGCGGCGATGCGGGCGGAGTCAACGCGGCTCATCTGCCCCGCGCCAATGCCAACCGTTGCGTTATTTTTGGTGTAGACGATGGCGTTGGACTTCACGTGCTTGGCCACACGGAAGGCAAACATCAGATCTTCCATTTCCTGCGCGGAAGGGGCGCGTTTTGTCACCACCCGCAGGGACTCGGGTTTGATCTGCCCGTTATCCCGTGTCTGCGCCAGAAAACCACCGGCCACGGACCGCACCACCACACCTGCCGCAGCAGCGTCCGGCAGGCCGCCCGTCAGCAGAAGACGCAGGTTTTTCTTGCGGGCCAGAATGGCTTTGGCCTCTTCATCCGCATCTGGGGCCACAATGACCTCGGTGAAAATCCCGGAAATTTTGGTCGCTGTTTCCGCATCCAGCGTGCGGTTAAGCGCCACAATACCACCAAAGGCGGAGACAGGGTCGCACCGCAGCGCACTATCCCAGCAGGCAGAGAGCGTTTCACCCACAGCCACACCGCACGGGTTGGCGTGTTTGACAATCACTACAGCCGGGCGGTCGAACTCGGCCACAGCCTCGAACGCGGCATCCGTATCATTGATGTTATTGTAGGACAGCGCCTTGCCCTGCACCTGCACAGCCGTCGCCACGCCGGGGCGTGTGCTGCCATCTTTATAGAATGCCGCCTGCTGATGCGGGTTTTCACCATAGCGCAGCACTTCCGCGCGCTGGCCTGCCAGCACAAAGCGGTCCGGCAGGGTATCCTGCGCCTGTGCCGCAAACCATGCGGCAATAGCGGCATCATACGCAGCAGTCCGGGCGTAAGCAGCACCTGCATAGGCACGGCGCTGTTCAAGCGTGCTGCCGCCCTGCCCCAGCGCCTCAATCAGCCCGGCATACTGTGTCGTATCCGTCAGCACCACTACATGGCCGTGGTTCTTGGCTGCCGCGCGGATCAGCGCGGGGCCGCCAATATCAATATTTTCAATGCAGTCTTCAGCGCCAGCTCCGGACGCTACGGTTTTTTCAAACGGGTAGAGGTTGACCGCAACCAGATCAATCGGTGCGATTTTATGCTCTTCCATCTGCGCCACGTGCGCAGGCAGGTCACGCCGCCCGAGAATACCGCCGTGGATCTGCGGCACGAGCGTCTTCACGCGGCCATCCAGAATTTCCGGGAAACCGGTATGGTCAGAAACTTCAGTAACAGGCAGACCGGCCTCGCGCAGAGCGCGGGCAGACCCACCGGTGGAAAGGATTTCCGCGCCGTGCGCAACCAGCGCGCGCCCGAGGTCAAGAAGCCCCGTCTTGTCGGAAACAGAAATTAACGCGCGGCGCACAGGTTGCGTCGTCTGGCTCATGGGGCGGACCTTTCGCACGGCTAAACCGGATTTCAAAGCGGCTCATTAGCCAACAAGCGGCCCAAGAGCAACCTTGCGCGTGCCGGAAAAGGCCTTAGCGGCGCGTGAAGGTCCAGTAGAGCGGCTGGCGGCCAGCGGCAATCGCCTTGGCTTCATAACGGGTGGGAAACCAGCCGTCCGGCCGTTCGGCCACGGGCGGCGGAGCCTCAAAAAAGGACTGCGCAGCCATGACTTCCTCAACCCATGCCTGATAGGTCGGGTCATCACTCGCAACACGCCAGACGGCACCGGGCTTCAGCACACGTGCGACCAGCGCCACATTCTCGGGATGCATAAAGCGGCGTTTGGCATGGCGCGCCTTGGGCCACGGGTCCGGGAACATCAGGAACAGCCGGTCCACCGAAGCATCCGGCAGGGCACGCAGCAGCACACGGGCATCATCATCCCACAGCCGCAGCATGTCCGGGATGGCGGACGTTGCTTCCTCCCCAACCGGCACAAAGCGGGTCAGCAGAGAACACAGGCCGTTATCAAAGACTTCAGAGGCAATATAACCAACATCGGGGTGAGCATTATGCTGCCCCACCACATGTTCCCCGCCTCCAAATCCGACTTCAAACCAGATCTGCTGTGGCGGGCGGCCAAAGGCTGTGGCCGGGTCCGCTGCGCGATCCAGCGGAAAGCGCAGACGGGGCAGCGCCTCATCCAGAAGGCGCTGCTGACGGGGACGCAGCGAATGGCCGCGCGGTCGCCCATAAAGTCGTTCGGGCGACGGCTTAACGTCCGGTCCGCTTACTTCCTCCGTCATGATACGCTCAGACCTTAGCGGTTGAACGCGCCGCGCAGGGCATCCACCAGATCGGTGCGCTCCCACGTAAAGTCATCACGCGCATCATCCGGCGTACGGCCAAAGTGACCATAGGCAGAGGTCTGTGCGTAAATCGGGCGGTTCAGACGCAGGTGCTTACGGATACCACGCGGTGTGAGGTCCATGACGTCACGCAGCACAGCGCCCAGACGGGCTTCATCCACGTCCTTGCCGGTTCCATCCAGATCCACATACACGGACAGCGGATGAGACACGCCAATAGCGTAGGAAACCTGAAGCGTGCAGCGGTCTGCAAGACCAGCGGCAACCACGTTCTTCGCCAGATAGCGGCAGGCATAGGCCGCGGAACGGTCAACCTTTGTGGGGTCCTTACCAGAGAATGCGCCGCCGCCATGCGGAGCCGCACCGCCGTAGGTGTCCACAATGATCTTACGGCCCGTCAGACCGCAGTCCCCATCCGGGCCACCAATCACGAAGATACCTGTCGGGTTGACGTAGAATTCGTCTTCCGGCGGCATCCAGCCTTCCGGCAGCACGTTGCGCACAATGTCGCCCAGCTCTTCACGCAGCTTCTTCTGGCTGATGCCTTCATCATGCTGGGTGGAGATCACCACGGAGGTGGCGCCAACGGGGCGGCCATTGGAATAGCGCAGCGTCACCTGGCTTTTGGCATCCGGCTGGAGGCCTGCGGCACGCGGGTCACCCGCACGGCGCAGGTCGCGGATTTCGTGCAGGATGCGGTGTGCATAGTAAATGGTGGCCGGCATCAGCGTGTCGGTTTCGGTAGAGGCGTGACCGAACATGATGCCTGATCACCAGCGCCTTCGTCTTTATCGCCAGCGCTGTCCACACCCACTGCAATATCAGCAGACTGGGCATGCAGGTAGTTGGCGGCCTCAGCCTTACGCCAGGAGAATCCTTCCTGATCGTAGCCAATGTCTTTCACCGCATCACGCGCGGCCTGAATCAGGCCTTCGGATGTGATGGAAGAGGGGCCGCGCACCTCACCTGCCAGAATGATCCGGTTTGTGGTCACCATGGTTTCACAGGCCACGCGGGCTTCCGGGTCCGCTGCAAGATAAGCATCCAGAACAGTATCGCTGATCCGGTCTGCAACCTTGTCGGGATGACCTTCGGAAACAGATTCCGAAGTGAACAGGAAATCGCCGTCTTTACGCATGATGGTGCCGTCTGCCCCACGCACTATGAATTAGGAATTGTGACCGCCACCTTTAAGAAAAGGCGACGGGACCGTGTGGCGGAATAGTGGCCGATGGTCAAGTGTATTGCGGCTATGCAGCCATCCGGAGCAGTTTTCTGCTGGCCTGCTGCCGGGCTTTTACCCGCATCCGGCCGGGCTGCGTTGCGCGCGCGGGCCGCAGAATTCAGCCTTTTACAACCGGATAACCCAAAAAACCACGATTACAAGCGTGTATAAAGAGGCTGTTCAAAAAAAATGCTACCCAGTCAGCACGGGGGCAGCCCGAGCACCTCTTCCATCCCGTAATAACCCGCCGCACGGGTGCGCAGCCAGAGCGCCGCACGGACGGCACCCGTCGCGAACACACGGCGATCAAACGCACGATGCGTCAGCGTAATCTGCTCATCCGCCGAGGTGAACAGGACCTCATGTTCCCCAACAATCTGGCCGCCCCGCAGAGCGGCAAACCCGATAGCGCCCGGTTTACGCGGGCCGGTATGGCCGTCGCGTCCGCTCTCCTTCACATTCGCCAGCACCACGCCGCGGCCTTTTGCCACGGCCTCACCAATGGCCAGCGCGGTGCCGGACGGCGCATCCACTTTCTGCCGGTGATGCATATCCACAATCTCGGCGTCATAAGACTCGGCGGGGAGCGCCTGCCCCATCATCTGCGCCAGACGACGCACAAGCGTGACACCGGCGGAAAAATTAGCTGCATGGACAATCCCGATTTTTTCCGCAGCCTGATGGACCGCTGCCTGCTGCGCATCGGACAGGCCCGTCGTCCCGAGGACCCATGCCGTGCCATGTTTTGCCAGAGCCTGCGCGTGCGCAATGACCGTATCGGCGTGCGTAAAGTCAATAACCACATCGCTCACCGCTGCAAGACCCGCCATATCCGGGAACAGAGCCAGTCCCTCCGGCAGGCCCGCTGCTCTGGCCTGATCCCGCGCTGTGCCCCCGGCCAGTACAGCCCCGGCCGCCTGCACTTCTTCCACCAGCAGGCGGCCCACACGGCCGGTAATGCCTGCAATGCCGATACGCAGCCCATGCTCTGTCATGTGGAGGGTTCCTTATTCTTTACAGACGTCGTCATACCAGAAAGCCGGACACACAGGTGCCCGGCTTTTGCAAAAACCATCAGGACTGATGCAGACCGCGCATCACCCTTTATTTTCGAAAAAATCCCGCACCCGCGCAAAGAACCCCGTATGTTCCGGGCTGCCCTTTACGTTCTCACCGGCTTCCTTCTCAAACTCTTCCAGCAGCTCTTTCTGGCGTTTGTTCAGGTGCTGGGGGGTTTCCACCGTCACCTGAATATACATATCACCCCGTGCACTGGAACGCAGGACGGAGAAGCCTTTCCCGCGCAGGCGGAAATGTGCGCCGGTCTGGGTTCGGCCGGAATTTTGACCTTGGCACGGTTCCCATCAATCACCGGCACTTCAATTTCCGTGCCCAGAGCGGCCTGCCCCATACGGAGCGGCACACGGCAATAGATATTCGCGCCATCGCGCTGGAAAAGACCATGTTCTGAAACAGAAACATGCACATAGAGGTCACCCGCAGGCACGCCCTGACCGCCGGACTCGCCCTCGCCGGTAATACGGATACGGGTGCCGTCCTCAACCCCGGCCGGGATCTGCACGGCAAGCGTGCGCTCTTTCTCGACCGTCCCTTCTCCGTGGCAGGCCTTACAGGGGTCTTTCACAACGCGCCCGGCACCGTGGCAGGTGGGGCACGGCCGCTCCACCACAAAGAAGCCCTGCTGCGCCCGGACCTTCCCGGCACCATGGCAGCTCGGGCAGGTTTCCACACCGGACTCGCCTGCGTTAGAGCCTGTGCCGTGGCAGGAGTCACACGCCACGCGCGTGATAATTTTTACGTCTTTTTTGACGCCGGTGAAGGCTTCTTCCAGCGTGATTTCAACATGGGTCTGGATATCGTTACCCGTGCGGGCACGGCCACCGCCACGGCGGCCACCCATCATGTCGCCAAACATCTGCTCGAAGATGTCGCCCAGACCGCCACCGCCGCCAAAACCGTTGAAGTCAAAGCCACCCGGACCACCGCCGCCGCCATTTTCAAAGGCAGCATGGCCAAACCGGTCATAGGCCGCGCGCTTCTGTTCATCTTTCAGAACATCATACGCCTGATTGATTTCTTTGAATTTTGCTTCAGCAGCTTCATCTCCGGGGTTACGGTCCGGATGGTACTTCATGGCCAGCTTACGATAAGCCTTCTTGAGTTCATCGGATGAAACCGTCCGGGTAACTTCAAGGATTTCGTAATAGTCAATTTTGGTGGCCATGGACGTCCTCTTGCAGGGGGCTGCCTTTTACAAAAGCGCAGCAGATGTCTGAAATGACAAACGGCGCCCGCCTTCCATGAAGCGCGGACGCCGGAGAAAAAAGCCGGTGCCACCGTGCGTGACACACAGTGGCACCGTTTAACAGCGTCCGATCAGGACTTTTTGTCGTTCACGTCTTCAAAGTCCGCATCGACGATTTTTTCGTCGTTCGGCTTGGCACCCGCGGCACCAGCTTCTCCTTCCGGAGCGCCTTCACCAGCCTGACCAGCTTTGTAGACGGCTTCACCCACCTTCATGGCAGCCTGCGTCAGACGATCGCTGGCAGTCTTGATGGCTTCAGCATCCGTGCCTTCCAGAGCGGACTTCACCGCAGCGATTGCACTTTCAGCTTCCGACTTGTCCGCAGCCGGAACTTTATCACCGGATTCAGACAGAGACTTTTCAACCTGATGCACGAGGCTTTCCGCATTGTTACGGACTTCAACCTGCTCACGCTTGGCTTTATCGGCTTCAGCATTCGCTTCAGCGTCTTTCACCATTTTTTCGATATCGCTGTCGGACAGACCGCCAGACGCCTGAATTTTGATCTGCTGTTCTTTACCGGTCGCCTTGTCCTTGGCGGACACGGACACAATGCCGTTGGCGTCGATATCAAACGTCACTTCAATCTGCGGCACGCCACGCGGCGCCGGAGCAATCCCCGTCAGGTCGAAGTTCCCCAGCAGCTTGTTATCAGCCGCCATTTCACGTTCGCCCTGATAGACCTTAATGGTCACAGCGTTCTGGTTATCTTCCGCCGTGGAGAAGGTCTGGCTCTTCTTCGTCGGGATCGTCGTGTTACGGTCGATCAGACGGGTGAAGACACCCCCCAGCGTTTCAATACCCAGAGACAGCGGCGTTACGTCCAGAAGCAGAACGTCTTTCACGTCACCCTTCAGAACGGCCCCCTGAATAGCGGCACCAATGGCCACCACTTCATCCGGGTTCACGTTACGGGCCGGATCTTTGCCGAAGAATTCCTTAACGGCGTCGATCACCTTCGGCATACGGGTCATACCACCGACGAGGATGACTTCATCCACTTCGGAAGCAGACACGCCAGCGTCTTTCAGAGCAGCCTTACAGGGTTCCAGCGTGCGCTGGATCAGGTCATCAACAAGGCTTTCCAGCTTTGCACGGGTCAGCTTCAGCACCAGATGCTTCGGACCGGAGGCATCCGCGGTGATGAACGGCAGGTTGATTTCCGTTTCCTTGGAAGAAGACAGTTCGATCTTTGCTTTTTCAGCCGCTTCCTTCAGGCGCTGGAGAGCCAGCTTGTCGGAACGCAGATCAATGCCCTGCTCACGCTTAAACTCGTCAGCCAGATAGCTGATGATGCGGTTATCAAAGTCTTCACCACCCAGGAACGTATCCCCGTTGGTGGATTTCACTTCAATCACGCCGTCAGAAATTTCCAGAACGGAAACGTCGAACGTGCCGCCACCAAGGTCATACACAGCCACCGTGCCGCCGCTTTTCTTTTCCATGCCATAAGCAAGGGCAGCAGCCGTCGGTTCGTTGATGATACGCAGGACTTCAAGACCGGCAATACGGCCTGCATCTTTGGTCGCCTGACGCTGGGCATCGTTAAAGTAAGCCGGAACCGTGATCACGGCCTGCGTCACTTTTTCACCAAGGTACGCCTCGGCGGTTTCTTTCATTTTGCCCAGAACGAAAGCGGAAATCTGGGAGGGGGCATATCCTTTGCCACGCGCCTCAACCCATGCATCCCCATTGTCACCTTTGACAATGGCGTAGGGCACCATTTCCTTGTCTTTCTGGACGGTCGGGTCGTCATACCGGCGGCCAATCAGACGCTTTACCGCATAAAGCGTGTTGGTCGGGTTGGTAACAGCCTGACGCTTTGCAGCCTGCCCGACCAGCATTTCACCACCTTCAGTGAATGCGACCATGGACGGCGTCGTGCGTGCGCCTTCGCTGTTTTCAATAACGCGGTTTTCATTCCCTTCGCGCACTGCAACGCAGGAGTTGGTCGTGCCGAGGTCAATACCGATAACTTTGCTCATGTCTGCTCCTTTAAGCGACCCTGTCTGGCCCGAAGCACCGGACGGGGTCCTATCTCTTCCGGCCTGCTTTCACTCTGAAAACCGACCGTGAATGTTAAGTCAGATGTATGGTGCTCCAAAACCTCTTTCAAGGCCCGGACACCGGACGGGAAACAATTTTTTCCGTCTCCCGCCCAGTCCCGGAGCACCCTGCCCCGGAGTTTGCGCTCCGGGCTTATTCTCCGGCCTTGGCCACCACCACCATGGCCGGTTTCAGCAGGCGGCCATGCAGGGTCCAGGTGGGGGTCCAGGCCTGCATGACAGTTCCCGGAGCGTGTTCGGCGCTGGGCTGTTCCGCCATGGCCTGATGCAGGTTGGCGTCAAACACCTTGCCGGACGGATCATCACACTTGATGCCGTGGCGTTCCAGAATGGAGACAAAAGACCGTTCGGTGCTTTCAATCCCTTCCCGCATTTTGGTGATCACCGTGTCTTCACCCTCCTGCGGCGCAGGCAGGCTGGTGAGGGCGCGGCGCAGGTTTTCAGCAGCTTCCACCACATCGCGCGCAAATTTCTGCACGGCATACTGGCGGGCATCGTCCACTTCACGCTTGGCGCGGGCGCGCAGGTTCTGGTTTTCAGCCTCGGAACGCAGCCACTTTTCTTTCAGCTCGGCAGCCTCCTGCTCAAGCTCGGCAATGCGCTGCTCTGCGGGGGACTGGGCTGTGGCCTGTTCTGCCCCGGCTTCGGCGGCGTCCTGAGGCGGGGTGACATGGTCGGGCGCAGCCGTTGCGGCCTGCGTCTCAACCTGTGTGGGGTCTGTGTGTTGGGTCATGTCTGAAGAAGTAAGCAACGAGACGGGACGCGACAAGACCCGCAACGCCTGCCATGCTGATTTTGCAACCAATTTTACAACCACGCCGGAACGTGTTCAAAAATTGGACAAACTGAAAACCGTTGCCCGTAGCGCACCGGCACTGATGCGCGTATGCTGAAGGGCTTGCGCTGACCGCGAGGAAGGAAAACGCACACCATGGCAGACCGCACCAAGCAGACGATTGCTCTGGTTGATGACGACCGTAATATTCTGACATCGGTCCAGATGACTCTGGAGGCGGAAGGGTTTCACGTCCGCACGTATACAGATGGCGAATCGGCTTTACAGGGGCTGACAGCCTACCCGGTTGATCTGGCTGTGCTGGACATCAAGATGCCCCGCATGGATGGCATGGAACTGTTGCAGCGCCTGCGCGCCCGCTCCCATCTGCCGGTGATCTTCCTTTCCTCCAAGGATGAGGAAGTTGACCAGTTGATGGGCCTGCGCCTTGGCGCGGATGACTACATCACCAAACCTTTCTCCCAGCGGCTGTTACTGGAACGTATCCGCGCCCTGCTGCGCCGCAATGAGGCCAGCCGCGCGGAAGCCAGTGGCACACCCGCTGGCGGTGCGCTGGTGCGTGGCGCGCTATCTCTGGATGAGTTGCGCCATAAATGTACATGGAACGGAGAAGATGTTCCGCTGACGGTCACGGAGTTCCTGCTGGTCAAGACCCTCGCCATGCGTCCCGGTCTGGTCAAATCGCGCGACCAACTGATTGATGCCGCCTATGGGGATACGGTGTATGTGGATGACCGCACCATCGACAGTCACATCAAGCGTGTGCGGAAAAAATTCCGGCAGGTGGATGATAATTTCAACCAGATTGAAACCCTGTACGGCATTGGCTACCGCTATAAAGAAGACTGAGCCCGGCGCATGACCAGCCGGAAACGCATTTCTGTCTCTTCCACACTGTCCTCCGGGCTGCGGCGCATCCGCATTCCCGGTCAGACCCAGCGCAAAGGCGGGGTGGAAGCCACAGCCGCCTATGAGCCTCCCGCACACGGCTGATTTCCCCCCTGATGCGGCGCATCATGCTGGTCAATGTGCTGCCGCTGGTGCTGCTCGCCATCACCATGCTGTTCCTCAACCAGTTCCGGAACAGCCTGCTGGCAACGGAAGTGACCGGCCTGCGGGAACAGGCCCGGATCTATGCGGGCGCACTCGGCCAGATTGCCGTGCGCAGCACGCGCCTGAAAGGCACCGGGCCGGACGGCTTTACCCTGGAATCAACCCTCGCACGCCCCCTGCTCCTGCGCCTGACGGAACCAAGCCCCAACGCGCATGCCCGTCTGTTTGGTCCGGATGGTCAGGTTCTGGCCGATAATCTGACAGACCTTCAGGAAACCGCGCCCGCCCCCCATGCAGACCAGCAGGGACGTGCCGAGGACCATCGGCCACCGCCGTTCCGGCACAGGCACGCCTCACCCGGCCTTTATGAGCGGATTCTGACATGGCTGTGGAGCCCGCATAGTTCCGGCATTGTCACGCTGGATACAGATGAAGCGGATGTTCCCGCAGACCCTGCGCGCCCGACCGATGCCAACAGCCTCTTCCCGCGCCCCCCGCCGGAAGCGCCGCCTTATATCCGGCGCACCGCCAACGGACGGCTGATTATTACGGTGGCTGAGCCGGTGATTCATGAAGGCCGGACAGTGGGCATTATCCAACTCACCCGCGCAGCTTCTCAGGTTGACCGAGCGCTGTTTGCCATCCGCTCCTCCATTCTCTCCCTGTTCCTGATGGTGCTGGTCATTACCGTGCTGCTCTCATGGTATCTGTCCCTCACCATTGCACGCCCGCTGCTACGGCTTGCGGCGTCTGCGCAGATCATGCGGGACTCATCGGGCCGCACCGGCACCGTACCCGCGCGCCTGCTGGCCCGGCGCGATGAAATTGGCGATCTGGCGCGGGCTCTTCAGGCCAGTGCGCAGGCTCTGTGGAAACGCATGGACGCCATTGAGCGGTTTGCCGCTGATGTCAGCCACGAAATCAAAAACCCGCTTTCCTCCATCCGCTCGGCTATTGAGACACTGCTGCGCATTGAAGACCTCAACCAGAAGCGCCGCCTGCTGACCATTATCAATGACGATGTGCTGCGTCTGGACCGCCTGATTACCGATATTTCTGACGCAAGCCGACTGGATGCGGAAATGTCCCGTGCGCAGACGGAGGCGATTTCAATCGTGCCGCTGCTCTCCGTGCTGGCGGAAATCCATCAGGCCACGCGCAAGGAGGGCGAGCCGATTATCCTCACGCATAGTGAGGGTGACTTTCCGGACCATCCGCTCCGCGTTCTGGCTGTGGAAGATCGTCTGGTGCAGGTGCTGCGCAACCTGATTGGTAACGCCATTTCCTTCTCGCCTCCCAATGGCCGCATCCTGCTGGAAGCTGTACCGGCGGGAAATATGGTGGCGCTTTCCGTGTCTGATGAAGGACCGGGCATTCCTCAGGCCAAGCTCGATTCCATTTTTGACCGTTTTTATTCAGAGCGCCCCAAGGAAGAGCATTTTGGCCAGCATTCCGGTCTGGGCCTGTCAATCAGCCGCCAGATTGTGGATGCGCTGCACGGAACCATTTCCGTGGAAAACCGGCATGATGCGGAAGGCCATGTGGCCGGGGCACGCTTTACAGTGCGCCTGCCGCGCGTGATGGCCTGACAGAGCGCCTGACTACCAGACGTATCGGCAACGCGGCACAATGGAGGAACGGGCGGCGAGCGTCAGGTCTGATCCGGCTCGACACCCAGTTCAAACTCGATTTTGACGTGTGGGTTGGAAAATTTTCTGACCCACATCAGCGTTACAGACGGCGAGATGGACGAAAAAACATGCCGCAACGTGGGGAAGCAGGACGGAAAATCCCGCGTGTCGGACACAAGATACGTCACCCGCGTCACGTCCTGCATGGAATAGCCATAATCAGCCAGCAAGCTAGCACCTGCTTCCAGAGCTGTGCGGCACTGCTCTGCAATCGTCTCGCCTTCCGGCCGGGGTGCACATAAGCCGGAAATTCTGATCCCGCCAGCGGTGCGGTCTACTCTGGCGTGCTGTCCAGACCGGTGGCCTGCACTGTTTTGAACGATATTGCCCATGACCGCAAAGCATAGTGCCGTGCCCGCATGGACGGCAAATTTCTCTTTCGTAACAAACAAATAGCATCTGATCTGCTATAGTCCATCGCTTTTGCGCCATGCTGCCTGCGGGCATCCCTATATGGTTGTATGTTGCGAAATGATGGCTGAGCAGAGCATAATGCATCTGCAAAAGTCGGGGAAAAGCTTTATATCTGACCCCTGACGAGTCCAGAGGCGTCACGACACTGAAGGGGAAACAGCTGTAATGCGCACGGTGGATGATACCCTTGTCCCACGCCGCATCCTGCTGGTCTCTGGCCTGTCCGGTGCCGGGAAGTCTTCCATACTGCGGATTCTGGAAGATCTGGACCACGAAGTTATTGATAATCCCCCGCTTGGCATGCTCGACGATATTGTGGCCAGAGCAGAGCGCCCGGTTGCCATCGGGGTCGATTCCCGCACTCGTGGGTTTGATGCCTCCGCCGTGCTGGAAGCCATTGCCCGCCTGCGCATGAACCCTCACCTGCGGGTGGAGCTGATTTACGCCACAGCGGAAGAAAGTGTTCTGCTGCGCCGCTACACGGCCACGCGCCGCCGCCACCCACTGGCGCTCCACGGCAGCATTAAAGAAGGGATTGAGGAAGAAACCGCCCTGACCGCCCCGCTCCGTGCGGCAGCGGATCTGGTGATTGATACCTCCGACATGCCGCCGCCGGAGCTGCGCCAGTTTGTGGAAAGCCGCTTCAGCCCGTGGGAAGGCGCTGCGGGAGAAGGGCTGACTGTGGCCCTCATGTCCTTCGCCTATCCCGCCGGTCTGCCGCGTGAGGCCGATATTGTTCTGGATGCGCGCTTCCTGAGAAATCCGCATTATGACCCGGCTCTGGCTCCCAAAACTGGGCTGGATGCGGACGTTGCGGCCTATGTTGCGGAAGACCGGGATTATCTGCCGTTTCTGAACCAGATTCATAGCCTGCTTCAGCTCGTCCTGCCGCGTTTTGTGCAGGAAGGCAAAAAATATGCTACCATTGCCATTGGGTGCTCAGGGGGCCGCCACCGGTCTGTCACACTGGTGGAAGCTCTGGCCAGACGCCTGTCCGCGCCGGACGGCATGGGCAGCTTTGAAGGATCGGGCCAGTGGCCCATCATGATCATGCACCGGGAACTTGCCCGGCTTGGTCTGGGGTCCTGGCAGTGGGCTCGCAGGCCCGCTGAACCTGCTTCAACAGAACCGGTCAATCCGGTTTCCTGACCTGCCCCGGCGCATCCCGCGCCAGCCTTCGGGGCCGCGTCCCGCATCTGCCGGGCACGCCTCACAGAACCCATCCGCGCGTCATGCGTCTTTTCTGTCAGGAAACGCGCACGGCATTTTCACGCAACTAACCCTCTGCGGGCTGGCGGCGTTCATCATGTTGCAAGGATAATTTTTTTCTTTTCATGTCTATTTCAGAAACAGCCCTGACACATGATCCTTTTGCCAGAACACTCCAGAACCATCTGACCCCAACGGTCACTTTTTTCCGGAGCTGGCTGAGCTGGCTGCCTGCGTCGCTTGTGTCCCTGCTGGTGCTGTTTCTTGTCGGGCTGGTGGCGGCTATCCTGAGCAGGCTGGTGACGGACCGCATCCTCATGCGCATCCCCGGTGCGCGGCGCGGCGCGTTTGTACGGTCTCTTACCAAGTCTCTCCGCCGCCCCGTCCGGCTGACAGTGGTCATTATGGCAATGGGACTAGCCCTGCCCGCCTGCGGCCTGCACGGGGACCTGCTGGACAGTGTGACCCATCTGCTGCTGATGACGTTTGTCGCCGTAATGGGATACGGCACCATTGTGACGGTCCGGCTGATTTCAGACGCTTATTTATCCCGCTTTTCAGAAACGGATCAGGATGATGATATTCTGGCCCGCAAACACGCCACACAGGTCCGCCTGTTGCGGCGCGCGGCTGAAATTCTGATCGGCACGCTGACAGTCAGCGCGGAACTCATGACGTTTGAGCCGGTGCGGGAGTATGGGCTGAGTCTGTTTGCGTCAGCCGGCGCGGCCTCACTGATTGTCGGTCTGGCCGCCCGCCCCATTCTGGCCAACCTGTTTGCCGGTGTGCAGATTGCCATGACGCAGCCCATCCGCATGGGGGATCTGATTGCGTTTCAGGGTGACTGGACATGGGTGGAGGAAATTACATCCACCTATGTCGTGCTGCGCTCATGGGACTGGCGGCGGCGCATTGTGCCCATTGCTTATTTTCTGGACACACCGTTTGAAAACTGGACCTACAATTCGGCGGAGCTGATTGGCGCGGTTTATCTGTATGTGGATTACCGCGCCCCCATGGACCGCCTGCGCAGCAAGCTGGAAGACATTGTACGCGCCTGCCCGCAATGGACGGGTAAAGATTTCAGCGCACAGGTCGCGGACTGTAACGACCAGACGATGATGATCCGTGTGACCGCAAGCGCCCGCACCGCCATCCGGAGCTGGGACCTGCGTTGTGAAATCCGGGAAAAAATCATCCAGTGGATGTGTGAGGACTGTCCGGAGGCGCTACCCCGCAACCGGTTTGCACTGGCTCCGGTAGGCAATGGGGAGCAGCAGCCCGCCATTCCGTTCACGTCCGCCACCAGCACGCCCGGCAGCCTGCCTTATGGTCCGTTTAGCGCACCTCCGGCATGGGCCTCCGCTGCCGCACCGGCGGGACGAGCCATGCCGGACATGCCCCCTCCGCCGCCTTCCGCGTTCAGGCCGCTATAAGCGGGCCGCTCTCAGCCCTGATAAATCTGGTCGAACACACCGCCTTCACTAAAGTGCTTTTTCTGGACGGCCGCCCAGCCACCCAGACTGGCGATATCGAACGTGTCCACCTTTGGAAACTGCGCCGCACTGGCCGCAGCCACCGCCGGGTCAACCGGCCGGAAGTAATGTTTCGCGCCGATCTTCTGCCCCTCGGGTGAGAACAGGAAGTCCACATAGGCCTGCGCCTGTGCCTGCGTGCCATGTTTGGCAACATTGCTGTCCACCACGGCCACGGGCGGTTCCGCCAGAATGGTCAGCTTCGGCACAACAAGATCAAACCGGTCCGGCCCGATATCTTCTGCCGCCAGCAGGGCTTCATCCTCCCATGCCAGCAGCACGTCTCCCAGACCCCGCTGCACAAAGCTGTTTGTTGCCCCACGTGCACCGGTATCCAGAACCGGAACATGGCTGAACAGGGCTTTCAGATAAGCGCGCGCCGTATCCTCAGACCCGCCGGGCTGCCGCAGCGCCCAGCCCCAGGCGGCCAGATAGTTCCACCGCGCCCCACCAGACGTCTTGGGGTTGGGGGTGACGACTTTGACATCATCACGCACCAGATCACTCCAGTCCTGTATCTTTTTAGGATTCCCCTTGCGCACAAGGAAAACAATCGTGCTGGTATAGGGTGTGGAATTATGCGGCAGACGCTTCTGCCAGTCCGCTGCCAGCAGGCCATGCTGCGCGAGAATATCCACGTCATACGCAAGCCCCAGACTCACGATATCCGCCGGAGCGCCTTCCAGCACGGACCGCGCCTGCGCGCCTGACCCCCCGTTGGACGTTCTGACAAACACAGACTCGCCCGGATGGGCTTTGGCCCAGACCGCGGCAAACGCGCGGTTAATTTCCGCATAGAGTTCCCGCGTCGGGTCATAGGACACATTGAGCAACTGGGCCGTGGCGGCGGAAGAGGCTGAACCAAGCAGGCCTCCGCCCGCTACAAGCCCACCGGCCAGAGAGGCGGCCCCCAGAAAGGTGCGCCGGGACAGAAGGGGGGATTTATAGGTCATGCCAACTCTCCATTATGCCTGATACCGTGCCCTTACCTCAGCGGAGGTTCGTGGCAGTGTATCCTCATATCCTTAATTCACGATATCATGCGCGCTAATTTTCAGGACTTCAATATACATTTTATTTCGTTTTTTATTCTTCACGGTTTTGCGTCCGTTATCTGTGCGCGCTCTCCGCGGAAAACCCGTTTTTCCCTTTATTTTTTTAATAGGTGATCTGTCCAGCTCTGCCGCTTTCAGGTCAGGAAATTTAATACGATATTTTATCGTTTCCTATATTGCGATTTTTATCGTGTTATGTTTAATTTACAAAATACGAATTAATTTCGTGCTTAAAAAAATCTCTCACTCCCGGCTTTTCCCGCTTTTTTCTGGACAGTCTCATGGGTCACCTCAGCTCTCGCGCCACGTTCACCCGCATCCCGGGCCTGAACCGCACCCTCTTACTGGCTTCCGCTCTGGTGTCCTCCGCCCTGCCGCTGTCCTGTGCCAGAGCAGAACAGGGGATGGCGTCTCCCGCCGCGCCACGCTCGTCCTCTGTTTATCTGCCGACTGACCATGAACATATTCTGGTCAAGCCTGCAGCCACGCAGCCACCGCCCCCGTTGCCGCCTGTGGTTCTGTACCCTCATGCAACGCCTGTGGGGCAGCCCGTGCGGACAACCGGCGTGCAGGGCCGCGTATCCGGCCACCAGTATGACTGGGGTGTCTTCAACCGTGGGAACGGGGAAGCCGCCGGTTTTGGTCCGGTTGGAGACTATGGTGTCGCCCCATGGGCGGAAGACTGGAGCCGCCTGCGTGACAAATCCAAACGGAAAGACCCGTTTGATCTGATTAAATATATTGCCCTGAATGAAAGTGGCTCAATCTGGCTCAGCTTTTCAGGAGAAACCCGCCTGAGAAACTGGTTTGAAACCCGCCCCAATCTGGGCACGCAGCATAATAACGATTCCGGACGTTTTGGCGTGCGCAACCTGTATGGCGCGGATCTGCATCTGGGGTCTCACGTCCGTCTGTTCGGGCAACTGGTCAATGCGGATGCCGGGGGCTGGAACGGCTACGGCTATGGCAGCACCTACCGCAAACGCCTTGATGCCCAGCAGGCGTTTATCGAGACAAAATGGTCCATGCTCGGGGCTAAAAGCGGCTTCATGTTCGGGCGGCAGCAGTTTCTGGATGCCCCCTCCTACATGCTCTACAACCGGGAAACCCCGAACGTACCGCTCTCATGGAACGGGTTCCGCGCCTATATGGTCTGGCCACGCATCCGCATTGATGGCTGGGATTTTGTCCAGACCAATGACAGCCAGAACAAAATGTTTCATGACACGGAAAACTATAATACCCGCCTCTATGGTTTCAACATGACATGGGCGCCGCCTGACGGGCGCTTTATGGGCGACAGATATAACTCCTTTCTGGATGTTTTTTATGTGGGCTACAAACTCTCCGGGTCCTCCGGGGCGATTGCCACCGCCAAAGGCAACCAGAACGGCTCCAATACCCGCAACAATTTTGGCGTGCGCTGGCATGGCATTGCCGGTCCGTTTGAATTTTCTCTTGGCGGCATCTGGCAGGGCGGTGTTTTCAAATACGCCAAAACCAACCAGTCCCGTAACGTGAACGCCTATGCGCTCAACACGCTGGTCGGGTACCGTATCCCGCATGACCGCTTTCACACGTTCGCGGGGTTGCAGACAGATGTATATTCCGGCGGCAATGCCCGCAAAACATCCGGGGCTATTGGCACCTATATCTCGCCCTTCAACCCCCAGACCAACTATCTGGACACCACGACGTATATGACGGGGTCAAACCTGATCAGCGTCGCGCCGCTGGTGCGGGCGACGTTCTTCAAATCCCTCAGCTTTCAGGTCAAATACCCGCTGTTCTGGCGTTACAGCCCGAATGACCCGGTTTACAAATCTTCCGGCTCCTACAGCTTTCCCTACCAGTTCAAAGGCAAATTTGTGGGAATGGCCCCGCAGGCCTCGCTCGCCTGGCAGATCAACCAGCATCTGTCCTGGACGCAATATGTCTCCCGCTTCATGACCTCCAGCGCCCTTAACCGGGCCGGGGGGTCAAGCGGCACCTATTATCAGTCCAACTTCGTTTTTCGTTTTTAAGCCGCGTCAGGCGTGGCCGGCGCGCCCGGTCAGCCTGATGGGGTCAATATTGATTGAGGCCAGAGCCTGCCGCCATTTGGCCGCGTGATCATGCCCAAACACAATCTCACGGCTGGCTGGGGCCAGCAGCCAGGCATCATGCTGGAAAATTTCTTCTTCCAGTTGCCCGGCCTCCCAGCTTGCATGGCCCATGGCCAGCAGGGCATCCTGCGGGCCACCGCCTCCGGCAATCTCCTTCAGCACATCCATACTGGCTGTGAGCGTGGCCGATCCTGTGACCGGCATACTGCCCTCGCCCCGCCAGTCGGAAGAATGTAGCACAAAGCCGCGCCCCTCCTCCAGCGGGCCGCCCGCACACAGGCCAAGCCGCCGCAAAGGGGGGGACGGCGGAATTTCCAGTTGCTCCAGCAGGTCTTCAAATCCCGGTTTGGGCAGACGGCGGTTGATAACCAGCCCCATCGCCCCCTCACCCGAGGCATGCGCGCAAAGATATATGACACTTCTGTCAAAAGGCGTTACGCTGAGGGCTGGCGTTGCCACCAGAAGCAGGCCGGTTAACGTCCCGCCGGGGCGGACAGAGCGTTCGAGTAGGGAAACATGCGGAAAAGCCATAGGCTCGATATGTGGTCCCCGCGTTTTTTTAGCAACCTCTGCCTTCACACCTGCCGTACGGCAGGAAAGAGAATGAAGAAGCAAAACGATGAATAAACTCGCCAAATTCCTGCGCGCTCTGGACAGCTACCACGTTACCGACGGGGACAAGTTCGACCTCAGCGCATGCAACCCGGATGATGATGGTGATCTGGGCCTGACCAAGGAAGATGGTGCAAAGCTGCTGAAAGACGTGAAGGAACAGTTACAGGACTTGCAGGACCTGCTTTACGCCAACCAGACAAGTTCCGTGCTCATTATCCTGCAGGGGATGGACGCCGCTGGTAAGGATGGCACCATTAAACACGTCATGTCCGGGGTCAATCCGCAGGGCGTTTCCGTCACCTCCTTCAAACAGCCCGGCCCGGCGGAACTCCAGCACGGGTTTTTATGGCGTATTCATGCCGCCGCCCCGCAGGTCGGGCGCATCGCCATTTTCAACCGCAGCCATTATGAGGATGTGCTTGTCACCCGCGTCCATCCTGAAATTCTGGAACGGGAGCATCTTCCCGGTCCGGTCAACACACCCGAATTCTGGAAAGGCCGTTACAGCGATATCCGCCATCTGGAACATTATCTGAACCGGCAGGGGACGATTGTGCTGAAATTCTTCCTGCATATTTCCAGAGAAGAACAGCGCGAGCGCCTGCTGGAGCGGCTGAATGTTCCTGAAAAACGCTGGAAATTCTCCCCGGCCGATATCCATGAACGTGAATACTGGGACGACTATACAAAGGCTTATCAGGACGCCATTGCCGAGACCGCGCGCCCGCATGCCCCGTGGATTGTGGTGCCTGCCAACCATAAATGGTATGCCCGGCTTGTGGTGATTGGAGCGATTATCCGCGCTCTGAAGGCACTGGGCCAGACAGAGCCCAAGCCTGCGCCGGAAGTCACCCAGTCCCTTGATGATTATCGCGCCCGCCTGATGGCGGAAAAGAAATAAAAGGTCTGTCCCTGATGATGGCATATTCCCGCCTGCTCCCCGCCGCGCTGCTGCTTGCAGGACTGAGCGGCCTGACACACTCGGCGCAGGCCCGTGGCTGGCATGATGAGAGGACTGACGTCCCCCAGACAGTGTCGGCCACCTGTGATAATCAGGATTTTCTGTCCAAACAGCTCGCATATGAAAATGGCGGGGCAAAAGCGGATACACCTGTGCATCTCTGCGGCAAAGTCATTGCCGTCAGCCCGAACGCCAAACGCACACGCAGCGCTGGCACGGGTATTTTTACGTTGCGGTAAGCCCCTCTGTCTCGATCCGCATTGTCTCCGGTCTGGATGAAATGCACGCCCCGGCCTGGCCGTGGGTCGCCAAGGGGGATCAGGTCGATGTGGTTGGGCGCTATTATTACGATTCCATCCGGCGTCAGGGAGTGGACTGGACCCACCACGGCACTGGCCGCTCCTGGCATGTACCGGGCTACGTAACGGTAAATGGCACAAAGTACGATTAACTCTTTTAAAAAAGCCCTGCCCGCATCAGGCGGTCTTTCTCACAAAAGCGGGCAGACTGTTCCATGCCTGCAAACTTTTAAACCCAAAACAAACGGCCAGTCTGGATAACCAGACTGGCCGTTCTGCTATGTCCCTGTTGACCAGTCCTGCCCGCTGCGTGACGGATCAGGAGCGAGGAAAACGCCGGCTAGTCGGCGGCTTCCTCTTCGCGTTCGTTACCGCGCTCGTCTTCTTTTGCGCTGCCGGGCACTTTGCTCGGCAGGATATCGAACACAAGGGCGTCATTCTTCAGACCGATTTTTACAGCGCCGCCTTTGGTCAGTTTGCCAAACAGCAGTTCTTCCGCCAGCGGTTTTTTGATGAACTCCTGAATGACACGCCCAAGCGGACGTGCGCCATACAGCCGGTCATACCCACGCTCTGCCAGCCACTCCTTGGCGGCGGAAGACAGTTCGATCGTCACGTTGCGGTCCGCAAGCTGCGCTTCAAGCTGAAGCACAAACTTCTCAACCACGCAGCCCACTGTTTCCGGCGTGAGGTTGGCAAACGGGATAATGGCGTCCAGACGGTTGCGGAATTCCGGGGTGAACAGGCGTTTGATCGCCTCTTCATCTTCCCCGATCCGCGCATCCCGGCCAAAACCAATGGCTTCCTTGCTGAGGTCAGCCGCCCCGGCATTGGTCGTCATGATCAGGATGACATTCCGGAAATCCACCGTCTTGCCGTTATGGTCCGTCAGCCGCCCGTGATCCATCACCTGCAACAGCACGTTGTAGAGGTCGGGGTGCGCCTTCTCGATTTCGTCCAGCAGCAGAACCGCATGCGGATGCTGGTCAATCGCGTCCGTCAGCAGACCGCCCTGATCAAACCCGACATAGCCCGGAGGGGCCCCCAGCAGGCGTGAGATAGAGTGCCGCTCCATATATTCGGACATATCAAAGCGGATCAGCTCAATCCCCAGCGTGGTGGACAACTGCCGCGCCACCTCGGTTTTCCCCACACCTGTCGGCCCGGAGAAGAGATAGTTCCCAATCGGCTTTTCAGGGTCACGCAGGCCAGCGCGGGAAAGTTTGATGGCGGCGGAAAGCGTATCAATCGCCTGATCCTGCCCGAACACCATGCCCTTGAGGTCACGCTCCAGAGACCGCAGCACTTCCTTATCATCCGCCGAGATGCTTTTGGGCGGAATACGGGCGATGCGGGCAATGATATCTTCCACATCCTTCAGGTTGACGGTTTTACGCCGCCGCCCTTCCGGCTGAAGCATCCGGGACGCCCCCACCTCATCAATCACGTCAATCGCCTTATCGGGCAACTTGCGGTCATGAATATATTTGGCGGACAATTCCACGGCCCCACGGATCGCATCATCCGTGTAGCGCACCTTATGGTGTTTTTCGTAGCTGCTCTTCAGCCCGCGCAGGATTTTGACGGCATCATCCACACTCGGTTCCGGCACATCAATTTTCTGGAACCGGCGCACCAGAGCACGGTCCTTTTCAAAATGCTGGCGGAATTCCTTGTAAGTTGTGGAGCCAATGCAGCGCAGCGTGCCCGCGGCCAGAGCAGGCTTGAGCAGGTTGGAGGCATCCATCGCGCCGCCGGATGTCGCACCAGCGCCGATCACGGTATGGATTTCGTCAATAAACAGGATGCCGTGCGGGTCCTGATCCAGCTCTGTCACCACAGCTTTCAGGCGTTCTTCAAAATCCCCACGGTAGCGGGTGCCAGCCAGCAACGCACCCATATCCAGAGAATAGATGGTGGACTGCAACAGCACTTCCGGCACGTTACCTTCCACAATGCGGCGGGCCAGACCTTCGGCAATGGCGGTCTTCCCTACACCCGGATCCCCCACGTAAAGCGGGTTGTTCTTGGTGCGGCGGCACAGGATCTGGATCGTGCGCTCAATTTCCTCATCCCGCCCGATCAGCGGATCAACCTTACCGGCTTCCGCTTGGTGTTCAGGTTGACGCAATAGGTGGAGAGCGCGTCCTGATTTTTCTGGGCGCGGCTTTCCCCACGCTCCGCGTCCTCGCCTTTTTCGGGCCCCGGCGTGCTGTTGCTGCCCGTGACAGGGCGGCGTGTTGAACGGTCCGGCGCCTTCGCAATGCCGTGAGACAGGAAATTGACAGCATCAAGCCGCGTCATGTCCTGCAATTGCAGGAAATAGACGGCATGGCTTTCACGCTCGGCAAACAGCGCGACAAGCACATTCGCCCCTGTCACTTCATCCCGCCCGGTGGACTGGACGTGAATAGCCGCACGCTGAATGACGCGCTGGAACGCGGCTGTGGGTTTGGGTTCGGTCGGGCGGTCCGAAGCCAGCCCGGCCAGATCCTTATCAAGAAAACCTGTGAGATCGGTACGCAGGCGTTCAAGATCAACACCACACGCCCGGAACACCGTTACGGCGTCCGCATCATCAACCAGGGCAAGCAGCAGATGCTCCAGCGTGGCATATTCATGATGCCGCTCCCCGGCCAGAATAAGCGCCCGATGTAGCGTCTGCTCAAGATTGCGTGACAACATGACGAGACGCTCCTTTCCCCCGATGCCCAGAGTGCGGTGACTATGACCGCCACCGCGTCTGGTACCTTCACATCATATTTGGCTGCTTTGCGAGGAATTGCGAGTCACAACTGCACAAAAAATGGCATGTGTGCTTTTTCTGCTGCTCCGCACTCAGTCCTTTTCAAGCGTGCATTGCAGGGGGTGCTGGTTCTGCCGGGCCAGATCCATCACCTGCGTGACTTTTGTCTCGGCCACTTCATAGGTGAAAACACCGCATACCCCCACGCCGCGTTTGTGCACGTTGAGCATGATGCTGGTGGCTTCATCCCGAGTCTTCTGAAAAAACCGCTCCAGCACATGCACGACGAATTCCATCGGCGTGTAATCATCATTCAGCATCAGAACTTTATACATGGCCGGTTTGCGGGTTTTGGGGCGCGCACGCACCACCACACCCACATCATTCAGATCATCGCCCGAATCGGCCCCTCCTGCATCACGCCGGGAGGGCCCGTTACCCGCATGCAGGACTGAAAAATGACGCGATACCATCGGGCTAGAACTCCGGCTCCGGTTTCTGACAGAAAAAATCATGCCACATCATATTGGTATTCCCCTGAGGGATGGAAGAGGCTTAGGGGCTGACAATCGTTCCAAAATCAAGACAATACCGGGGCAAATGCCTTATTTATGCCACATGCCAGACTGACATTTCACGCAGAATACCCCCGCGCCAGAGTCCGGACTGTCCAGATTTCTTATAGACGCGGTCTTATTATCTGAAGTACCACACTTAAATATCCTGAAGAAGAACCAGGTAGGATCGCGCAGTGTCAGACAGTTACGCAGCAGGAGACGGGACAGGCCGCCGCAAACAGGCTGGAATTTCACACAAACGCCGCTCCGGGCTGCGCAAATGGGCTGGTCTGCTTGCTGGCGTGGCACTGGGCAGCTTTGCAACCCAGCGCGCAGCCCACGCACAGTATGCCGGGCAACTCAGCTCCATTGTGATGGATGCCAGAACAGGCGCCGTTCTCTCTCAGGACGATCCCGACCTGCGCCGCTACCCGGCAAGCCTGACAAAACTGATGACGCTGTATATGGCGTTCTCCGCCCTGCGCGCTGGTACCATTACGCTTGATCAGACGATCCCTGTCTCCATTCATGCGTCTACTATGGAACCCTCCAAACTCGGTCTGGTTCCCGGCTCTCGCCTTACGGTAGAGCAGGCCATGCTGGCGCTGGTGACAAAGTCCGCCAATGATGCCGCCTGCGCTCTGGGTGAGTTCCTGGGTGGCGGCAGTGAGCCGCAGTTTGCCGCCATGATGACGCAGCAGGCCCGCGCACTGGGCATGAGCAACACCACCTTCCGTAACGCCTCCGGCCTGCCGGACCCGGACCAGCTCACCACCGCGCGGGATCTGGCCGTGCTGGCCCGCCATATCGTGACGGACTTCCCCGAGGACTATCACTATTTCTCGGTGGCTGCGTTCCGCTTCCACGGGCGCATGATCCCCAACCATAACCCCATGCTGAAGGCCTATGTCGGCGCTGATGGCATGAAGACGGGCTACACGCAGGAAGCAGGCCGCAACCTCGTTACCTCCGCCATCCGCAATAATGTGCGGCTGGTTGGTGTGGTGCTGGGCGCTTCCTCCAATGTGCAGCGCACGCTGGCCATGGCCGATCAGCTTGACCGCGGGTTTGATGCGGAAGGCGTGGCCCCGGTTGCGCGTCCGCTGGTGCTGGCCCGCAACACCGTCTCCCCCCGCCATACGCGCGGTGG
>NZ_BAJW01000012.1 GCF_000613905.1 Acetobacter persici JCM 25330
CCTGTCCAGCGCTGGCCGCCGATGCGCCCGCCGCAGTCTGTGACCGATCTGCGTCAGATCCCGCAGCGTCTGCATGCTGGGCCGCCTGAGCGACATACTGCCCGAGCGCGGAAGACGATAGAGCATTATCCAGATCGTCCGTCCGCACGACGTCATCAGGCATACCCGCGTCGACAATGGCCGCCGGGGAGGCGAGTTTAGCCTCGTTCGCAAACACGCCAAAAATACCGTCCGTCTGCGCTACTGCGTCAGCAGCAGGCAACGACGAGAGCGGCGCACCACTGGCTGTGGTGTCCGTTGCATTAGTCCCGCTCATGGGGTCTCCAGTTATGCGTAGAGGTAGGGTTGGCCGCTATTGTCTGTCAGGATTGATCCGTCCGGCAGCCTGATGGCGTTAGGGGGGACCGGGGTGCCGTCCGGGAGGGTGGGCGCGGCCAACGGACCTGATGCAGCAAGGGTGTTTGTGATGGCCAGCGATACCGGAGCACTCCATACCCGACCCTGCTGAGTGGTGAGGCTGACATGTAGCGTCTGCACGGTCCCCGGCTGGCCGCCACCTAGAAATAAAACAGGCGTGCCAGATACCAGTGACACCCATGAGATAGTCAGATCTGCCTGATCTCCTGTGGCAGTTAAGACAGATGCAGCAACATGGGCGACATAATCCGTTGTGCCAGCAAGCCATTGCTGGGGGCACAGTCCATAATCCAGATTATCTGCACTGGATTTAGGCTGCAGTGTGAGCTGAGGGGAAGGTGTTGGCCCCAACCCCCGCAACCTCTGTGGAGCAGGTATAGAGAGCATACGCGCAGCAGCAGGCTCCCACCCGGGGGATAGGATGGGAGAAATCATGCCGGGGCCGCAGGCAGCGTGGTGCTGGCCGTGTCTGTCCCGTCCGCAATGGCCTTCAGCGCGGTCTGGTAGGTAATCCACGCCTGCGGCACTGCAACACCCATGGATCCATAATTTGCCCAGGTCGCAGAGGCCGCTGCTGTAAGCGCGTTTGTTGCCTGTGTAGCAAGTGGCACGGGGGGTGCGGGCGGCGTATAATCAATAATCTTGCCATCCTGCACCCCCCGTCCGGTCGGCAGACGGAAGGCTTTTGTATCCGCCCAGTCCTGACTGGAAACAGCAATCAGCGCAGTGGCGGCCGGAACGCTGGTAACGCTGGACAGTGTCCATGTGTCATACCATCCCGTCACGCTTGTGGGCTGCGCCGCCGTTGTGTCATAGGCAGCATAATACCGGGCCGGATAGAGCAGAGCGCCACCCTGCACCCAGATGGCCTGAGCCCCCTGCGTCAGTGCCCACTGGTCTTCAGTAAGCGCGATCATCGTTGCCGCTGCAGGGAGATTTTGCACCACAGTCTGCACAGACTGGACGTCATACAGCGCTGTTACCTTCGTAAGGCCTGCCGCTGTCGTATCGTAAGCAGCGTAATATCGCGCAGGCCATGCAGCAGCAATCACCGCTGCACCAGTGAGAGGTGCTGTCGTCATTATCTTGGTCCGATCGCAATAACGGTAAGTGTCGCAGCATCAGTGCTGCCAGCGGTTGAATTGCCGTGCACGGAGACAGCAATGTCAAAACCCGTGGCGTCCGGCGTCGTATTGTTGGAAAGCGAGAAAGACCGGCTCTGGCTGTTATCATTGCCATTGAATACCGGCACTGCTGCCCCGGAAAACGCCTCAGGGTAAGTGATCCTGTGTGAATTCGTGCCGTTTGTCGGCACAGATACAACAAAACGCTGGATCTTGCTCCCGTACGGCAGATTGATCACCTGACTATCAGATGTGGAAAAATCTGAAGCATAGGTGGACGATGGCACGTAGCTGGAAAGGTCGGACGTGTAGGCCACGTCTCCATAAGCAGAGTCATTTGCCCTTGCACTGCGGGATACCAAAATATCTGGAATTACCCCCGGATGCGACGCCCATAAGAAGCGTAAAATTGGTGCCGACATGCTCCTGCAATTGCACCCAGGCCGTGCCGCCGCGCCCCTCAGATGAGGATATAAAAGCCGGGTAGTTGATATAATCACCAGTATTGGCACTACTTGGCGTGCCAGATGCCGTAATGCCGCTAAAACTTTTGACGGTCAGCGGTCCCGTCATCGTATCGCCAGACTTATCGACCTTTTGACCAATACTGGTTTGCAGATTGCTCTCAACAGTCGTGGCGCGGGAGATTTCCGCCTGCAATCCCGAATAGGATGCAACCTGAGTCCATGTCCCGGATCCATCCAGAAAGGACGGTGTTTTTGTGCCACCATCTATTGTCGCACTGACAATCCCGCCGTTCGTGCCGCCGTTGTTTGCAACAAACTTGCTATTCGCCCATGCCTGAGTAGCCAGCACACCGTAATAGGTGCCTGCGATATAGGCAGCCAGCCCGTTGGTGCTGTTACCAATATTGATTTTGTCAGATGTCAGGCCAGTAACGCCGCCCTGTTCCACCGGCGTGAACCCAACAGCCGCTTCTGACGCGCCTGCAGCAATTTTCTTATCAATCGCTTTGTTGAGCAGGGTATTATCATTACGGTCAAGCGTAATGCCGGCCTGCGTAATAACGGTCGCAACTTCCGTCTGCATGGCATTCCACGCATAGGCTGGGAATGGCGTTCTGGGAGTTCCCTTAGATGGGTCTCCATCTGTTGCATAGCCGGGCGTGCCTGTCTCCGGCGCTGTATCTGCATCCGCAGCCGTTACAGTGTTGGGGGCAATCAGGAAGTCCATTTGTCACCCTGTATAAGTAAAAAATACATTTGTTCCTGCCTGAGAAAGCCGCCGCAGTTCATATTCCAGGACTGTATGATCATTTTCGGCAGCATCATCGACTGTTACCAGGTAATCAAAATTCCACCCCTCACCGCCAAACTCTGATCCGAAATCCATACCGAAATAAAATGCACTATAAGGCGTAATAGTAACGTTATATCCAAGAGTTTTTGCATATTGTGTAAGATATGAAACCGAGCACCCCTCTGTTCCGGTCAATCTGGCGACAACCTGAGATTGTTGCTGCTCCAGCGTTTGCGCTGAAGATGCTACAGGGTCCGGCAATGCAAGGGTTTTTTGCCATTCTGGCAGCAGTTCATCCGTGGTTGCCGGGAAGGCATCTTTGAGCAAATTTGCTGCGCGGTCACTATTACGCGCAAAGGTCTTGCCCCAGATATTAGCCAGATGTGCCGGAATTCCATCAATGTCCCGCGACCAGATGGGGCCAGTCGGCAAAAGCCTGAGAAACGCCTGACCAAAATCAGAAAAAGAGAAATTAGGCGCAGGCATATTTATGTCTCCAGCGTCAGCATTCCGAGAGACGGCATAGAAGAAATGCTGTTTGCCACTATAGGCGCTGATGGAGAGGCGATATTGTAGCGCTCAGACCAATAGCTGCGATGGCCTCCTGCCACTGATTGGGGGAGATCGTCACCCCCGGTCCAGACACACGCTCAAACATGTCCTGCAAAGCGGCAGTTATCAGATTTTTGTTATCCGCCGTATTATTGGACCCAAGATCTGAAATGACAAAATCTGTTGGCTGCAAAGCAGGAGACATGATGAGGACCAGAGGAGTGGCAGGCTGCTCATCCCACAATGCATTGGCAACTCTGAGCTGGTCTCCCGTGGCCGTGGTATAGCGCCACTCTTGTGTTGCGCAGCCGTTGCTGCCCTGTGGCAGGCCGCCCTGCGCAGCGTTTGCGGCATCCAGCATGACGTAGACCACGACGCTGCCTGTGCCAAACCCATTCCGTACTACCCATGCACGGGTAACGCCAGAGACGGCCAAAGCCCACTGTTTGTAATCAGCCTCCGTGCCGATACGCTCACTGTCCTGATACGCTCCCAGGACGCGGGTGCGAAAGTCATCCTCAGTCTCTATATCGGCACCCCCGGTAAAGGGGGCGGACACAGTGCCCATTGTCTGGATACCGGGGACGGGGCTTGAGAGTGTCACCGTAGCCCCTGCCGGCACATTGCCCGCTGAGCCTGTGGTGGTACATGTGGCAGGAGCAACCGTCTGCCCATTGGCTGTGACACTGTCGGCCGTTGTGGTTGCTGTCAGGCCACCCGTCAGGATAATGCTGGTTCCGGCCGGGACAATGTTACTACCGGTTGCCGTAAATGTAATGGCTGAAGACGATGCCGCGGTGGGCGCCTTGCGGATGACACCCTTGAGCGCCCCCCATGCAGCCAGCCACTCACCTGTTGCCGTCCATGGCACGGCCTGCTTGGCGATCCAGTCCAGATACCCATAATGCAGCCATGCGAGCCCCGCGAGCGTCATGGAGAGGACATAGAGGACAGAAAACCGCAGCATGGAGGACACGCCGGGAATACCGCCATCCAGCACATCCTGCTGAGCCTGCTGCCGCAACTGCGTCAGTGTTGGTCGCGCGTAGGGCATCAGGTCAGGCCCTCCCAGGCCCATGAATAGTAAAACTGTTGCGCGGCATTACTGCCGGGCTCTGTCATCGTGACAGAGAACCGCAGTGTCGGCGTTTTGGTACTGGCCCACGTGGCAGTAACGGAAACGGCAGCAGCCACGCCATCATCCATCAGCCATTGGAGCGCCTCAGTGCATATGGCCTCAGCCTCCCGCAGTGTGCTTGTCTGGCCAGCTTTGATGGCCCGCTGTAGCTGCCAGAGGCGTGACCCTATGGGTTCCTGAGCAAAGGCATCCCCCCACCATCCGCGCCGGTCATTATGGTTTGACCCGGCGGCATCTGGTGCTGCGGCCATGCCGACAGCCTGATCCAGACTACTCAGGGTCTCGGGGGCGACCCGGTCACTAAACAGGCTGACCATGATGGCTGTGCGCAGGGGATTATCCAGAGCAAGATCACCATTCTGGACAGACCAGTCTCCTAGAGCCTGCTCATTATTCCAGATAATTGCGATATCCATCAGGATTTTTCTTCCCTTTGAGCATCAGGAGGATGGTTGGTCACTGTATCCACTACCGCGCTGCACACCGCTATGGCGATGCGTGGATAAGGCGATGTTACCCGCCTTGCATTCCTGAGCGGAAACCGTACCGCTGACATCGAGGTCACCATCACGCGCCTTTCCCTGCTGAGGGTTTTATCAAGATGGTGCCGTCTTCTTGCATTCTGATCTGCGAGCCGCTTGGCGGATGGAATACGCAGACTTCTCCTGGCTTCAGATCTTTGGGCCTGTTGCGCTGGTCTCCGCTGGCGACAGCCACGCCGCGGGCCCGGTCTCCGGCCTGAAACAGGATAACGAGATCTGACCCCGGCACTGGCCGGCTGGCAAAACCGTAATCCTGCACAAAAGGCACGTCGCTCCGCATTTCCCCCGCCGCAAGCGCTACCTGCACAGTGGGGTTGATGGCTGCTCGTTTGTGTCCGCTGTCTGGCGGCCTATCCCCAAAGCCATGGCAACCCGGCGCGCGGTGCGCTGCACCAGATTGACCATTCAGATATCCTCCTGCGCGACGGGAGTTTTATCCGCCCCGGCATCACCTATACTGCTACTGGCTGCGGCAACTGCCTCATTCGACTGCATCGGCAGCAGGAGAGGCTCAGGCTTAAAGGCCTCTGGCGGCATCAGGGTTATTTGAGCGCGGCTGCCATCTTCGCCACGCACAAACTCAACCTCAGCTATCAGCCATATCTGGCCAATCTGCCACGACTTGCGCTTGATGCGCACCAGAGTGTTGGGTGTCCAGAGCTTTCCGCTTCCATCGCGCCAGCTATCACAAACGACATCAATCACCTGAGAGCGGCCATACCGACGGGCAACCTCCCACTGCACACGCTGTTTTGCGACGGCGTAGTCTGCATCTCCCAATTCAACAGGAATCAGCAGAGGGCGGGATCTGGTCACACCGGGTCTGTCGCTACAGCATTGACCGGGTCTGATACGGCCTGCATCTGTGAGACGTAATCATCACTATCTGGCGGGGTGAACAGAACAACAGGGTTCTGGATGATGGCACGGACTTCTGAAAATCGCCCGCGCAAAGAGCGACGGGTGGAAATATGCTCTATGTTTTTTCCTTCTTCCAGGCTCCCTGAGGCCTGCGTTGCGCCTACTGGCGAAAGCAGGACAGTTCCATCTGGCTGATCATAAAAAATGCAGCCAGCCAGACGACAGACACGCTCCATCACCTCATAAGCAGTTTCTGAAAGAATGACAGAAAACTGCTGGATGTCTGTATTGCCTGCCCCTTGCGTGCTGGTGACCGTAACACCCCGCGGGCGGCTGACCTGCTGGCAGATGGCCAGAGCGTTGGTGCTGGACATCTGGTACGTTGCAAATTCGGCAGAACACTCGACCAGATCAATGGAGAGAGAATCAATTTCCATCTCCATCAGATTTCCGTTGCTGTCTGTATCCGTCTCCACCACGCTGACGTAACCCGTGATGACAAGATCTTTGCCGATGAGGACCTTGCAGCGCATGCCAGGATCTACGCTGAGCGTGTAGCCTCCGTCCGGCTGATATTCGGTAAATGCGATCCGGGCTGTGGATGGCATAACCTCCAGCCCCATCCGGATGGACACATTCTGCCAGCCGCTGATGGTCATACCCGCAACATATACAGAGACTTCGTCCTGATCTTCCCCATTCCAGCCCATAAAATCTGAGATATCAGATGCAATACTCATGCAGACAGAGCCTCAAAGCTGGTGGGCATAAATGCAGGATGCACCGGGTCTGCCCGCATGATCAGATCCGGTGCGCGTGTTGCGTCCGCATAGACCTGCTGACCGAGTACAAGCGCTGGCAGGCAGGCATTGCGAGTAATGGTAATCTGATCCGGCAGGCGGCTGGCCCGCTCTGAAAGATCCTGTGTCACCTGCACCCGCAATGCCCGCAGGGCCTGCCATGTGGCATCATCTCCTGCGTCTGCTGCTGTCAGTGCCTCAGCATCCAGCAGTTCAGCCACCTGCAGGCGCAAGGCCTCAGCCTCCTGCGATGAGGTAGGTTGCCAGTCTGCGCAGGCCTGCGCGATGGACGCCAGAGCTGCGCGGCGGCACAAGGCGGATACCGCGCTGATCAGTGTTGATATGGCAGCCCCGATGGGGGCTGTGGTCTGGCTGCTATCCGGGCTGTAAACCGTGAGTGGCAACAGGACTGATAGCTGAGTGCCGGGATCAGAGACAGCTTCGCGCAGGCTCTCCGGGATCGTGAGGATGACAGTCGCCAGATCTGCCGGTGTGGTGGTGGTTTGCAGACTCTCTATCAGGCTATCAAGTGACGCTGTTTCAGCGCTCAGAGCGGACCAGACAGACTCAACTGTTGCCGTTGGAACCGTTACCCCGTTATTGCCCGCGGTATACCGGCCATTATTGCCCGGCAGCGTTGCGATAGACGCCCCCATAACAGCAGGAGAGCGGATAGCTGATGCGGCCGATGCGGCCCATGTCGCAGATGCGGCTTTGCCTGCGGTAATAGATGGTGCGCCCACAGACCAGGCAGAGACAGCCTTACCCGAAAAATCAGAGGTTGCAGCAACCTGCATGGCAATGGCTGATGCTGCCACCGCAGCATCCAGAGCGGTTTTAACAAGGGATGTGAGCAGATTGCGCTGCTCCAGCAGCTCAAGCTGGATATCAATAACGCCCGTGACGCCATCCCGCTCCCGCCACTCGAACGACATGAGGGCTGCACGGATAATGCCAATTGTGGGATGCACAAGCAGGCCGGGCCCTTTGGACTCAGCAGCATCCGCAAGTAGGTCTCTCTGTACATAGCATGTTGCGCCGCACAGAAACCCGGTGATGCGATAGAGCCGCCCCTTACGCCCCAGATCTTCCACCCATGGCGTATCCCGATAAGGATAATCATGGACGGCCTGCTTGCGACCGGCCTGCCCGCCGTTGCCCATAACAACAAACGGCACGCCACGATACGACCCCTGCAGGAATTCCCCCGCCAGTGTTGAGAGGCTGCCAAGTTGCATTCTTTATTGTCCTACGGCTGTGCTTTCCGGGTCCATGGCTCTCTGCTGGGTTACAGAACGCACCTTAAGGCCGCTGCTTTTGCTGCTGGCCTTTGCTGTCACTCCATGAGGTCCCGTTGTCGTAACGTGGAGATCCAGCAGCATTGCCTGATATGGGTCAGACCCCGCGCCAGCCGCTGCCGGAACGCTGGCGGCGGGAGCTGATAAGTACTGCCCCCATTCTCGGCCCCGAGACCCACGCTTTCTCATTTCCTCAAGCTGCGTAGCCTGATTTTCACCGGGCCGGAAATAATCAAATGAGGCAAGTGCCGCCGCGGCCTGCGCAGAAGACGCTCCATGAATGGCTGTGCCAGCATCTTTTTCTGTATGGGACAGTTCCCATGCTGAAAACTTTAGCTGGTCCTCAAGAGATGAACCACGGATATCCCGCCCCATAATGCGGCGGAAATCATCCTGGCGGGGTTTATGCCACTGCCCAATACCGTAAGCGGTATATTGACCGTTGACCTTGTCGCCCTGAATATTTGGGTCAAACCCGCTTTCAGCATCAAAGTTTGCGACCAAACCAGCCGCCTGATCCGCTGAGAAGCCATTCCTCTGAAAAAACGCCTGTATCTTTCGGCCTGTCGCCATTTTTTCAGATGTAGCATAGATGCCGCACGATGATCTGCCTCCTGATCCTCGTATGACTTGCCAAAGTGGTCTGTGTGCTTTGAAAGCCAGTCGCCTATCCAGCCTGTTTTGCTGACATCATAAGTCATAGCTGCCGCTGCGGCGACACCACCAGCTACACCGATTGCGGTCAAAGCACCGGCCACCCCTGACAACGCTGCTGTCAAAAGAGCAATTTTTGCCAGCACAGAAACGCCCCAGAGAGCCCCCATACCTATAGCAGCATCTTGAGCTGCTTTCCGCCACCCGCCAAGATAGTCTACAACATCTGAAATGCTGTGCATGACACCGAGAACGCCATTTTTAATCTGGTCCCAGCCGCCATCTTTCAGCCACTTGACTACCTGCCGGACATATCCTGCAATGTCCTGTGCTATCCATTTCCGGTTGGCTGCGATCCACTCTGCCATCTGATGAATGACAGGTGTCAAGGCAGGTTCAACTGCTTCTGCGATACTAAAACCGAACCCGCGAACTGCAAGTTCCAGTTCCGTTTGCGCTTTTTGCAGGCGAGCAGAAGCCTCAGCACCTTTTTCATTCATCACGCCGTATCGTCTCGCCAGCTCTATATTCTGGCGAAACTCACTGGCGGATTGCTGAAAGATCGGGAGTAACCCCTCCCCTGCTTGCCCAAAAATTTTCATGGCAGCAATGGTCTGGGCTGCCGGGTCTTTTATCCCCCGGATTTATCAGCGATACGGCCAAAGAGTTTTTCAGGTGATGATGAGGCGACCTCTTTCATGCTGATTCCGAGCGCCTGAAACTGAGCAGCAGCCTCTGGGGCGAAACCGTGCGGTATCTCCCATTTAAGCTGGGAAAGCTGCCCCATAGCGCCCGTCATGGCGTCTGCTGAGCCGCCGGAAAGCCGGGCGGCATTCTGCAGGGCCATCAGACGGCTGACAGGCATCCCCATGGAGCGCGCTGTCGTCCGCATTTTTGTGCCAAAATCTGCCCATGCTGTGGACAGACGATAAATACCGGCAAGTGTTGTCGCCCCGGTTATGGAGCCCAGCACAGGAACAATACGACTGACCGAGCGGAATGCATCAAGCGTTCCACGCCCCAGCGCGCCCATAGCATTACGAACGCGCGTCAGACCGGTGAGGTCAGAAAAGCGACGCATAGACCGGGTGACGCGCAGGACGGGTGCCTGGATGGCAGCCATTTTATTGTTGAAATTATCTATGGCTCGCATGGCCTGCTGGGCCCGCACGCCAATAGTAATCTGTGCGCTAGTTGTTGCGACTGCGCCCACGCTGGGCCTCCCTGCGCCTTTGTTCCGCGATCCGGTTTGATTCTTTAACCCACCAGAGCATGGCGGAGCCTGTTAGTGTCTCCGCATCCTGACGGGACCAGCCAGGCCAGAAGGCGCTCAGATCGGCAGGGAGACGTTCCCAGTTTTCTGGCCAGCGATAAAAAAACCGGTCAGATAATCCGCTGCTCTGGCAAACGTGCTGATTGGCATTTTAAGGACCGCGGCCTTCTGCCATCCGCTGACATCCGTCACCAGAGTTATTTCCGCCTCCAGAAAATCCGCCATGCTTCCGCGCTGTTCCTGCGTCTTGAAACGCCTGCGCTCAGCAACGGTAGGTTCCCGCAAGGACATTTCCTGCCACTCCCGGTTTACCGCTGCGATGGCTGGCGTAAGCGTCAGGTAAAAAGTCTCCTGACAGTCAGGTTCCTCATCCGGCTTCCGGCGCGCATCCTCCTCAAAATGGGAGATATAGGCGACGGCTGCATCAAGCGTGCGGGACGGAAGCTGGTCTGCCGCCGCCTGAGGCCAGTCCGTGACACGGCACAGGAGAGCAATTTGCGATGCATAGACTGTTTCCAGCGTTGGCCGTTTGCCAATTGTGCGCGTGGCCAGCAGGCATTCTCCTACTGATGGCTCCCGGCACAATAGCTGCTCCCACGTACGTCCATCTTTTGTCGTGATGACCGGGGTGTGAAAATCACCTTCCTGATCATCTTCGTCTTGCTGGCATCTGTCGCCGTACAGCTCTTGCTCAAGGTCATCCATCAGACGGTATCCTCAGTGACAACATCGCTTTCAACATGCAGCTCAAACGTGCCTTCCTGCGTGTTGACGTTGATATTTTCGGTCTGCCAGGCATTGACCGCTGTAATGACTTTCCCGTTTGCCAGTTCAAGGATGACGGTCAGGCCGCTTGCCCCTTGCAGGTCGGAGACTTTGGCATCTCGTCGGTCTCGCAAAGTCGCCTGAATAAAGCCCTGCCCCGGCATTGCGGAAAAACCTTCAACCGCGCTCTGCCCTTTCAGGGTTTCATTGACCATACCGGAGGCCTGCCACTGTGCCTCCCCCACAACGCTCCAGACATCGCCATTGACGGTGATGGTGGCTGTACCCGCAAGAGGGCCACGATATGCTGCCATTTATGGCTCTCCTTACGATTTCACGAACTGGGCATTGCCCGCGATGACCCAGAGCTGATTTGCAAAATCATAGGGCATCAGCAGCTTAACCACGCCATTTCCAGCGTTCTGGCAGACAATGCTGGCCGCAAAAGCATCCTCATTCTGGACCCAGAGCTGTGTGGCCTGATACCGGTATCGGGCCACACAAAGTTTGCCGATCAGCTTTGCTGTGGTGGCTTTGGATCCAGCCGGAATTTTAGCGGCATCGTCCAGCAGGATATATCCGCCGACCTGTGCTGCCAGATAGGTACGCATGTCTGGCAGGCAGATCGCAGCCGTCATCAGCGTTTCAATTCCCAGATAACTGTCATCCGGAAGGCCGGACGCATTGGTCTGGTAGGTGGTGATAAGGCGCTGGATCAGCACCGTGCCGCTGTCATCCACTGTATGGGTAGAAAGGCCATCATACAGCAGGCTGTTCTGTTCATCCCGGCTAAAGCGCCCAGCATCCGTCGGGGGCAGCACTGTCAGCGCAAGCCCTGTAACAGGGAGTGCCGGATTGTCGCGCATGGACGTGGCCACCCAAGCCCCGATCTGCGCTGCCCAGACAAGCGGCGAGGACGGGCTGTCAGAAATAGGCATGATGGTGGTGTGCGGGTCATTAAGCGTCAGACCCGCGGCTGTTACCTGCCCATAGGTTCCGCGGATGGCGGCAATGCCGTGACCATAGAGCTGATCCATTGGCGACCAGCGGCCCGTCATATTGTCAAACAGCGCCTTAAACGCTGTCAGGCTGCCTGTGTCTGTATAGGGGTGGATAAACAGGTCATACACACGGTCACCCAGCCCCGCCATGACAGAGGCCAGCGTATCCGGCGTGCTGGTGCCACCACTCAGACTGGCCGTGATGACCGTCAGGCCGTCCGGGACTGACTGATCCCCCATCTGCCCCAAAAGCGCAACACCGAGCGCGATATCATTCCCGGTCGCGCCCGCGTTTTTGGCTGTGAGCGTGAGGGTGGCGCCGGAGGCAGAGGCCGTCACGGGCAGAGCAGCAATGGCTGCCAGCGCCGTAACAGCATTGGCGGCAACTGTAGCTGCGGCATCGCCTGACGTAACCCCGACCTGCACCAGCTGATCCTCTACATAGAGAGGGAGTGTGCCGGATGCTTTGGCTGTGCCAGAGAGGGTGATGGTGCCAGTCGCAGGCTTGCCTGATGCCGGATCTGCCAAGGGCAGACACCAGACCTCACCGGACGTATCAATCTGCCGGTATGCTGTGACCATACGCGCCAGCTGGGAACCTGCACCATATTTGGCAATGGCATCAGACTGTCCCCCGGACAGTGTGGCGACCCCGGTTGCTGTAGTGCTGCCACTCAGTTGCTGCCCGACCAGCAGGACACGGCGCGCAACACTGGCCGTATTGGCCTTTGAGCCATCCAGCGCAAAGTAAAATCCGGGGACCCGGTTGCTGGCGGCGTAACCGGGAACAGAAATGGAGCCGCTCATGCCAGGGCCTTTCCGGTTGACGGCTCAGCACCGGATGCAGACTGTGCCGAGGCAATAGTGGACTGACTGATTTTTGTGACGGGCTCTACGTCCCCGCGGGAGAGTGCCCGGAGCCAGAATGCTGTTTCAGGCACGTCTGCCCCGGCTTTATCCAGCAGACGGAGCGTGCCAGGGAACCGCACAGCGCGCCCCTCGGCTGGTTTTACCTGCATAAAAAATCCTTTTTTACTGGAGGTTTTGCGCTGGGAACGTATCCCGTGTTTCCGCAAAATCCCGGTTCCCTTGTGTCTGCATTTGCAGATCAAGCCCTGTGACAGGCATGCCTCCGGGGGAAAATTCCTCGAAATATTCGAGAGAAAATGCCACGCGGACTTTGCCGATATAGGCAGAGTTATCGCTATCGACTTCCTGTCGGGTGGTGATGTCTGACACCTGCGACAGCATCTTCTGAAATCCGACATCCTGCATGATGAGCAGTTCAATCTGCTCTGTCAGGGCGTCCAGCGCGTCCTGCGTAGCCTCGGGCGTGCCTGCGGAGACCATGGCGTCCACATTGAGTTGCGTGGTCCGGACAAAATCAGGCGCGTTGCGCCCTGTGCTGCGGGCAGTATCAGACGGGGCAGACAGATAGATGGCTGGCAGCGCATCCTGCGAGAGTGGCAGAGCGCGCCTGGAAAAGACGTTCGGACCGGCGTCAGTTGCGTCTGACAGCAGTTTGGCCGCGGCCTCCCGTAATTCCACACGGTAGAGCATCGTTTTCTCCATCGGCTGCATTCAGCTCGATATGTGCGCCGCCATGGCTATCTGGCTGGACCTCCCGGATACGCCAGACCCGACCCCGGATTGTCAGCAAGTCGCCCTGCGCGGGCGGAACCGGGAACAGGGAGAGGCGCACGCCTATGCGGGCATCAGATCCGGTGATGTGTGTCGGGCTCTGACCTGGCAGATCACCCAGAGGGGAGATGGCCCTGTAGCCGTCATCAAAAATCCCGCTGAGCGTGATGGTTTTGCCCAGCAGTGCAGACTGATACTGCACTGCCTCACCAAACACATCATTGCAGGGGCCGATGACAAGTTTATCAAAATCGACCGGCCCCATGCGTCAGGCTCCCGGCAGATTGGGAGCCGGAGTCATCGGCGGGGCATCCGGCAGAGGAGCGGCCTCAACCGAATTATCCGCAGAGGGGCCCACCCGATTGACCTCGCCGGTTCCTGCGCTTTCCAGACGGGCAATCCCACGGGAGGTCCAGAAACTGGCACGCTCGGGCGGAACGTTCAGTTTTGTCCCGACAGGATAAGGAGCTTTCCCAGCCTCCGGATAGACGGGCAGAAGTGTAATGACGGAAACCGTTTTGGTGGTTTTTGTCACTTGTTTGGTCTGGGTCTCATCACTCATGATGCGGCTCCCTTAAATGCCAGGGGCCGGGGCATCGGCACCAGCCTCCATGACTGTGGCGCTAAGGCAGGCATTGACACGCGACGGAATCACGATTGGTGCAGACTGCATCAGCAGATTGATGGTCGCCGGGTTTTCCTTGTACCACATCTTGGGGGCATAGGCGAGCGGGCCATAACCAAAGGCTGGATCAAGTATCTGGCCGAAAGCACGGGTGCCTTCCAGTCCCGGTCCGGACATGATGATAGTCCCGTCCGGGATCATCGGTTCTTCTTTTTCCGTTACGGGGTCAACATACCAGTCATTATAGAGCCAGATGTGAAACTGCCCCCACTGCCCCATGTAAATCTTGCCGGTCTTGGCGCGGCCGCCCAGATCAACGGAAGATCCGCCCGTCCTGTCTCC
This sequence comes from Acetobacter persici JCM 25330, assembly GCF_000613905.1. GTDB lineage: Bacteria > Pseudomonadota > Alphaproteobacteria > Acetobacterales > Acetobacteraceae > Acetobacter > Acetobacter persici. The sequence continues at coordinate 14,294 of NZ_BAJW01000012.1, forward strand.
TGCCCAGATTACGGCATTGAGGAATTTCACATCGCTTTTCAGCGCATTGAAGGGGCTTGTCGTAAAGATAACATCTGTCGGAGCCACCCCAGATTTTTGGAGCACATAAAGAGCCCATGCAGTGAGATAATCAGTGGGATAAATCCCGGCCTGACCCCACTGCGCAGAACCCGTCAGAGCGATTTTTAGGGCCGGATCACGCTGGAAATCCACGACAATGGGATTGGGGTATCCCTCACCCACAATGGTGACAGAACCATTGACCAGAGCGCTCGCCGCCATCCATTCCATACGGCGGTTAATCATGTCGATCTGGTCAGCAATTTCCCATGCGAGATTGGCCTCCAGGCGGTCCGCCGGAGACATATTCCCCATGAGACGCTCCCCCATGGCTCGGCGAACCGGTTTGAGCAGATCCGGGTTGCGCCAATCCTTGATATAAGCCGGTTTGAAAAGGTTGGCCTGCCACTGACGACTTTCCACCAGTTTGCCTTCAACCAGCGGTGAGCAGAACGGCGCCATACGCCGTTTGCCGTTATCGACATCAATGGCGACTTCGGGCGTGTCAGACTCAACGATATTGGGGAAGAACATATCCAGCAGATCGGTCTGCGCCAGCTTCATATTGCGGACAAAATAGACCAACTGAGCTGTGGAATAGACACTCAGCATATCAACGAGAGAGGCGTTCACGCCGCCTTCTCCGGTGGTTCCGGACATTCAGAAATCCTTGCAGAAAGGCTTGAAAAGGGGAAAGCGCCATCAGACGATGGCGTTGGAGATCCCGGTTTTGACGAAAATGCTCCACTGGCGGAGAGCCTGTGTCAGGTCATCCAGTGTCCAGCTTGCGTCATACGTCATGTAGTTGGAGTTGAACTCGCCCATCTGATAGAGGCCGCCAGTCTGGGCTGCTGCCGAGGCATCAACCGTATCGACCACAATGCCGCACGGGATCTGGCTACCATCCGTCGCTGTTTTGACGCAGGGAGCATAGGACCCGGTGGCGGTCACGCACCCGACAACCTGCCCACGCACAAACGTGTTCCCCTGGGCAAACGTAACCGTGGCAGTAACGAGTTTGAGGTTACCAGCAATGAGCTGATCCGGCACAAACACGGTGGTGCGGGCGCTCGGATAAAACCCGTAGGAATTAGAGCCTGACATTAGTTGCCTCCCTTACGGATAGCCTGTGCAGCGACAAGTCGGGCGCCCGCAGAGGTCGCAGCATGTGCTGCACTGCCTTCCTGCTTGACGCCAGCAAACGGGGATGCCTGCATGCGGTCGCGCAGGGTTTTCGCCCCCGTTGTGCCGGTAGCGGCCTGGGCTGTTTCGGTGGGGGCCAGAGTACCCAGAAGGCCTACGGCCTGAGAGCGCGGCATGCCCGTGTTGAATGCCAGGTGAGCGGCTGCGGGCAGGTTGCGGGCAGCGGCGGGGGAAGCGAAAATTGCAGCGCAGCGGGCGCGTTCGCGGGACCGGGCCGCCTTGGCCTGATCGTCCTTTTCGTCTTCAGCGTCCTCGGTGTCGCCGTCGGTTTCGTCGTCGTCACCGTCGCTTTCGGCCTTGGCCTTCTTGGCTTTGGCGCGTTTGGACTTGGCGTCTTTTTCCTCGCCTTCGTCTTCGTCGTCTTCGCCCTGCTCGCCTTCGGCCTTGGCGGCAGTTTTCTTGGTGTCGTCGTCATCCTCAGCGTTGGCTTTGGCCAGATGCGCAAAAGGCTGGTAGAAGCGGTGCGCTTCGCCATTCGGTAATCTCCGATTTTTGATAGTTTCAGAGGTTTTTAAGAAGGTCCGTGAACGCATCTGTGCGCGACATCACGGCATCTGCCAGCCCGGCCTCTACGCCAAGCTGGCCGCGATAGACTGCGGCCTGCATGTCCGTTATGGCCTCGGGTTTGAGACCTCGGTTGCGGGCAACAGTGGAGACAAACAACGCGCCCAGACTATCGGTGTCAGCCTGCTGGGATTTGATTGCTTCATCAGACAGGGGCGTGGTCGGGTAACCGTCCGTTTTCCTATCCCCGAACTGGAACGTGGTGACCTTGATGCCATCCTGTTCCAGCGCGCCAGTGATATCGACATGCATACTGACAACGCCGATGCTGCCGACCTCCCCAGTGCGGGGGAGCGTGATGGTCTCTGCCGCGCTGGCCAGGGCGTATCCAGCGGAGCAGGCCATCTCATCCACAATCGCCACGATCGGTTTTTGAGAGCGGCACTGATAGATATGCTCGGCCGTGTCGAAACAGCCGGCAACAGTGCCACCGGGACTGTCGATATGCAGGACGATGGCTTTGACACCTTCATCCTTTATGGCGAGATCGAACGCGGTGCCGATATCGTCATAAAAGGTTGCGCCGCTCCACCACCAGCCAAAGCCATTACTGCTACCTGGGAACAGGACGCCACTGATCTTGATGATTGCAACGTCATCAACCGTGTGGTCATTTGCCGGACGATGAACTGTTCCAGGTCGCTGGGCGGCCCGAACAGCATGACATCATCCCCACCTTTGAGGAGCATGCTGCTGAGGATGTCTGCATGGTGGGATGACAGTGCCAGAGGCCGGTTGAGCAGTTGCCGCGTGAGCGCCATGCTGCGTGGTGTCATGACTTATCCTGATTTCTGGGGGCCTGCTCGGGCGGCAGGTAGCCGCCCCAATCCGGGATAGGGAGGCCGCGATCTTTAAAGGCCTTAACTTCTTCGGCTCTCTGGTCGATTTTTTCGATCCAGTCGCCGCCCTCGTTTTCGGCGCATTCCTCTTCGAGTGTTGAGAGGCCAGCATCCATACCAAGGATAGCCCCCTGTTTTTCCGCCACGGGGTCGATCCAGCCGCGCCCCGGACCCAGCCAGGAGGCTCGGGCATAGGCCTGCCGTGCATCGATAAAGTCCGGAGCGTTACGGGGCAGTGGGAGGTTATCGACCTCCATGCACTCTTCCAGCCATGCAAGGCGGATTGGTGCAGCAAAGCCTGTTGCGAAATCCTCCCGCCGACGCTTGAGGGTTTTCCATGCCTCCAGCATTGCACCCCGCGCCGATGAGTAATTGACGTCTGACCAGTCATTACTCACCTGCTGCGGGGACAGGCCCGCACCACTGGCAATGTTCCGCAACACGGCAGATTCAAAATCCCGAAAATTCCCGGCGGGCCGCGAGGCAGAGACCGTGTTGATCTTTTCACCCGGATACAGGATGGGCAAACGAGATCCGGCGAGATTGATATTTCGTTCCTGGTGGAATGCGATACGGCCATCCTGATAGACGCCGAATGACTCATCACCGCCTTCCAGCGCCTCGGCCACCATATCGGGATCATAAGGGCTCTCGATATAACCAGCAAAAATCGCATTAATGATGGCAGCATCAAGTTCTGACCCATCGTATTTTATCAGCATTTTAAGGCGCTGCATGACCGGGGTCAGGATTCCGGTTGCCCCTGTATGCTGGCTGGCGCGATGATGCTCAAACATATGCACCACTCTGGGCCTGCCCCAGCTTGTTTCCCGCTCGATCCGGTCCCACTGGACGGATTTTGCAGCGGAATACCAGTCTGCCTCATGCGCCTGCCGGATGTGGTAGGCGATGGGCACGCCGAGGGCGTCAATCTCGACACCGTTGCGAATGCTCTGCAAGTCCATCTGCATCTGAGGGTTACTCAGACGGTCCGGGTCCACAAGTTGCAGGGCCGTCGCGTATCGTGCGCCGCCCCGGCAGACCCGGTCCTCCAGCCACGGCAGAACGCCCAACGCATCCCCGTCCACAATGAGATGACGGAATGCAAGGTGCATCTGCTGGCCGAATGTCAGCATGCGCTCTCCATCGTTAAAATGGAGAGGATCATCCGCCCATGACCGCCAGAGTGCATCGACAGCCTGGCTAAACTCCCGCGCCCATGTCGCATCAAACGCGGAGTTTCCGCTCATGTGCGCAAGGCGCGATAGTCCGGCTTGCTGATTGGCCGCAGGGTAATGCCGATGGCATTGTCCTGCACGCGCGTGACTGTGCCCGCTGCCCAGCCATCATTACGCACCAGATCCCGCGCCCGGCTGACAACCCTGTTGCGAAATGGGCCGCGCTCCGTATCGGCGGACCAGAGAGGCGGCATCCAGCTTTGCGTGTGCTGACCGTAGATATCTGCCGCATCATACGGAACGCCTTGCCAGCCACCATTCAGAGCGCTGGCACGTCGCCCCATGGACTGGGCAAAGTCTTTTGCCTGCCGGGATTTTTTCTGTTTTTTGGCCATCAGAATACCGGACGCAGGGCTTTACGGCGTACGCCCGGCATACCCAACTGCTGCTGCAACTGCTTGATGAGGGCGGCAAGGCCGGTGGCATTGGCCTGCGTATAGGTGACGGTACGGTTGCCGTCGCCCTGCGCATAACTGACTGACGCGACTTTTGCCCCGCTCTGCAACTCGATATAGGCCTGCTGGCATGAGGCCAGGTAAGCCTGCCCCTGATCCCGGCTCATGCCCGCAAACAGGCTGGTGTTCGGGTTGTAACGGGCCTGCGGCAGCCTGCCGAAAAATCCGGACATGGTCACTCCTTACCCTGGCAAGCGTGAAAAGCGTTTTGCCAGATTTGTTCTGCGTTTCTGTTTGGCTGCTGCATCTGTCTCAGTCAGAGACTGGACAGACTCACCTGACACGATGCTGGCATCTTCCGTCACCGGTTCTGGTGGGGGTGGATGCTGCGTGGTTTCTTGCGCTATGGCGTCCGCCTTACGGTTGAGGCGCAGGCCCATGTAGGTCAGGCCGCAAAGGGCTGCGTAGCTATAAACGGCCAGATCCAGTGCTTCATTCCGTCGCCCTGGCATAAGTTCCCAGACGCGGAATATCTGCCCCCGCTCATGCTTTTTGACGGATCTCTCTGCCACAAGCTGCGCAAAAAAGTTGATATCCCTGTCCGCCGGGTAGTGCATGTAACCCGCGCTGGGCTGTCCGGGATCAGGCTGCTTGAGATGCAGCCGAGCGCGGATCACGTCCTTTGCTGCATTGACCCCGATGATGATAGGGCGAAATGCCGCCTTGTTACGGGCGCTCGGTTTTTTGGTCGGCCAGACAGGAGAGCGTTGGCCCCCTCTGGCAGACTCCCCCTTGATCGCCCAGATGCGGCGGCCAAGACGCGCCCGACAGAAGTCATAGACGCGCTGTGTATGGTGGCCGCCGGAATCAATACAGGCCGCCATGAGCTTGTAGGGCCGGCCATCGGCACGGTACCATTCGCGTTTGAGCAGAGCGTCCAACTGGTCCCAAACCTCTGGTTGCTCAGGGTCACCATCAATGACGATATAGGCTATTGACCAGCGTTCCTCGTTGCGGCCCCATCCCACAATCTCGACTTCAAGCCGGTCATCCTGTGTATCGACACCCGCTGTCAGGACGGCCACGCCCTCGGGAACCTCGCCTTCCCAGACCTCAACGCGGGCGGCCAGTGTGCGCTCGTTTAGAGCACCGTCGCCCCGGTCTTCGTAGGGCAGCCCCAGAGCCGTATTGATAAAGGTCTGGCGTTCCAGCGGCTTATCTTTAACATCAAGCCATTCTGCGACCAGACGCGACCAGGCCGCATTTGGGAAAAGCGAGTATCCAGCCCAGATGTGGAACGACGCATGACCTTTGAACGGGCGCATGCCGATCCACTTGCCTTTGGCGATCATGTCCGGCTTTTCTGCCTCATCAATGAGGCAGCCGCAGTGCTTGCAGGCGTAGCGTGCTGTTTCCGGCAGATGGTTGCCCTGCTCGTCCTTATCCCACTTGATGCCATGCGGGGTGTCAGGGCCTCCCCACTCTAAAACCTGATACTCGTCGCAATGCGGGCACGGAACGTGGTAGTGCCGCCCGTCGCCCTGATCGAATGCGCGCTCGATGCGGCTGATGCCTGCCACTGTGGGGGTTGACCCCATGGCAATCAGGCGGTTCCAGAATGTTTCCGCACGCTTAGAGCCCAATGCAATCTGGTCACCCTCAGAACCGGCACCACCCACGGGATAACCGTCCACCTCATCAAACAGCACGATACGGACTGTGATACGGCGGAAGCCACCTGGACTATTGGCACCCACCATGGTCAGGGAAGAGCCGTTTAGCAGGGTCTTTTTGAGCAACGTATTTTCGCTGCTCTTGCTCTTTGGATCTCCTGTTAAAGCGGCCAGCACCGGTGTATCGCGCAGCATGGGCGCAATTTCCGATTTACTGTAACCCTCGGCGTCGCCCTCACGTGGCTGCACCATGAGAATGGGCGATGGGTCCTGATGCAGATAGTAGCCAATGGCGTGGTCAAGGATCTTGGTGTAGCCCACGCGGGCTGATTTCATGACCGAGATCTTCTCCACGGACGGGTCCGTGAACGCATCCATTATCCCGATCTGATACGGGAAAGCCTCAAATTTACCGGTCTGCGCACTCGTCTCTGCCGATAGGACGGCGTACTTCTCGGCCCACTCGCTAAGTGTCAGTTTAGGCGGCGGCTTGAGGTTTGCCTGCTTCTGGCGCGTCAGTTCGTTGAGAAAATGCTCGTATCCCTTAAGATACCGCAGTCCCTGAGTTGCTATCTCCATCTGCTGTCAGTTCTTCCAGGGCGCGGGTAATCAGAACCCGCAGTCTCTCCTGCACGTCCGCAACGGTTTTGCAGCGATGGATCGATGGGGCGTGTTCGGCGGGCAGAGCGAGGAGTTTGCGGCGCACGGCGGCATACTCTTTCCCCACGGTTGCGACCACCACGCTGACCTCCACAACCGCACCTGATTTCTGGTCAAACTCCAGTTGCTTAAGGTTCGCCTTAGCGTTCTGCTCGACTTGCAGGGCTAGCGCCATGGGCAAAAGCCCGTCACAGGACGGCCGCGCGCTGTCTGGCGAGGCAAGCGGAACCTGCACCGCTGCACCTGCAACCTGTTCGGCAGGTTGCACCCCTCCCTGTATGGATTTTCTGACTGCCAGCCATTCGTTGAATGACGCCAGATCGACACGCTTACCATTGGCAACAATGCGGCCGGACAAAAGATTTTTCTGGATTGCCGCACGGCTCACGCCAGCGCGGCGCGCAGCTTCGCTTTGGCTGATTGTCTCGCTACTCATGGCAAAACTGCAACCTGCAACTGCAACCCAAAATTTTGGCCTTAGCTAGGGATCAAACGGGCTGGCGCAATCCCCGCGATACAGGAGGGCCAGGAAGGACCCAAGATAGGGGGGGTGGAAATCGCATAACTACCCTAGAGTCCATGCTCTGAACGCATATCAACGGAAAGCTGTCGCCAATACGCGCTGAACGGCCTTGGCGACAGCTGCGCCCCCATCAGCCTGAACAATGCGGACAGCGCGATCCTTGAAGCCCAGACGCTTATGCACCTGTTGGTTGGGGGCGAACCTTACAAGCAGCTTAAGAGCTGGTCTTGCCTGTCGAATACCATTGCGTTTTCCTTTTCGTCCGACACTTGCAGGTTTGATCCGCTGCCAAATGCCCATGACGCCCTTAGGGCCAACGCCGACAAACGTATCTGCCCGCGAGACCAAGCGAGCAATGGCCCCCTTGGTCATCTGCCCATACTGGTCAGTCTTTGCCTCAACCGGGACCAGAAGACTGGTGTTGTTCCCAGCCGTGGCATGCTCGCCACCATCCTCATACGGATCAAGGTATCGCGCTTGATCTGGCCTCAATGACACAACCGCCTGTGGGTTACCCTTTGTGGCCTTCTCCACCTGCGTCGCGCGCTGCGTAAACGGACGCGGGTTGTGGAAGATATCGCCCATCGCCTCATTCTCAGCACGCTGAACCTGAAACGCTATATCATTGACAGCCGAAGCTGCCATGAACGGGATCTGCTTTTGCAGGTCAGACAGCGAGGCGCTGGCTTTCGATATGTCTAATTGGACGTCCATAGCCTTGAGCCTTTAATAACCCGAAAGACGGCCATCAACAATGAGAGTGGCCAGACTACAGATACAAAAAATGATCCTAAAACACAGACCAGAAATTCAGGGAAAGTTATTTCCCACCTGATGTAATCTACAAAAAAACAACAAACAAGATATGAGAATAGGCAAAGAGCGCTCAACCAATACTCATTCATTATCTTACCGCCCCCCCCTCCACCGCTCAAGCCCGTGCCAGATGGCATCCATAGACACAGGATGCCCGGCGCACATCGGTTCGAAGTCATCACGCACTGACTCTTCATCGTCAGAATGTTCAGCCCGTGCCTCGGCATAGCGCCGCAGAACCTGCCGAACGCCCTCCATGCATAAGCCTGACCTACAGCCAATCTCACGCAACGGCAGACCTTTGCGCCGCTCCTCAACAATGAACATCACCACATCGGGAGATACAGTTCTGCTCGCTGCAAGCCGCGCAAATTCATCAGCGCTGTCATGCCTTCGCCAGATCCAACGGAAGCATCTGCCAGGACTGTGCCGGCGTCTCTCGCACATGCAGGCGGAGATAAGCCTTTGTGCTGTCGATGCGGATGCTGTCTGCAATAGCGTCCATGGCCCGTTTCCATTCAGGATCTGAGACATTATGCCGCCGCAGGCCAAGAATTTTCGTGGCGGAAAGCTTGCCTTCTTTCCCGACGTCAAACGCATCCATCACGATAGTTTTAAGGTTCGCGTTCGCGCCGTCAGTCCAGCGCTCAAACACCTCATCCAGCAGGCTCTTGGCAACCTGCAATTCCGGGCCAAACGAGATATTTTCGCCCATGCACACGGACACGCGCAAATGCCCGTCATAACTGCTCAGAGTGGTATTGCCTTTCGCACCACCAACTCGGGCCTGATATTTTTCGTGCAGAAGCTCTTGCAGCGCCGCGACCTCACTGAATCCTTCTTTCTTGAAGGTGGAAAGGTCCTGCGCGATCACACCGGCCTTGGCATGCAGGCTGCGGACCAGCTCATCTTCCAGCAGGTCTTGCGGTTTGACATTCTCACGAGGGACAAGCCGCCCCTGAGCGTCCATCATGTATCCGTCAGGAATGCTCATGCGGGCATCAACACCGGAATCCTGACGCCATGCAGGCATTCAGACGCCTTGATGTAAAAGTGCCGCGCGCGTTCCTGCGCCCAAAGTTTTACGCCAAGCTGCAGCGCAATTTCTCCCTGCCGGGAATATTGGCGAGCGGTCTGCATATAGAACGCAAACATGGGATTTTCTTCCTCATACTGCTTACGGCGCGGTCGGAATTCTTTGCGAGCCAATGAACATCTCCTGAAAAATGCCGCCATGAACGCAAAGCCGGTCAGTCCAGAAATTTTCCGGAGCCGTCACCGTCCTGCACATGAGCGTACCGTGTTGTCGTGGCGAGAGACGCATGCCCCACAGACCGCTGGACTGCGTGAACATGCGCCCCGCGATCCAGCGAGTGCGAAACATGAGCGTGCCGGAGCCAGTGCGCCGAAAACGACGATGGCAATCCGGCACGCTTACCGGCCCGCTTGACGATGCGATGAGCCGCATCGTGCGAGAGCGGGCCGCCATTGTGGCCGGGGACAAGCGGAGCCTTTGGCTCAGTGTCAACGCGCAGCGCCACAAGCTCTTTGTAGAGTTTGGCCGGGATCTCCACCGGCCTTGTCTTGTTGCCCTTGCCAAAAACTGAGGCCACGCCGCCTTGCTGCCTGCGCGTCACGTCCCGCCATGTCAGGCGGCATGCCTCGGAAATGCGCAGGCCCATCACGTAGAGAAGCCGCAACAGTGCGCGGCGGCGCGGGCATTTTTCCATGTCAATGAGCGTGGCAACCTGCTCTTGCGACAAAATGCGCTCGTGCAGGCTGTCACGCTCCCGGTCCAGTCTGAGGGCCTGCCCTACGTTGCGCGTCAACATCTCCGTCTCCGCGCCGAACGCGATAAGAGATTTGACGGCGGCCATCGCCATGCGGCGTGATGAGGCTGCGCCTCCCAGACTGTCCGACCAGTTTTGCAAGTCTGGCAAAGTCACGTCCGCCAGAGGTTTTCCCGCATGAGCGAGGAGCGCCAGCGCAACGCGCTCATAGGCGCGACGTGTATTGTCAGACTTGCTATGCAGCCACGCTCTGATGAGCATTTTGTCAGCAGGAGATGGGCTACCTTTTTGCGCGGTCTGAACCGCCATTCCGGCAGTATCTCCACTAACCATTTGAAATGCCTAGATTTGTGGCTACTTTTCCCCCTGCAAAATCCGCGTGATAACATCAATTATCTTGCGGGTTTTATGGGGCGTCTGCGGGTTATCTTGCGCATCCCCATACAGGGGATGCGTGATAACTCAGGGTTATTCTTGCGGGTTTAATCAGACGGAGCACCGCCCTTTTTGCGTCCCTTGCTCCCAATGCGCGGGCCATGACCGAGCACGCTCCGAAGCATTCCTGCCGGAAATTTTTCCGTCTGGACAGCCTGCCGCTCACGCGCCAACGCACCATCAACATCCACCAGAATGCAGCCTGCAACCCTCTGCACGCGGCATAGCTGGCGCAAAGGAAAAGACGCAATCGAACGACAGCGGGCAATGTCTCCCGCCACGCAAAGACCAGACACAGCAACATCCGATCGGTACCGGGGCAGCGTCGCGCCAATAATAGGCACAGCGTCGCACGATTTCCGGCCCACCGACACAATCAGCCAGGCACGATTTTTGCGCAGCACAACATCCCCACGGCAGACAGGCTGCACATGATCGGCCATGCGTCATCACTTTTCAGGAGATACAAAAAAAGCCGTGACCCTTGCGGATACACGACTTCTGATCTTGGCAACTTACCCTATCATCTTGCGGCAAGCAAGTTTTTTGTTATCAGGTTAATTTAATTCTGAGCTGCCAACTTCCAGCCATTTGCAGTGCCATCAAATTCTGCGATGCCTTTTATTTCAAGAGACCGCAGCAATATCCTAATATTTCTGCGTCTTTTTTGAAGAGAAGGCCCTACACATCCTAAATAATATTCATTTGCGATATCATATATGTTTTTTGGTTCACTACTTAAATATTTTGGAATTGCTAATTCTTCTTTTGTATTTATTATAAAATATTCTGCTTCTATAAGCTTTAATTCCTCAAAAAATCCGAAGTCTTCATTGCCAGAAATAGTCTTAATTTTTACAGGAGCTTGCCGCGACCAATATCTTCTAAGCTACACTGACAAATTTCAATTATATGAGCATTTTCTCCATCATTGTTAATAGAGAAGACATCTCTGTTTTCAGTTCCGATTTGAACTAAATCACCAACCTCAAACCCTGACTCCATGTATCCGTTCTTCATTCTTAAAGAATCCCTTATAAATAATATTTCCGATAATCGCACCTATCACAATTTATTATCTGGGAGCCATCAATTTTCCCGGCATCTCATCATAAAGCTCAACTAACTGTTCCAGCAGTAGTTCAATGGCTCCCGCAATTTTTGACCTGTCTTTCCGCAGTTCCGTCTGCATCTGATTAACAGACATCCCCTCAATCATCATCAACCGCAAAAACCGCCCGCTGACCTCTCCCAGAGACCGCCGCACAGATTCACAGCGCGTAACAGCAGCCGCGCGAGAAATAAGGGAAAGTTCCGGGTCTGACTTTCCGCCAGATTTCCCGGCCTGTGGATCACGCGCTCCGAGGATTCCCGTCTCATAATCCCGCGCCCACATCTCAGCCGCCGCAACATGGCAATCCTGAATGGCGCCAGACTTGCGCAACGTATAAAGCGCGCCGGAAGACCGCAGGCACGGCACAAAAACATTCTTACGGATCTCGATATCTGTCTCCGCAATATCGCCTTTGGCCAGCCGCTCTGGTGTCGGATCCATCACTTTCTGCATGGTGCTGCCTTATCTGCCTGCGTGTAGCGTCCATAAACGTCACGGGGCTGGCCGCGTGATGCTTCCCGGCGGCGCGCCATACTGGCTTCCAGTTCCTGATTGGCGCGCCGTTTCCGCATTTCTGAAAATTTCTGGTCAATGCGGCCCTTTGCCGCCTGAAGGAAACCGTTAAACATTCGGCTGCTCGCCCTCACTGGATACACATCTGCGCGGTACAACCTTTTTGCCGTCACACGTCAGGCACAGCCCATAGGCTGGCACGGTAATGCGGTTGAACAGATCCCCACCAGTCCATGTGCCAATACGTATGCCTGAGCCATTGCAGGCCGTGCAGCGCTGGTTCTGCGCAATCAGCGCAAGATGACAGGGCTTTTTCATGCGGCACCACGAAAGTGCGCCTCGTAGGCAGTACGGTCACGCTCGCACGGTGGCAGGCCATTACGGGCCGCAATCTCCGGCCACTCACGCTGCACGCGGGTGTAATTTCCATCGTCCCGCACAGCCGCACCAAACACAGAGCATTGGCGCAACCATGCCTCATCAGCCCGCCGCTTCCAGTCTGGCGCAGGAGGAGCATCAGGAGCCACCTCAGCAACCATCTGCACAACCTCCTCCCCACTTATGGCGCGCTGCACAGGGGCCTTGAACACGCCCATGGTGCGGGGTGTCTCCCGGTTGTCATCCATTTTCCGCCTGTGTGCGACAATGGCGGAAACGATGAGGTCGGCGGATATCCCGTCCTTAATCCATCCCCGAGCAAAAGAGACTGCAAACCCGGCCTGATCTCCACCAAGCCCCGAGGCCGCAAGCATGCGGGCGGCAAGTTGCTGCACCTGGGCAGCGTCCGCCGGTTGGGTTTCGGTTTCCGTCGGTTCCCCAGAAATAGAACAAGAAGGAATATTTATTTCTCTCTCTGATTCTAGATCTATGGAAACCGAAGAAACCGAACTGGAAACCGAAACAGCGTTGGGTTTTCTGTTTGGGTTTTTATCCTGCCCGGCAGGCACCACGGAAAGCAGGGGTATTGAACGCTGGTCCGTATCAGCCGCCACAGGGTTTTTGCGGGGACGCCCACCCCGCTTCCCGTTCTCACGCGCCGTAATTTGCTTGCGGGTCAGGCCTGCATCCTCAGCGCCATCCGCCTGCGCCTGCTCCCAGCGCTGGTCAGCCTGCGCCTTCCGCTGGGCACGCTCCTCGCGCCGCAGAGCCTTGTCATACAGATGCGGGCTGTAGAGCGCGCCTGCATCATCCCGCGCCATAAACCCGGCTTCAAGAATGGTGGGCAGCGTACGGGCCAGATCATCCAGCCCAAGACTGGCCTGCCGGGCAATCTGCTCATCCGTCAGCACAAGGCCCCCGGCGCGGAACACACTGCTCCGCATCTCCTTGAGCGCATCATGCAGATTGACCACCACACCGCGCAGATCTGGCGCCATGCAGCGGAGGACACGCAGCGGCGTCACCCCGGAACGGTCAAAGGTAGTGAGAGCGGGTATTGTCATGCCCCTGCCCCTTTATCGCTGACCACGTAGCTCTGGCCGCTCTTTTGCACCTCATGCACAATGCCAGCAGCGCGTTGCAGCACATGGATGGCGCGGGAAAGTTTGGGGGCAATCTCATCAGCCTCAGGCGGATCAATCCGGTGATCATCAAGGATGCGCATCGCCGTGCTGAGGATATCGCCGGATGACAAGGCAAACTCGCTCATGTCATTCCCAAAATCCCCGGCCCCAATATGCTGGGGGATAATCACATAGCCCAGCGCCTGCGCCATGGCGGCCAGAATCAGTGGCTTTTCCGCGCAGTGGTCTAGGTCGAGCGCAACATCCACCGGTACCATCCCGTCCCGCTGACGGTTGGAATAGTCGGAAAACTGGGTGCGCCCCACACGGCTGACGGTGGCAGCGGCATCAATGCCGCCCACATGCTCAACCGCCTGCTTGGTGGCCGTTTTCAGGCCGGGCACAAACCGGTGGGAATAAGGGGCAGTCATAGCTCCATCCCATGCAGGGCGGCCACGTTGCCGCAGCCGCCCACATCGTCCACTTTGTGTTTTCCACAACAACAAAAGGACGATTCTTTATGTCTGGAAATCCACCACTTACGCGTGAAGGCCTTATCTGGCAGGCAGCATTTACTATTGCTACGGCAGAAGGGAAAACAGACGGAAGGTATATTATGGGGGGCAGACAATATACCCTTGATCTTCTCAAAGAGGCTGCCGCTGTAGTTGATAACGGACTGCTTCTGGCTGCCGCTGCCTCTGCCGGAAAGTAAATACGCTTCCAGTATTTTGGCAGATTCAACAGATGCTTTGAGTTCATCATCTGTATAGGATGCCTTGAACCGTACACGATCCAGACACCACTGGCGTGTTTGGATAAGCATCTGCTCACGGATGCAATCAGAGGAAATGCCTTCACCCTGAGTCATTTTAGGCATGGAGGTAGATTTTTTCATGATTGCATCCGTGTTGTTTGCATACGCGGCAAACGGGCCAGTCTGTTGCCAGACTGGCCCGCGCATCTCACGATGGGGTTGCAAGACCTAACCACCGTGAGAATTTGGAAATGACGTTTCTGATTATCGTAGGCGCATGGATATTCATGGCCTATCTCGTAGCTGTAAAAGCTGGAGTGCCTGAAAATTACTGCCTGACGACAGCCATCATTATCGGCGGGATACTCGGGATCATCAGCTATATTGTCGTCGCTGCAATCCTGACATCTCACGCCGAGGGAAAAGCAAAACCGGCAAGAAAAGCGCCAAATACATCCAGACCATCCATTCCAGAAGGCCGATACACTGGCGGCTTTGCTGAAGACGATCTGACCCCGGTCGAAGGAGGCCGTAGCAACATGTATTGTCGTCTGGGCATAGGATACGCAGATGCCAAAGGCGCGATAACCAGCCGCATAATAGAAGTGCTGTCCTACACGGTAGCAGCCACCCCGGATGGTGAGGTCGTAGCCTACCAACTGGATGCCTATTGCGAGATGCGCAAAGCTGACCGCCTTTTCCGGGCAGACAGAATCGTGGAATGCCATCTGGCCGACACCGATAGTGCTGATACCGAGGTCAAAGACCTGCTGGCCACATTGCGTGACGCCCCAGCCACCACAGTTTGTGATGACCAGAGGGCTATCCTGCACCCCGTCAGCATGCCGGGTCTGGAAATTGAATACATGTTCCGCACACCCAACTTCCGGCGCGTAACCATCCAACCTACAGCGTTTGGCTACACGGAGCGAAGCCGCGGCAAACTGCGGGAAAAGACGCTGCTGTTTATCGACGGAATCGCAGAAGGAAAAACGAAGCCGCAGCGGTTTAAAATTGACAGGATCAACGCCGCGTGGCGCATCGGCGCGGACAAAGCGGAACCCAGCATTGCAGCGCTTTTCCTGCAAGAAAGGCAGGCGGACTGAGTTCGGCTGACAGTCAAAAGCACAAGCGGCATGGTTTGTCTCATGAGACACGATCATGCCGCAGATTTTGCTTCCGGAGCATCATACACGTCAGGACGCATTTTATGCTTAGGAATCCCTAAAGCAGTCTCAATGGTCTTGGCATGCTTGACGAACGACCTTCCACCGCAGCGGCGTCGTATGTGATTTCAACCCGCAAACATTCGCAAGCTTTGCACAGCCGCCAGCAACCTTGATGATTTCTTTCATGTCCATGCCCGAAATGTGCATGATATTCACATGTTTGGTCAAGTGAAATGTGCATGGAAGCCACACACGGAATGACCAAGAGTGCCATTCTGCCCCACATGAATGAAACAATGGGCAGCCGACTCAGACGTCTCCGTAGAGAGAGAAATCTCAACCAGACAGAAGTCTACGCAGAAACAAACGTGGACCGTTCTCACTTGTCGAAATTGGAGAACGATAAAGCCGGGGTAAGTTGGGAAAGTATTGAAGCTTTAGCTGATTTCTACGATGTTTCCGTGGATTACCTTCGCGGAAAAAGCCCGGTTTCGTCTATTCAATCGCCTGAGAACATCGCGCATAGCGAGGATGAGCGCCTTCTCCTCCAGATTTGGCGCGCTATGAGCGAGAGTGAGCGAGCTGGCCTTATTGCGCTCATAGGGAACCGTATCAAGCCCAACGCTCTCTAGTGCTGCCACGGAATCGTTTGCTCTCACAGTTCTCATGCACTCACAATGGAGAACATTATGAGAACATTCAAGAGCGATGTGCATGCGGCACAACAAAACGCATGCCTATGCTGCTGAAATCGAACATGTTTTAATTTTTTTGTGCATGACAACCACATTTTGGATTGACAAAGAATGTGCCTGAAATGCACATTGCTCCCATCACCACCCGTGATGGAGAAATTCCATGCCGACCACACAAGCCAGCAAAAACGCTGGCAACCCCATTACACCGCAGGAGGCCAAGGCCATCCTGCGGATCATCCGCCGCGTTGTTGACCTTCGCCCCGCTGATGACCTGATCGGACGGAACAAAACACACGATCTGACAAACAAACTCCTGCGCAACTGCCACGCACGCACGTGCACGCTGGACCTTGAGGCCATGGCAGACCGTGAAACGGATCTCGCTCTAGTGCTGGAAGATCTCGGCACACTCCGCCGCAATCTAAACTGCACAACCGGCCATATGGACTATGGCACTCGCCTCCATTTTGCGACCAATATGGCATTCAAGCGTAAGCCCGCGCAGGTGGCAGCATGACCGTCCAGCAGCACATGCAGCCCGGCGCGCGCCATGCCTGCCCGCCTGGCTGCCCTATTCGGCCCGTCGGCATCACAGCAAAAAAATATCACTTTGTGGATGCTCAAGGCCGCACCCGCGTCCTGAGTGAGCATGAAATCACACAACGCCACATCATCAGTGGCTTGTTTGGTGACAACCACACATGGCTGCTTCTGAATTTCCCGAATATTTCAGAGGGTGAGCCTACAGGCACATGGAGCGCATCATCAGTATCAGACTGGCTCAAGCACCGTGCTCTGTCTGCATCGTTTGATATCCGCCAGCAAATGCCGGTGCCGCAACCTCTGCAAGCCCCCATCAGGGACCGTCAGACGGATATGGAAAAAATCCGGCAGATTGCTCAGCGCGTCGCAGATTTTAATGAATCAGGAGATGCGGGAATATCAGAGGAAGTCCGCAAACTCGCTCTTGATGTCATGCAGCAGTGCCATTTCCATGATCGCCCGCTTGATCTGGAAGCCATGCTGACCGCGCCAGAGGATGAGATCATCAATGATCTACGCATCATCCGGACCCATGCTAACAATTGTCCCGGCCAGCCCCTGCCAGTAGGCACGCTGAAGTTTGAGGTGCAGGTGTGATGGATTGTCATGCAATCATCCCTAATCTGCCGACGGCCAAACGCATGAGGAATTTTAGCCTCTCAGCCCAGGCCCTTCTCCGGCATGCGCAAAAACAGGCACTCAAAGCGGAAAAATGCAGGCTTTCAGGAAATCCTGAAGGGGCAGCAGCATGGAAACGGCTGGAGCAAAGCACGCGCCGTGAGGCCAATTTCTTGCAGCAGCAAAAATACATCCTCTCTGAAGTCATCAATAATCCGAAGGGAACCGAAAAATGCGCATGACTTCTCTCCGCAAGATTGTTCGCATCTTTCACGCCGCACCGGCCACAGCCCCGCAGGCCTTACCGGCCAGCTCTTATGGCATCCAGTCATGGGCCTGCACGCATCTGGCCACAGTGTATGATGTAACCGGGCAGGATGCTGATTTTGCTAGCCCGAAAGTCTGTCAGCTTGAGCGCCTGCGCACTCTGTGCGGCCACCCGCTCTCTTACCGCCTGAGCCTTCCGGATGGCACTCAGCGGAGCGTCCCGGCAGCCATGGTGGATATTCTTCCGGCAGGCCATCACCGCACTACAGATGTGGTTGACCTGAGCAGATTTGCCCAGCGCCTCATGCCCCCTATCGCATCAGAGTAGCCTATGGGGCTGCCACTGGCCGTCCTTGCCCGATGTGTGGCGCAGGCGGCTTTCAGAAAATTTCTATCCACGCTGACAGGAGCATACATCCGTGGACGATCAACAAAAACCTCATGACCCCACAACCATGCGACAGTTTTCGCAAATTATCGCGGAATGTGAGGATGGTCAGTTTAACGCAGACCTCAGCGATGCCCTGCGTGACCTGATCGGGGATCTGCACAATGCAGCAGTTTCCGCCAATGGCCGCGCCAAAGGCAACATGACCGTCAAGATCGACTTCAAACTTGATGGCGGCGTGATGACGCTCACAACGGACTACAGCACCAAAGCCCCCAAAGCGGCCCGTGCACACTCCGTTTTCTGGGCAACGCCAGAAAATAACCTCAGCCGCCGCAACCCCAAACAGCGTGAGCTGGAATTACGGACCGTCTCTGAAGGGCCGCGCGAAATTCGTAACGTTTAAATCCAACAGACTGGGAAAAATATAAATGTGCGCAAAATATAATGTAAATACTGGTGCAGCTCTTGCTGAATCTACTGACCCAATCTCTGATTGTCAGGTCGTACGGGAAATTATGACAAATGAAGCAGGCTCAGAAGAGGTATCATTCAAGGATGCCAATGATAAGGAACGTTCCTTTCTGATCCTGCCTGAAGGCAAAAAAGCCGTCAGCATTAAGCATCTGACCGAAGAATACCGGACCCAGCCAGAGCGTCGCACAGGCACTGCAAAATTTTCGGATCTGGACAGTTTCTGCCTGCACGTAAACCGTTTCAAAGGCGCAAACTCTGTCATTTTCGCGTCCGACAATCTGGAAAACCCCTCGCTGACATGCGTTCTGGATTACCACGAGCAGGGTGATAACGAGTTTGAGGGAACGCATTTTGGTCAGCACCGCAGCCTGTACCAGTTTCCTTTGTCCGAAGAATGGAAAGCATGGGCAAAGGCAGATAGCGCTGGCTATCTGGACCACGCGACCTTTGCCGAATTTCTGGAGGACCGGATTGACGATGTGCTGGAACCTCTTGGCCCGGAACAGGCTGATGAGCCAGAAAGCACAAAGGCGCTGCGTAAGCGCATCGCCATACTTGGCGGGAGCATGGGCACACCGCAGCGGATCATGGAGCTATCACGCGGCCTGAAAGTCAATCAGAACGCCTCGACAACCTCTGCAAAAAACCTCTCCAGTGGGGAGGTGCAGGTCGCGTTCAAAACTGAAAACCTTGATGAAAATGGGGCACCTATCATCGTGCCGACCATGTTCCTCGTGGCTGTGCCGGTATTTCAGAATGGCCCTTTGTATCAGATGCCTGTCAAGCTGCGTTACCGCGTGCGCGGCCCGTCTATCACCTGGGCGCTCATCCGTTCTGACCCACGCAAAATCTTTGAAAATGCATTCAAAGAGGCCCTGGCAACAACCGCATCCAACACTGAACTGCCAACGATGATCGGCACACCAGAGTAACCATAAGCAGGGGCAGAGCAATCTGCCCCGTCAAAAAACGGGGCAGTCATGAGCCAGCTACAGCTTAAAAAAACCGAAATTCTCAGAATGCACGCTCAGGGGAGAACATGCCCTGAAATCTCAAAAAAAGTCTCTATCCATAGGGATAGCATAAGGAAGTTTCTTAATAGACAAGGGATTAAGGTCAATCTTGTCAGCGCACCGGCCACATGCCTGCCAGTCCCTCCTGCCCCGCCCGCATTACCAGAAAAACTCAACCGTAATAGCGAGCCAATGCGCTCCGGCCACCCAACAGCCATCAACGCCTTGTGGAAAGGCCTGGAGCACTGGCGTCCAGCAAGCCATGGAGTGTGCGCAGCATGACCAGAAACCGCAAGGCATGGACTGTAACAATACCCAGCCGCGACAATGCTACAGGCATCGAATACGCACCATCGGCAGGGAAAGCGCGGTATGCGGTGTATTTGCAGATATCGGATTGCAGAGATGATGCATCCTTTTCTGATATCATTGTGCGCCGGAATAAGGCCGCTGATATTATGCTTCCAGCGCCGCCCTCGTTCGTAAACGACATATCCCGGAAGGCCCTTAAAGAACTTCTACACGCTTGCGGTTGCACCCGTGAGCGACCGGAAAAGACAGGCTATAGGTCGCACTTCTACGGTGAAGCGCTGAGCGAAAGCCTGAATGAGCTTGTCCGTACGGGCCTTATGACGAAGCGCGGACCGACTGACGTAGACAATGGCCTCGTTTATTTCGTCGCTACAGAGCAGGGACAGCACGTCGCGCAGTCGCTAGCCCCCCTCTACCCATACGACGACTTCGCATGGCCGGAGGCAGTGGCATGTGAGGTTTGTAATCAGGGAGCAAAACAATGACTGACCCAAGAATTGAGGCGGCTGCAAAAGCCATCCGTGAAGCCATGACGAAGCATGGTTCATGCGCCTGATGCCGAAATGTTGGCGCGGGCTGCTATTGAAGCTGGGGATGCTGTGATCGCAGGCAACGCCATTAATTATTATGGCCGGTATGAAATCACCCTCCCCCTCACTATCGGGCAATCCATCCGCTTTCTCGACGGCATTGAGGAAACTGAGGATGTGGTTGAGTGCTGCATGACTCTCAGTGACAACATGCGGAAAGAGGCGAAATTGATTGAGCAGCTACCTGAACCCGACGATGAAGAGGATGCCGGCTGGTGATTGATCCGAGAATTGAGGCGGCTGCACGGGCTTTGTGTGGGATCAATGGAAATGATCCAGACGGCAATGACAGTTATGTCCAGTCTGGCATGGGTGCCAATTGGCGCGCTTATGAAGATGAGGCCCGCGCTGCACTCGCGGCAGCAGACGTGGCGGCTTGGAGGCCGATTGAGACGCTCCGGCCAATAAGGAAATAGTTTTGGGGTGGGAAAGTTATTCGTTCACCGGGTTCAAGGATGAGTTGTTCTCGGAGTCTGCTGAGATTGGCAAATTCTTCTCTTCCAAGAGCGGCTTAAAGAATGGCCCTTTGAAGAGACAACCCACCCACTGGCAACACCTGCCAGCCCCGCCCGCAAGCATTGATGCGTTGGGAGGGGTGGATGGGTGAGACGCTTGCGCCTGTTCAAAAGCGCACGATGAACGTCAAGGAGGCTGCCGAGTATATCGGCGTCTCCCCGACAAACTTCAGGGTGAATATCGCTCCCTCCATAACGCCAGTCAGAGTGTCTCCGGGGCGCATTGTCTATCTACTTAAGGATTTGGACGATTACCTGGACCGATGTTCGGGGAAGGTAGTGCAGGCATCCGGCCCGACCGGGTGGGAACAATTTACGTGACAGTTATCAGGCTGAAGTACGTCCATCGTTTCAAAGATAGGTATGGTCGCGTTCGACACTATCTCAGAAAGCCCGGATGCAAGCGCGTTCCGTTGCCTGAACCGACTGATAAAAATTTCTATAGGGAGTATGAGCGCCTGTTGAATGGTCTTCCACCAGAAGCCGTCGAGAGCCAACCAATCAGAACGTCGGTTCCGGGCAGCCTGTCAGACCTTATCTGCCACTGGCGGACCACATACGCCTACAAATCGAAAGAACCCAGCACGCAAGCTGTTTACAATCGGCTGATTAAGCGCATTGAGCAGGCAGATTACTCGCGAGCGGCTGCGGCAACTATGGCCCCAGCAACGTGCGCTACATCATGCGCCAATTTTCAGACAGCCCGACAACGGCCAACCGTATTCTGACGATCCTCAATTCTCTGATGGATACTGCTATCGATCTAGGATGGCGTGACAGCAACCCGTGCTTTGGGATCAAACGTATCCGCATGGAGTCTGAGGGCATCCATTCGTGGACTGATGCCGAGATCAAAGCTTACGAGGAGCGCTGGCCTTCCGGGTCAAAGCAGAGGCTCGCCTTTGCCCTGCTTCTTTATACGGGCCAACGGCGCAGCGATATCGTGAAAATGGGGCCGTCAGATTATAAGGAAATCTCCGGGCAGCGGATGATTTCCGTCACCCAGCAAAAGACTAACGTGAAGCTCCTGATCCCCATTCATGCCAGCCTGCAAAGGGAGTTGGCCGTGTGGGCATTCGAAGGCCAGTCCACATTCTTATTGGCCGAGCGCGGCAAGCCCTACTCGGCGAATGGGTTCTATAATTCATTCAGCGATTGGTGTCGGGAATCCGGCCTTCCGGCTGGATGCAGTCCGCATGGCTTGCGTAAGGCCGCCGGGAGAAAGCTGGCCGAGGCCGGATGCACACCTCACCAGATCGCTGCAATTCTTGGACACAAAACTCTGACTGAGGTTGAGCGCTATACACGGGCCGCAGATCAGTCACTGCTTGCCATAGAGGCCATGAAAAAGATGGCCTGATGCGCCCTCTTGAGTTTGCCAAAATGGGCGTAAGTCATTGATTCTAGAAAGTGCAAATTGTGAGTTTGCCAATCATAACCCGTTGATAAATATAAACTAATGAAGTTCTCTCGGGTCCACCATTTTCCTAAAAAATAAAATGAAAACAACAGGTTAAGCTGGCAGTTTGCCAGTCTTGTTTTCGCGTTTGCCAGCGCCGCACGTAAGTGCGACTGCGCAGAGCAGGTCGGCCTTACACTGGCGGCATGGCTCTTTGTGAAAAGATATTGCGAATAGTTCTCATTCGTGCTTTTAATCAGGCTCTCATCAGAGGTACGGGGCTTTCTGAATGGTTATCTGCTCTTGCAACAGCCTGACTCATAAAGACGTTGAATCAGCCGTAGCGCACGGTGCGACCCGCCCCAGTGAAATTTATGCAGCCAAACGGTGCAAGGCCCAATGCGGGAATTGCGTGCCGGGTGTGGTGTGTATGCTCAAGGAAATGCGGATGCGGCAGCTTCAGGCCGCTGAAGCTCTGGCCCATGCCGCATGTCTGCCCGCAGCCGCGCAGAGCAGCGCGCTGAGCGCCTGATCTCCGCTTATCTCTGCACATCAGGCATGGCTGGCTCCATGCGTCTTGCGGCGGAACTTTTGCCTTCCCACGTCATTTGTAACAGCAGAACGCTGCATCTGTAGCGCCTGAGACAACAAGGACGAGGATCATGACGAAAACAGCCTCCACCGCCAAAGACGCGCATGTCCGTGAATATCTTGGTACCCCGACAGACCTGAAGGCCGACGCCGTTAAAGAGGTTGCTGCCGGTCTGGCCGACACATTGGCCGATGTGTTTGCACTCTATGTGAAAACAAAGAATTTCCACTGGCATATGAGCGGCCGCCACTTCCGTGACTATCATCTGCTGCTGGACGAGCAGAGCGATCAGATTTTTGCCATGACCGACCCGATGGCCGAACGGGCCCGCAAAATTGGTGGCACGACCCTGCACTCCATTGGGGAAATTAGCCGCCGCACGCAGGTGGCGGACAATGACGCGCTTTATGTGACGCCGGAAGATATGCTGGCCGAACTGCGCGATGACAATCTGGCCCTGACAACGCGGATGCGCAAAGTACACGCCGTCTGTGATGATGCCAATGATGTCGCGACCGCCAGCCTGCTGGAAAACTGGATTGACGAAACGGAACGCCGCACCTGGTTCCTGTTTGAAGCCACACGTCCGGCTTTTGGTAAAAACGACTGACGTTAGAAGTCAGGAGCCTCGCCGCTGACCGGCGAGGCTCCCGAATCGGGTAAAAACCCTTCAGAAACTCTGTATTAAAAAAAATACGACCGGCAGATTTTTCTTAAAATTCTGTTTTGTCCGGAAAATAATAACATTTATTCATGGACATTAACAAATTGATAAAGCCGATTATTTTCGCGCATAAAAAAATTGAAAAAATACATAAATCTCTGAAAATATTTTCCTATCGCATATGCCTTTTTTGAGCCACACCTCTCTTCATGAACGAATTCTTAATCATGAATAATCTTCCATCTGTCTTTTGTATTTTCAATATAAAAGAATTGTTTTTTATTTTCCCTCTATAAATAAATGAGTGCCCGCTATGACCAGCCTTACACAGGATGGGCAACGTCGCTAAAGACCCATCATGATAGGATCGGCGGAAGAAATCGCCTGTTCCATGCCCGGCAAGCTCTTGTTTTTCCTGCCTCCTGCTCCCTACGATGCGCATGCACGCAGATTTGGCGTTTCTCTGCTGCCAGCCCTCTTTTCTTTTATGGCTTCTTTGATCAGATCAGGTTCAGCATTGATACGAATGAGACCATATCGTCATAAGAGAGATATTTTTCAGTATTTATGAAAATATCAGAAACTTTTTTAATATAAATTTGTAGTGTTTTATCTTTTATAGAATACAGATTCCGATCTGGAATTCTTTTCAAGAAAACTCCATTCACAGAAAAGCCATAGTATCATTTTTTTTCTTGAATTCTTATTTTTCGACAAAACGCATCTTAATCTACAAATCTCCCTCCGGCCTTGATGGTGAATTTTTAGATTTTCCTATATATATCAAATACTTACTCCATTGAAACTCTTACATCGCCACTATTTTTTGCAGACTTGAAGGTGTCGCTGGCAAGCAATAAATTTCAATAAAGAGACATTTATTCTTTTTACGATTATAATTTATTCTTATTTTATTTAATGCAAATTATAAATAAGTGACTTTGTTTCCATTGCCCTAACAATTTTTCTTTTTTAATAAAGTTATCGTCTTTTTAACAAATATGACCTCTCAGGTTAGATTTGCGTTAATAATTAGGAATGCGACATTGAGCACCACATCCGACTCATCTGTTGATTTTCAGCAGATTGAAGACAATGCCGTCGCCGCCGGTGGCAGCACTGACCAGTATGCCGGAGGCGAAGCCAACTACCATCATCATAACATGACATGGAGTTGGGCAGGCGGCGCAACCGGGGACTGGACTGACCCGGCAAACTGGGTGCTTACGGATAGCACCGGGAATGTTGTTGATACGTCCACCATCAGCGGCTCTGCCATTCCGCAGTCCCAGCAGAATGCTGATGTCAGCATCGGGGCCAGCGGGACAGCATCGTCCGTTACGGTTGTGGCCAATGCCCCCATTTACAACCAGTTTCGCAGTCTGAGTGTCTGGGAAAATGGCACGCTTAAAATTACGGCGCAGGGTTCCAAGGGAACGCATGGCTATGTCTTTGCCGTCGCCGGTTTTGAGAATGACGGCAACATCATCGTCGATACGCCGTCTCTTGTAGAGTTTGGCGGCGTCACCATGAACCGTGATGACGGCACAATCACCATCATGAACAACCATGGGAATGTTGTTTTTGATGATGGATCCCTGAATAACGGTGGTACGCTCAACCTGATCAATGCCTCGCTCGGGTCTGCTGGCAAGCCCATGTGGGTCAACGGTGGGACGGTTAACCTCCAGCAGAACAGCAGTGTTTTCCTGAATTCCGGCGCAGGCACCACGATCAATGTTGATCCGGCGACCGTTAACACCATTTATGTTCAGGACAATGGTTTCCTGCATACCGGCACCGGCAGCACCAATGACCAGACTTCCGCGATCAATGGTGTTTCAGAAAATACGCATTTTGGCGTTGCCGGACTGACGACAGCCCCGGTTTCTGCAACATACACGGCCAATACTGACGGGTCTTACACCCTCAAGATCGCCATGGCTGATGGCAGTGACCTGACATACACAAACCTCCACATGGCGGCTGGTTATACGCCCCCGGCATCGCTGAACATTGTGCAGGACAGCGCCACATCCGGCTGGGATATTGAAGATAAGTCTTCCACACCGGCAACGGGCGGCTATACGGACAACACGCTCCATCAGCAGATGGTCACGACCGCGACAACTGCGACGGATGCCGGTGGGGACACGTCTCAGTACAGCAGCTCGGCTGAAAGCTTCCACCAGCATGACATGAGCTGGCACTGGACAGGAGCGAAGTCCAGCGACTGGAATGATTCCGCAAACTGGACCCTGCTGGACAGTAAAGGGCATGTTGTTGATACGTCCAACGCAGATTTCTGGACCGACAACCCCATTCCGCAGTCCCAGCAGAACGCCGACGTCAATATCGGCCAAATGGACAGCACGGCAACACCGTCGATTGTTGTTGATAACGTCGTGGATTATAACCAGATCCGCAGTCTGAGCGTCTGGCAGAGCGGTGTGCTGAAAATTACGGCTCAGGCTGGTCTTGGTTATGTCGGCAACGTGTTTGCAACGGCCGGATTTGAAAACAGCGGCAGCATCATCATTGATACCCCATCCAATGTGGAACTGGGTGGTGTCACGATGAACCGTGAAACTGGCGTGATTACCATTCTGAACAATCAGGGTAACGTCACACTGGATACGGGTGTTCTGAATAACGGCGGCACACTGAATCTGATCAATGCTTCACTGGGCACCGTGGACAAGCCTGTCTGGGTACAGGGCGGCACGGTCAACATGGCAAAAGGCAGCACGCTGTTTGCACAGCCTGGGATCAGCTATGATACTGCAACGACCATCAATGTTGACCCGTCCACAGTTAACACCGTCTATATCGACAATCAGGGTGACAAGACGCATAGCGGAAACGTCGTTCTGAACGGTGTTTCTGAAAATACGCGCTTTGGCATTGCCGATTTAAGTGCAAAACCCATTTCCGCCGTTTACACACTGAATGCGGACAAGACATCCTACACCCTGACAATCGGGCTTGCGAACGGTAACACCGTAACCTACGGCACGATTAATCCGACCGATGGGTATGTGCCGTCCTCCACCCAGATTGTGGAAGATTCCGCCAATAATGGCTGGCTGATTGAAAGCGACAGTTCTGAGGCGTGCTTCCTGGCTGGCAGCATGATCCGGACAGTCAGCGGGGATATCCGTGTTGAAGAGATCCGTCTGGGTGACACGCTGGTGACCTTTGACTGGAAAAATGGCTGTGACGTCACCCGCACTGTTGTCTGGGTGGCTAAAGCCCACACCACGGTCCGCTCTGGCGTGCCGGCAGATGAAGCAGGCTACCCGGTGCGCGTTCTGAAAGACGCCATTGCTGAGGGTGTTCCTTACAAAGATATGCTGATTACAGCGGAACATTGCCTGTTTTTTGAAGACAAGTTTGTGCCGGTGCGCATGCTTGTAAACGGACGTTCCGTTTTTTATGACACCAGCATCACGTCTTACGACTATTATCACGTCGAAACGCAGGACCATTCCGTCATCATTGCGGATGGCATGCTGACCGAAAGCTATCTGGACACCGGCAACCGCGCATCCTTCCGTCAGGAAGGCAAGGTTGCGGCTCTCCGCGCAGCAGGCAAACGCACCTGGGAACAGGATGCCGCCACACCGCTGTGTGTCAGCCGCTCTTTTGTAGAACCGCTGTTCCGCGCTCTGGAAGACCGGACCGGCACAGTCGCTGGCAGCCAGACGCCTCTGGCTCCTGCAACGCTGCACCGGGATGCGGACCTGCATCTGGTAATGGGCAACGGTGCTGTTATTCGCCCCGTCCGTTATGATGGGCAGACCTACAGCTTCATGCTGCCTGCCGGGACAGAGACCGTTCGCATTCTCTCACGCGCCAGCCGCCCGAGTGATGTGGTTGGCCCGTTTGTGGATGATCGCCGGTCTCTGGGCGTTGCTGTCCGTGCCATCCAGTTTATCAGCAATACGCAGCGGACCGAGGTGACGACCTACCGGGATGATGCAACGCTGAATGGCTGGTATCCTGCACAGGGGCAGATCTCTGTCTGGACAAATGGCAATGCTGTTCTGCCACTGTCTGAACAGACAGACGGCAAAATGGGGATGCTGATGATTACAGCCGATCTGGCTGAAGGGTATCTTGCTGAACCTGAGCAGGCTGCTCCGGCACTGGCCCGCTCCGCGTAAGCCAGTATTAAGAGAAAAGCGCCACTCTTCCGGGAGTGGCGCTTTTTTCTGGTCTGTTTATAAATCAAACCGGGCATTGAGATAGACGGTTCTAGGCGCGCGACATAAAAGTAATCTGACGCGAGGACGCCCCAGTAATGCGTGTTGGCGACGTTATCCAGCTCCGCCCTGAAGGTAACACGATGTTTGCCGATATGCGTGCGATAGCTGGCCCGCAGATTGAGCAGGGTGTAGCCGGGAATATGGTAGACGTTCATGGCATCCCCCCACATTCTGCCGGTGTAATGCACTTCTGCTGACGCCGAGAGACCCGGGACGGCCTGAATGTTGTTTGTCAGCGTAAACATATTCTGGAAGGTGGGAATAGCCTCCGCCGTGTTCCCCTGAATGGAGGGGTCGGTCTTTTTATATTTTGAAGACTCAATCCCAAGACTGTCCGTTACGACAAAACCGAGCGGCAGGTCCACATGGCCGTTCAGTTCAAACCCCTGATAAACCTGTGTCCCGTTGGAGACGTAGTAATTCTCCGCATTGGCATATTGCGCGCCACGGGTAATGCGATAAAGCGCCCCCGTGAGATCCCATGTGCGGCGTGTGATTTTTGCCCCGACTTCCACCTGATCGGACCGGATGGGCGCCAGTGTCTGGCGGGCGTTTTTATAGGTATCTCCGACTGTGCCGCCATTTTCCAGTGCCTGCACATAGCTGGCATAGACTGTCATGTTATGGACCGGGTGATATAGCAGCGCGACCGTCGGGGTGACGGGATTCACCTTGTAGGCCGCTGTTCTGACATCCGCCGCACTGTAGCTGTTCTGCTGGAAATTGGTGTAGCGCACACCAGCCAGAAGGGACCATTGCGGAGTGAAGGTCACGGTATCGCTCAAAAACAGGCCGACCTGATCAGACCGGTAATTCCGGTAGACCGAGGACTCGTTATTGATAGCCCACGGGCGCGGGATGATCGGGGCGAACATATTTTGCGAACCGATATTCACATATTCACTGCTGGTGGGGAGATATTTGGTCAGCCCCTGCCATGTTGCCCCGAGTGAGACATCATGTTTGACAAAACCGGTGTGGAAACTCCCCTCCAGAATACCCTGCGCCTGATTATAGTCTGACCAGCTCCGCGGGTCTGTGGACAGGTAGGAGTCATAATCCCCCTGCCTGTTGTTCAGCGACATCCATTCACTTTGGTAAGAGCGCCAGTCCTGACTGTGGCTGTAATCCACATGGAATTTCCAGTTGTGGCTGATATCCCACTTCAGCCCTGTTGTCAGGAACAGGACGTGCGATGTGAACATGGAACCGGGATAGGAGTTCAGGTCCTTATTGCCGCTGATGGCGGCAGGAAGGCTGTTTGACGGGTAGGTTGTGGGGTCGATAAAGAAATCCTGCACCAGACCGCGTATTTTTCGGTCCTGATAAATGGCGTCCGCTGTCCAGAGCAGGTTTTTAGCAATCCGGGCATCTACGCCCAGAGAGCCGGAATAGCGTTCTACATGCGAGCCGTTATAGGTCTCGCCTTTTTCATGCGTCAGATTCAGGCGATATCCGAAGACCTTGTTGAACAGGCGGCCGCCGGTATCAATATGCTCACTGGCAATGGCGGCGGAACTATAGCCTGCATCAACAGAAAAGGTTCTCTGTTCCGTCGGTTTTTTGGTCTGATAATTGATGATCCCGCCGGGCGCGTTAAACCCATACATATAGCCGGATGCGCCTTTGAGAAGCTGGACATTTTCAAAGCTTTCCAGCGGCAGTTCCACTGTTGTCATGTAAAAGGGCGAGCCGTTGATTTTATAACCGTTGTAATCATCCAGCGGGACGCCACGCACGGTTACGCTATAGGCGTTGAAAGAATAAGTATCCCCGTTTGTTACGACGGAGGCGTCCTGAGACAGCAATCTGGACAGGGATTTTACCTGACGTTCCTGTATTTCCGCACTGGTGACGGTGCGAATGGAAAACGGCGTATCCAGCGGCCTTTTATTACCCAGCGCGCCGCCTGAAAAGACAGGGGTTCCGTTGCCATGCACTTCCAGTTCTTCCCGTCTGGCGGGGGTAGTCCGGGCTTTCGCCGGGGCTGGCGTTCCATGCCGAAGGGTGCCGGATGCGGATGCCGGTGCGGCGGCCTTTTTCCTGTCCGCTTTACGGAGTTCCGCGCGTGTTTTGCCCGTGGTGGCCTGCGCGGTATCCTGCGCGTGCGCGATGGCCATGCTCATCCCGCAAGACGACAAAACAGTCCCGATAAAAACTAAGTGTCTTGGTGATATCATCATAGCACGACCATATTTAGTATATTCCTGAGTGGGGATATCGGGAATAAACCACACCGTCAATGCGCGTATTATGATTCGTTGCGTTATTTTTGTTGTATTATTTTTATACTATTTCAATAGTGTAATAAAGGCGGAGCGTGACGTATAAACCACACTGCTCTACGGCACTGCGGAGGCCGGTTGTGCCCCACCGCACGGGAGCGAGAAGACCTCTCCTGCCCCCGGCGAAGGCTGATGCGCTGCCTCCCCGCGGAGAGGTAGATCAGATCAGGGTGTGTTTTTTCCTGATGTGTCGGTCGTTTTTTCGCGTTTGTAGCGGTCGTAATAATCGTCCGCCATGCGGCGCAGGGCAGCCCCGATGGCGGCGTACTGATATTCATTCAGGTTGGCGAGGGACGCGCGGGCAGACGGGCGACGGGCCGCAAACCCGATGCCGGGCAGCAGTACCACACCCGTTTCCTCCGCGATACGGAACAGGATGGTCTGGTAGTCCACGCGCGTCATCAGCCAGCGGGCAAAGCGGGTGCCGTAAAGCTGGGTGGCGACATTGGCGAGGTCAATCAGCGTATAATAATGCGTGCTGCCTGCATCATTGGGCGCGGGCACCCCGAGGTCCCGATAAAGCGCAATTTCTCGACGGTGCAGCAGGTTTTTCAAAGCAGCTTTATAGGCGTCCCGCCCGTCCATCAGCGCGAAGAGGGCGAACAGCACCATCTGCACCTGCTGCGGGGTGGAGAGACCGGCGGTGTGATTCAGGGCCACGCTGCGGCTGTCTGCCACCAGACGATCAATAAACTTCAGGCCGCGCACATCCGGCGTAAGCGAGGCATAGCGTTTATCCAGCACCTGCTTTTCTGCTTCCGGCAGGGCGGCCAGAGCGCGGTCCAGCACGTTTTGGGTGTGGGTCGCCACAACGCCCAGACGCCAGCCGGTGGAACCGAAATATTTTGAAAAAGAATAGACCAGAACGGTATTTTGCGGGCAGACGCTGTAGAGAGAGCGGAAATCATCCGCGAAGGTGCCGTAGACATCATCCGTGACGATAATGAGGTCAGGGCGTTTGGTTTTGACAATTTCCGCAATGCGGGCCAGCCCGGCATCATTCATTTTAACGGAAGGCGGGTTGCTGGGGTTGACCACCAGAAAGACTTTGACGGCCGGGTCCAGCAGTTTATCCAGTTCACTGTCCGGATACTGCCAGCCTGCTTCCGGCGCGGCGTAGACGGGCACTTCCTGCAACTGGTAATCCCGCAGTTCCGGAATTTCCACGTAGGGCGTGAAGACCGGCATGCCGATGGCCGCTTTATCGCCGGGGTGGATCAGCCCGTTTTCCCGCAGGGACGCGAAAATATAGCTGATGGCGGCTGTGCCTCCTTCCAGCGCGAACAGATCCGTCGTGGCGTCCGGCATGGTGCCGCCCGCCATTTCCCGCAGCAGATAGTGACGGACAACCTGCTCTGAATATTTCAGCATCCGCGGAGGGGTGGGGTAGTCACAGCCGAGGATGCCTGCCGTCATTTCCTGCAAAAAGCCCTCGGCGGACAGGCCAAGCTGGTCCCGCACGTAGGACAGGGCACGGCGAAGGAAGGCGACGCCGGGTTCCGCCTTATGGTCGGCCACAAAGGCGTTGAAGCGCGCCTCAATCCCGTCCCGCCGGGGGAAGCCGCCAATGCCTTCCGCCATGTAGGAAAAAGACAATTCGGATTCCGCCGTGGCAAACAGGCCAAGCTGGAAAAAGCTGCCGGGGGAGTGTGGCCAGAAAATTGGGGTTGCCCCGCCCGGCATCCAGCATGGCGCGCTGGGCACGGCCGGAGGCCAGTCTGATCAACTGGTCTTTCAGTTCAAACGGGCTGAGAGTGTTGAATTTTTCATACTCGGACGAAGACGTCATGGCCGGTTCCTGAGACGGGGCAAGGCAAAGAAGGGGCCAAACATGCACATAAAACGGGCCGCTCGCCACCTTTTTGCACACATGTCAGGCAAACAGGCCGGTGGGTCTCAGGGATGTGATGCGGCGTCTCTGCCGTGCGGTTTTTCCGCCCTTCAGGTGGGGCGTCTGAATTTTTTCAGGCTCTGGCTGATCCACCCGGCCCCGCTGACCAGCACCAGCCCGGCGACAACCAGCAAGGCCCCGGTGACAAAGCCCGGCTCCACCGGCTCATGCAGCAGTATGGCCCCCAGCAGCACGCCGAACAGGGGCGTCATGAAGGACAGGACGCCAATGCGCGAGGCCTGATAATGGCGCAGCAGCCAGAACCACAGCAAAAACGCGACAAAGGAGAGGATGAAGACTTGATACCCCAGACTGAGCAGCAGGATGGGCGTGACGGTAAAGTCTGTCTGATGCAGCAGCACCGCCATGGGGAACAGGAGCACGCAGGCTCCGGCAAGCTGATAGAGCAGGGTCTGTTTGGCGGGCACTGTGGCCAGACTGGACATCCGGATGACCACAGTTGTCACCCCCCAGCTTGCCCCGGCCAGCAGGGCCAGTGCATCCCCCAGCAGGGGCAGACCCGCACCCTGCCCTGCCCCCGTCTGATGCCCCATAAACGCCGTGCCGATCCCGCCAAACGCCAGAAGGATACCAGCCCACTGGAGCGGAGCCATCCGCTCAGACGCTTCCATGAAATGCAGGATAAGAGCTGTAAAAATGGGGGAGGTATACAGGAACACAACGGACCGGGACGCCGATGTATAGTGCAGTGCCTGGCCCAGAAAGAGGTATTCCAGAAAGAACAGAACGCCCACGGCCAGACCGGGCTTCCATGTCCGGCTGATCTGCCCCAGACGTTCCCGCCGGGCGAGCATGAGGCCCACCACCAGAAGGGCCGCCAGACCGGACCGCAGGGAAATTTGTAAAATGGGGGCCATGTCCTGCGCGGCGGCTTTGAGCGCCACCTGTTGCAGGCCGAAGCAGAAGCACAGCCCCACCATCAGGCTGGTGGCTGTTGCATCCAGCGGCTTGCGCGTGTTCATCCCCGTTTTTTCCTTCCGCACGGTCATAAGGCGCACCCTATGCCGTATGCACGGAGAAGGGGAAAGAGCGGATTTACAGCATATCTTTTTCTTTAAGCGGGGAAGCCAGACGGGTGGCGACCGCCAGCAGAACCGCGGTGATGGGCGAGGCAAAAATAAAGCCCCACATGCCCAGAAACGCGCCGAAAATGGTCTGTGAGAGAATGGTGAGGGCTGGCGGCATACTGACGGCGCGCTTCTGGATGAAGGGCGACATGATATAGCCTTCAAACGCCTGAATGACGCTATACAGGCCCAGCACCATAAGAGCCTCCTGCGTGCCGACGGACAGGCCGATCAGCAAGGCCGGAATCGCCCCCACAAAAGCCCCCAGATACGGGATGAAATTGGCGGTGCCCGCCACCAGCCCGAGCGGGAGCGCCAGCGGCATGCCGATGGCCCACAGGCCGAGCCATGTCAGCACACCGACCACCGTCATATCCAGCATCTGCCCCGCCACCCATGCGGAGAGCGTGTGCGCGATGGTTTGCAAGAGAGAGCGGACCAGAGTCCGGTGCCGCTCCGGCGTGAGCCTGAGAATCCCGTTGGCATACAGGCGGGGTGAGAGGGCGAAATAGATCCCGGCGATGACAATAACGATCAGGGTGCCGACGGAGCCGAAGGTGGACGTCAGCACGTTGGTCATGGACCCGGCAAAATCCAGCCCCGGCGCGCGGCTGCCTGCCCCGCTCTGGTTCCCGCCGAGCGATTGCGGCACGTGATCCAGAATCAGGCGGCCGAAGTCTCCGCTGTTCAGCCGGTCATGCAGGGCGCTGATCTGTGAGACCAGAGCCGTGCGCAGATGCGCGGCCTGCACCACAATTTCCGGCCCGAAGACATGCACCAGTGCCGTAGCGGCCGCCCCCAGAGCCAGCACCAGCAGCATGACAGACAGCCATTCCGGCAGGCGCAGCAGATGCGTGATCCAGCGGGCGGCCCCGTGCAGCACCACCGCCACAAGTGCGGACGCACACACAACCATCAGCACCGGGCCGCCGGTGCTGATAACGACGGCGAGCACCGCCAGCACCACCACGACCATGATCAGCCGGTAAAACCGCGCCAGCGTGTGGTCCAGCGCGAGAATGGCGGCCAGAGCCTGTGTGTCCGGCGTATGGAGATGCGCCTCTGCCGGGGCGGCCGGATGGGGAGAGGACGGACCGGGAAAGGGCTGCGCAGCGCCATGCAGACCTGTGCGGTCTGCCTCGGCTTCCGGCTTGGCGGCGTGGGAAAGACCGCCGGGCGTATCCTGATGGTCTGGGGTGGGCGGCACCATGGTTTTCTGTCTCTCCTGCTGCCCTGTTGCCGGATTACGGTGCAGCGTTGCGTAATCCTGCGCCGCTTTATGCAGGTGCGCCAGCGGCCTGAGTGTCACACATAGGAGAAGAGGTGAGGACAGGCTTTATCAGCATGGCAGATTTGGGCATGGTGGCAGGCAGGACCGGGCTGGTCTTGTCTTTCCTGCTAAAAAAAGCGAGACAACGCCTTTCCGCCACACACCTGACACGCTTTTTTCCGCTCTTTGAGGCCCGTTGCTTTATGACGAAACCTGACGCAGCCAGTCATCTGGACATGGCGCACCCCTGCCTTGAGGGGAAGAAGCGTCGGTGCGGGCGGCCGACCCCATATGGCACGGAACAGCTTGACCAGCACTTGCTGGAGGTGGCGGCCAGCCTGTTTGTGGAGCATGGCTATGCCGGGACATCGGTAGACCAGATTGCGCGCAAGGCCTCGGCCAGCAAGCAGACGCTCTACCGGCGCTACCCCTCCAAGGAAGAGCTGTTCAAGGCGGTGATTACCAACGTCACGGCCTGCCTGCTGCGCACCATGGCGGAAACACCGCTGAAAGACCCGCTGCTGGAACTGAAGACGATCAGCCGCCTGATGCTCGACTTTGTGCTGCGGCCGGACGCGCTGGGGACGTATCGGATTCTGATTTCTGATGCATACCGTTACCCAAACCTGATTGAGCATGCTGTTGAGAACATCAACAAGCCGTTCCATGCCAACTTCCTGCGCCTTCTGAAGGCAGCGGAAGCAGCCGGACAGATTGGAGCCGGGCATGCGGATTCCACCACGACGCATCTCTGGGCCGGGATGCTGACCGGCTGGCCCATGAAGCAGGGGCTGCTCGGCCTGAACCCGCTGGAAGATGACGCTGCGCGCGATGCGTTTTTTGAGCAGGCATGGGCGTTGTTTGTACGCGGGGTTGGCGCCAAGACAACCTGAGCGACAGGATGTGGCGCAGATGTGTGGCGCAGTCTGGCAGATATGGAGAGCAGTCTGGCCGGACTTACCGGACAGTCTGCCCGAAATACTGCTCCAGAAGCGCCACGTTGCGCAGGTTGGCCTTGAAGGCGGCGTCAAACAGATCCCCTGCCACCGGCACCGTATCCACAACAGTTTCCAGAAGCATGTTGCCGACCATGCGGGCCAGAAGAGCGGTGGGGACGCGCAGTCTCCACGCCTCCCACACGATATAAAGGGAAACGAGGCCCATCACCGCGCTGCCACCAACCGGGAGCAGCCCGACGAGTGCGTCCACCCCCACGCGGAAGCGCGTGCCGGGCAGCCGGAATGCGGCATCCAGTATCCATGCGAGACGCCGGACACGGCGCAGGCGGTGCGCAATGTCCTCAGCGGTATGGAACGCGCCGTTTCCGGCCATGGTATGAGCGTATGTCATGATTTGGGAAGTGGGATGGGCGACGTGCCGTTTCAAGAGGGTTCAAACGCCAGCGCCAGCCCGTTCATGCAATAGCGCAGGCCGGTCGGCAGCGGGCCGTCCGGAAAGACGTGGCCCAGATGCCCCTTGCAGGACGCGCAATGCACTTCCGTACGCACCATGCCGTGCCGGGTGTCCTGCGTGGTTTCCACCGCACCGGGCCGGGCATCGTAAAACGAGGGCCAGCCGCTGCCGCTTTCATATTTGGTCTCTGAATCAAACAGGGTCTGGCCGCAGCCCGCGCAATGATAAAGGCCGGGACGCTTTTCATGGTTAAGCGGGCTGGAGCCGGGATATTCCGTGCCGTGGCCTTTCAGAATATGCTCCTGCTCGGGCGTGAGCGGGCCGCAACCGGTCGGGGAACAGGACTGGGTCATGCGGGAATGTCCTTGTGGTTGTTGCGTGTTTCTTGTTGCTTATTGGGCCTGTGCCGGGGCACTGTCTGGCCTGTACCGCCTTTTTGGCAGGGCTTCCAGCAGGTTTTTTCTGCCGTGCGGTGGAGACATTTAACGGCGCAGGCCAGAAACGGTTGCATCAGGGCTGCCCCGCCTGCGCGGAGGCGGCAGGCCATTGCATAAGCGGGAGGATACCGGCACTCTCCGGCCATGACGGCCTCCACACCCCCCGCCCCTGTTCTTGTCCTGTTTCGGATGATTTTCGCCTGAGCGACAACCCGGCCCTGCATGCCGCCTGTGCCAGCGGGCAGCCTGTGCTGTGCGCTTTTGTGCAGGATGATGCCTGCATGCCTCAGGGGGTGATTGGCTGGTGGCTGGGGCAGGCCGCGGCGGCACTGGCTGATGCCCTGAGCCAGCAGGGAGGCGCACTTGTGACGCCGCATGGGGAAACACTGCCGGTTGTGCTGGATCTGGCAAAAGCTGCCGGAGTTTCAGATGTTTTCTGGAACCGGCGTTATGACCCCGTGGGGAAAGAGCGTGATACCACCCTGAAAGCGGCTCTGACGGAGCGCGGCGTGACCGTCCATTCCCTTTCCGGCCGCCTGCTGCATGAACCCTGGACCGTGCGGACCGGGGCCGGGCAGCCCTACCGGATTTTTACGGCATGGTGGCGGGCTGCGCGGGAGCTGGGTGAACCCGGACGCCCCCTGCCCGCCCCGCAGGAGATCCGGTTTGATCCTGTGCCGCGCGGGTTTAAAAAAGACCTTGCCCCGGGTGCGTTGCTGACCCCTGCCCTCCCCGATGATGCCACACAGGCCGCGCAGTACTGGCCCTGTAGTGAAGAGCAGGCGCGCACCATTCTGGAAGATTTTCTGGACGACACGCTGGCGCATTACGATACGGACCGGGACCGGCCAGACCGGGAGGGAACTTCCGGCCTTTCCCCTTATTTGCGCGCCGGGCTGATTTCCGCACGGCAGATCTGGCAGGCCGCGCGGCAGGCGGAAGCCCGCAGCGGTGACCACCTGAATACAGAAAAATTCCTGTCTGAGCTGGGCTGGCGGGATTTTGGCTGGATGCAGCTTTTTTATGAACCCGATATGCCCACCCGTAACCTGCGCTCTGAATTCGACCAGATGCCCTGGGAGAATGACCCTGAAGCCTTTACCGCATGGACGGAAGGGCGCACGGGCTATCCGCTGGTAGATGCCGGGATGCGGGAGTTGCGGGCCACCGGCACCATGCATAACCGGGTGCGGATGGTTGTGGCGTCCTTTCTGACCAAACATCTGCTGACAGACTGGCGCAAGGGCGAACGCTGGTTTTATGAGCGGCTGGTGGACGCAGACCCGGCGCTGAACGCCATGAACTGGCAATGGTGTGCCGGGACAGGGATTGATGCCTCCCCCTGGTTCCGTATTTTTAACCCGGTGGGGCAGTCTGAAAAATTTGATCCTTCAGGCGCCTATATCCGCACATGGGTGCCGGAACTGGCGGACCTGCCGGACAAGCTGATCCATACCCCGTGGAAAGTGGATGCGGCCCTGAGCCGCTCCCTGCGCTTTGTGCCCGGCAAGACCTACCCGCACCCGATTGTGGACCTGAAGCAGGCGCGGGCTATTGCGCTGGAGCGTTACAGAACGCTGAAAAAAGACGACCAGACCCAGAACTGACCAAAACGCCCGGTGCCAGAAACACGGCGCCGGACCCCGGAGCCAGAGTCAGGGCCAATAAGATCAGATCAGCGGAGCGGGTGGCGTGCAGGATAGCGATATCCGTTGTGGCAGCACCCAGCTTGTAACGGGCTACACGCAGGCAGAGCCGGACAACGGATTCCGGCAGTTTGAGTTTTTTGGAAATTTCCGCCCCCAGCAGCCCGTCTGCCGCCAGTTTCAGGCATGATTTTTCTTCATCAGACAGATCGACCTGACTGGAGGACTGGTGGGCGGTAATCCGCAAATAGGCCTCATGCACATGGTTGCCCAGCATCTGATAATCGCGCACCGCACTGATGCGGGCGATGCCGTCAAACTTTGTGGGGTCAAGGCTGGTAATGACGAACAGACCGTGTGAGCCGTCCACCCCGGCGAGAGGCAGGGTCAGTGCGGAATGGCCGAGGGTAAAGTCCTGCGCTTCCTGCAAAATGGTATCGGCCAGCGTGCCTTTTTCCACCTCCAGATCCCGCCATTCAAACGGCAGGCCGCTTTCCATGCTCCGCTTTAAAACCGGGTCCGCATGCAGATAGCCATGCGTGTAGTACCGTTCCTGCCAGGCGCGCGGGTATGTTGTGCTGAGAAAATTATGCGGGTCCAGAGGCTGTTCACCCGAACCGGCGAAATAATAGACAACATGAAACATATTGCATTTTTCTGGAATAGTCCGGACAACATCTGACAGTTCTTCCAGAGAATGGGCTGTAATGATGGCAGAGACAAGCTCCTGCAGGGCGGTGGGAAGAATAAGGGTGGGCGGGTTATATTGAAATGGCATGACCCTGACTCTAACATACTTTGGGCCGAGCCGGGCGTGCTGTGACTGAGTTCACACCCTGGACCCTGAAAAAACGATGATGTGGTTAAAATGGCCTTTGCTGTACTTCCGTCACATGCCGCAAGGTTAGCAGGGTAATATCCAGAACGCCCACACAAAATTCCTGCCCGCTGATTTCTCCTGAACACAGGGCATAGGGCACCGCCCCAAGCCGCCGGTAAAGCCGCATTCTGGCGCGGGGATAGGTGCCGATAATCTGCCGGATATCATTCGCGAGACTGTATTCACACACCGTTTTCAACACATCCAGCAGCAGATTGCGCCCTGCGTGCGAGGACGTATCCGCCGAGGTACAGAACCATGAGAGTTCCCACACATCGGGGCTGATAATATCCGGACATCCCTTGAAGAAGGGCGCGAAATCCTGCCGCAGCATGGTCGGCCCCGTTGTGGGCAGAATACGGACGGAGGCTACGGCATCCCCTCCGTCTTCCACCGCGACGATATAGAGGGGGTTACACTCCAGATCATACCGGTCCTCTTCCGGGCTTTTATGAAAAAAATCGTTCCATTCTGAGTTTTTTTCAAAAAACACATGGCGTGAGTGCAACATTTTCTCATAAATTGTTGGAAAACGGTCCCGTTCATTATAGGAAAAATGGTAAATCATGTGACAGGCCTGCTCTTAATCTCATAGCATCTGATATTTAATGATGTTCTCCAGATTATTTTGACGGCTTTAAGCACCTTAGTGAGTGTGCTGACGTTCAGACCGACAAAACCACCCCATAAACTTTGGAAGAAATCAAAAATATTATTTTGGAGATGATCGTCTTATAAGACGTCTTTTTTGTGCTAAAATGAAAGCAGAATTGTGCTGAATACGGAGGGAGGGCACTAAAAAACGCGCCCGTCCTCCGTTTTATACATTAAGACTTTTATCTGTTCAAAAGGCAGCTTTTTCATGTTCCGCTGAAACAAATTTGGTCAGCGTATGCGCCCGCACCGCTTCCGGGCCGCCTTCTGTGCCATAACCGGAATCCTTGATGCCGCCAAAGGGCACTTCCGGCACGCCAAGACCATGGTGATTGATAGCAATCATCCCGGCTTCCACCTGTTCTCCCAGCAGACGCTCCGTGCGCTCATTGCGGGTGTAGGCGTAGGCAGCCAGACCATACGGCAGGCGGTTGGCTTCCTGCACGGCGTCCGTCAGGGAGGTGAATTCTGACACAATAGCAATCGGGCCAAACGGTTCTTCCTGCATCATCCGCATGGCCAGAGTGGGGTTCAGCACAAGGGTCGGGGCAAAAAAGCAGCCTTCATTGGGCAGCGGCACGTCGGCCTGCCAGATGGTTGCCCCTTTTTCCCGCGCATCGGCCACCAGGTCATTCAGGGCTTTCAGGCGGCGTTCATTGACGACCGGGCCCATTGTCACGCCTTCATCCAGACCGGAACCGATCTTCAGCGCGCTCATCTGCGCCTTGAACTTATCGACAAAACTGGACGCAATGCTCTTGTGCAGCAGGAAGCGCGTGGGGGCGATGCACACCTGCCCGGCATTGCGGAACTTGGCGGCGCACAGACGCTGGGCGGCGGCGTCCAGATCCGCGTCCTCACAGACGATCACGGGGGCATGGCCGCCGAGCTCCATTGTCACGGGCTTCATCTGTGCGCCGGCGAGTGCGGCCAGATGTTTGCCGACCGGTGTGGAGCCGGTGAAGGAGATTTTGCGTACAACGGGGTGAGCAATCAGATATTCGGAAATTTCAGCCGGGTCCCCGTAGACCAGCGAGACAGCTCCCGCCGGAACTCCGGCATCACAGAAGGCCCGCAGCAGTTCCGCAGGGGATGCGGGGGTATCTTCCGGGGCTTTGACAATCACGGCGCAGCCAGCCGCCAGCGCGGCACCCAGTTTGCGGGCAATCTGGTTGATGGGGAAGTTCCACGGGGTAAAGGCCGCAACCACGCCCACGGGGCGGTGCAGCACGCGCTGCTCAACATTCGGCACACGCGGCGGGATCAGCGTATCATTCAGGCGGCGGCCTTCCTCACCAAAATATTCAATGACGCCAGCGGCCCCGTTGATTTCGATAATGGCCTGCTCCAGCGGCTTGCCCTGCTCACGGCTCATGATGCGGCCGATGCTTTCCGCACGCTCACGCAGCAGATTGGCGGCCTTGCGCATGATAACGAAGCGGTCCCACGCTGTGAGTGCCTTCCATGCCGCGAAGCCCTGAGCAGCACCATCCGCCACCCGTGCCAGATCCGCTTTGGAGGCATGGGCGATCTTGCCGATTTCTTCCCCCGTAGCCGGGTTGAAGACCGGCAGGGTGCGGCCATCTGCCGCGTCCTGCCATTGCCCGGCCACCAGAAGCTGCGTGCTGATAAAATCCTGTGACATTGCGTATCTCCCCGACTGGAACGACAGACGTGCTGCTCTGACGTTATTTTATAGCTTCAAGAGGCTGTTTCAAAAGTCCGCCACGGAGGACTCGCAGAGAATTTTTGTACCGGACTCATGGCGTTGCAAGCCCGGTGCGCAGGCACCGGGACAAGACAAATCAACGCATTCAGACGTAAAAAGATCAGCCAGACCAACCTGACAGATTTTTGAAGCAGCCCCTGAGGAGAGAGCATCATCAGCACGGAGATGCAAGGGGGCAGCGCCTGCTTTCCCTCCGTCAGGCAGGCAGCTTTTTCAGCACGTTGATGACATGCTCGCTGGTAATCAGGCGTGTACATTCAAACTGGCGTGGCGTGTTTTCATGCCGGGGGCACCACAGGAAATTATGGTGGTCAAACCGCTCACTGGAGTCATTCCAGCAGGAATTGCAGGTGTGCCAGTTGATGACGCGATAGGGCGTTTCAAACTCATTGGTCGGGTGCGTGAAGCCAGAGATCATCACCACCTTTGTGCCTGCGGCCCAGGCCAACCAGGCAAGG
The DNA here is from genome assembly GCF_000613905.1 of Acetobacter persici JCM 25330. GTDB lineage: Bacteria > Pseudomonadota > Alphaproteobacteria > Acetobacterales > Acetobacteraceae > Acetobacter > Acetobacter persici. The sequence continues at coordinate 55,640 of NZ_BAJW01000012.1, forward strand.
CCGGAACTCAGGCCGATAAAGGCGTCCGCATGTTTGAGCCAGCGGGCGCGCTCTGCAAGGGGGCGGTTGCCGGTTTCATCTTCCGCGCCATGCGGAATATGATTCCAGACAAGGCCGGTGCCGTGCACGGTTTTCTGATCAATACAGATAACCCGGTAGCCTTTGCTCTTCAGGAACGCGATCACATCCTGCCAGCCAGTCGGGTTGTTCCAGTATTTGCACTGGGTGCTGGCCTGCACGGCAATACAGACATAGGGCTCGGGGATAGGGCGGCTCTCATCGGGCAGATGCAGGCGCGGGGCTTCCTCATGCGGGGAGACGCCCAGAATATAGCCTGCCGTGCGGTGCAGGCCGACAAACCGGAAATCCGTGGGCTGCTGGTTGCATTCTTTATCGTCAAAAAACAGACCGATGCAGTATGTGGCGTAGGATTTGCCCGTGATCCCGGCTTTCTCCGCGTCTTCCGACGTCATGAGCGTGAGGGTGGGGTACGCGTCTTTCAGCAGCGGCAGAATAACGCCGGACAGCAGGCAGGTCACTTTTGCGCCGTGTGCTTCCGCAAAGCGCGCCACATACGGGAACCATGCCAGCGTATCCCCCAGCGTGCCGACGGGAAGCTGGATGATGACGTCCTGCCCGCGGGCATCATACTCACAGGTAAAGGCCGGGCGTTCCACCCCGTCCGCGCCAATGTCCGTGACCTCAATCCCGAAGCGTACATAATAGCGTTTGCTGGACGTGATGGTGGCCCCGGCGGCTTCATGCCGGAAGAGGATGTTCCCTGTATCCAGATCCCGCAGGATAACGCGCCATGTTCCGTCTTTCCGCTCGGGCACATGCACGCGCGCGCCAAGATTGAAGTCATACCGGATGCCGTGCGGCCCTTCCAGCACCGGGAGCGTGGGCGGCGGCAGATAGGCGGGTTTCTCCGGGGTTTTGGCCGCGGGCTGTGCGGCGGCAGCCTCCTGCGGCGGGGTGGCTGGCGCAGCCTGAACCTGAACTTGGGACTGACCGGCAACCAAGGGAGCCTCTGTGGCGGAAGAAACGAGAACGGCAGTTTCGGACAAAGACTGTTCCCCAGAGAAAGAGACAAAAATGAATAGAGACGGAAACTTCGTGACAAAAAATTTACGAATTAAACCCGTGCAGGAACACTTAAGATTTGTCCATGCGTTTTATAGTTTCTGCGTTCTCTGAGCCTCAGAAGGACGATACGCTGGAAATGTTCTATATTTTTTAATATTTTCTCAAAAATTACTTCCGGACTGGGTCAGTGCCTCCGGATTTTCTCTGAAATGTCATAAATCATGCCGTACTGTTGCACGATATTCATAGAATAATCACAGTGTGGGTAAGACCAATCGTGAGCAAGACCAATCTGTCGTGAAATTTTCACGTTTAAGGCCATTCTGATGCAGAGTTTTTCACGCCGTTCTGTTCTGGCAGCCTCCTGCGCCGCAGCACTCTGCGGGAGCGTACGGCGAGCCGTGGCGGCACCGTCCCTCGCGCCGCGTCCGCTGGTATTTGCCCACCGGGGTGCCTCGGCCCTGCGACCGGAGCACACACTGGCCTCCTACGTGAAAGCCATTGCGGATGGGGCGGACTTTATTGAGCCGGACCTTGTCATGACCAAGGACGGCGTGATGATCTGCCGCCATGAAGCCAATATTGCCGAAACGACCGACGTGGCGCAGCGGCCGGAATTTGCCAGCCGTAAACGCAGCCTCAGCATTGATGGCAAGACAGAAACCGGGTGGTTTACGACGGACTTTACCCTCGCCGAACTGAAAACCCTGCGGGCGAAGGAACGGCTGGCCAGACTGCGGGTGCATAATACCCGCTATGACGGGCATTTTGATATTCCGACTTTTGAGGAAATGATTGACTGCGTCGCTGCGGAAGCTGCGGCGCGCGGGCGTGTTCTGGGGCTGATCCCCGAGATCAAACACTCCACGCATTTCCATGCCCTCGGGTTTGACCCGGAAGCGGTGTTTTTGCGGACGATTGCCGCGCATAACTATACCCGCACGGCCCCGCTGGAAGTGCAGTCCTTTGAAACAGGCAACCTGAAACGCATCGGGGCGGATGTGCGGGCCATCAACCCGCAGGCGCGGCTGATGCTGCTGATGGGAGAGCGGAAGGAGATACCGCCCGATCTGGCCGCCCGGAGCGAGAAAACCACATTTGCGGACCTGATGACCCCCGCTGGCCTGAAAGACGTGCGGCACTATGCGGATGTGATTGGCCCGTCCCTAACTGACCTTATTCCGCGTGATGCACAGGGGAACTGGCTTGAACCGTCCTCTCTGGTGGAGGATGCCCATGCGGCGGGCCTGCTGGTGCATGCCTATACCTGCCGCCCGGAAAACTATTTCCTGCCGCGCCAGTTGCGCAATGGAGAGGGCGATGCCGCCCGCAATGTCGCCGGGTCTATTGCCGATATCCGGCGGTATCTGGATATGGGGTTGGACGGGTTTTTTACGGATGATCCGGCAATTGGCCGGATAGCGGTGGATCAGCTCTGAGAAACTATTTTAAAAGTCCAGAGTTGTGGGCTGGCAGGTCATTTTTGTTCCTGCACAAACGGCTTTGCAGGCACGATGCTGGAGCATCGGGGCAAAAAGCCACGTCAGGCGGGGGGTGATTCTTTTAAGACAAGCGGTAACCCGGCTGCAATAAACAGGACTTTCCCGACCTGTGCGGCCAGCCGCTGGTGGAGCAGCCCGGCTTCATCCCGGAACTGCCGGGCGAGTTTATGTTCCGGCACGATCCCCAGCCCGACCTCATTCCCGACCAGCACAGTAGGAGCTCGCCGCTCCGCCAGTGCGGCGAGCAGCGCCTGTGTGGCGTCCGGAATATGTCGCTCTTCCAGCAGCAGGTTGGTCAGCCACAGGGTCAGGCAATCCAGCAGGACCGGGCGCGTAGCGTGAGCACGCAGAACATCGGCCACGGCAAGTGGCTCTTCTACTGTCTGCCAGCCCTCCGCCCGGCTGACGCGGTGGTGGGCAATGCGCTCCTGCATTTCCGTATCAAACGCGCGGCCTGTGGCAAGGTAAATCCACGGGGCAGGCAAAGCTGTAATCAGGGCTTCCGCATGACGGCTTTTGCCAGACCGCGCACCACCCAGAATGAGCGTTGTGGCGGGCAGGCCTGCGGGGAGCTGTATGATATCACTCTGCGGAGCAGTGACCGGCATAGGCATAGGCATAGGCATAGGCGTGGGCTGCCCGTCTGTTCGTGTGCCTGCCGGACTGGCCGGATCTGCCTTGAGCGTGATGGGGTTCATGCGCACTCCGCTTTCTGCTGCCGTGTCTTTGTGGTGTTTACCACAGCATAGCAAGTGGGGTCATGCCTCGGCTTTTTCTGGTGTTTCGCTTTCTGATGTTTCGCTGTTTTTGGCAGGTTTTGGCTATGAGGACTGAAGCCTTTGTTTGTTGCCCTGACAATTGAGACAGTTTCCGCCTACAAAAGCGACCTGCAGAAGGTGCTATAAGTTTGTGACACCCAAGCAATCTTGGACCGCATTAACGGCTCCGCATTGGAACCTCTCTGATCACTAAAAAGGGAGTGGCATGATGTCCGGTTCGACCCATTTTCTCCGAGCTGTCACGCTGAACAACGTCGCTCGTTTCCAATAGGCCCGGACCCAATCTGGATGACCAAACTTCGATGCCAGGAGGGAGTGGAGGACGGCATAAAGTGGGGTGTCTGCTGGAAAGCCGGCCAGATAGTCGCGTGTTACCCGCATTGATGCGAGAGTGATGGTATGGTGATAACCACTGGTATCTGTGTTGGCGGTATGCGTTGCGTCATTGTAGCGCGTGATAATCGTCCTGATTTCATCTGGCCTCGTGAGATATGGACAATGTCGGGTGAGCCAGAGAGCTGCCGCGAAATGACCGGCGTGCGTCCATTCGCGTTTTGGAAGGCTGCGGTCGATCAGGCGCAGCGCGAGATGTTCAATAGATTTGTCGTCTGAGAATGACATAGCGGGTTATCCTGTGATTAAGGCCCCACCGGCATAAGGAACACCCCCGCCGCATGGGCGGAGCTGTTGCTGACGGACTGCAAACACCTCATTCATGTTGATATTGTAATATTAGATTAACTCCTATTCAAGCAGGGGATGTTCGGGACGGCGGACATTCTGCTTTCTCCAAAAACCAACTCTCGGCCAAACGGAAACAACGCACATAGGCAGAGCTCGCTTTCCGGGTCGAACCTGAGCGGGAATGACTTTTTCTTTCATCAATGGTCCCTCCTCCGGGGGTGCTTTCCGCATGACACCATATTCCGATCCCGCAACAAGACATCTTGTCAGCGACTGATTTACGTGACACACATGTGCCACAACTACATATATGTGTCATATGCTCCGCGACGAATATGCAGCCCAGACCCGGCAACGTATTATTGAGACTTTCATTGCTCTGCTTGAAGAGAGCGAAGACAGCAGTATTGCCACCTCTGCTCTTGCAAAAAGGGCGGGTGTCTCGCTGAGAACGGTGTATCGTTATTTTCCTTCCCGTGACGCTCTGCTTGCGGCAACGGCTGACTGGCTGAATACGGAAGTCTTCGGGCTGGCGTCACAGGATGACCCCGAGGGCATTGTAAAAGGGTTTCAGCTCGCCGTTGAGAAGTTCGACAGTCGTCCAGATCTTGCGCGTATTCTTGCGCTCACGCGCATTGGGCGCTCCATGCGCAGCTCTTTCCGGAATGAACTGGCTTCCCGCAGGCAGAGCCTTTTATGGAATGACACACAGGACATCCCTGCCCCTGACCAATTGCGGGCTGAGGCTGTTCTGGCCTGTCTGGACAATGTTCAATCGTGGCTGACGCTCAGAGAAGAGTTCGACATGGATGCGAAGGAGATTGGAGCTGCCATCGGCTGGGCGATGGAACTGGTGCTGAATGAGACCCGGGTCTCCGCCCAGACCAAAAAGAAGAAGTCGTGATGTCCTCTTTCCCGAACAAGCGATCTGTGGCGCTCGGTTTTGGCGTTCCATTAAGTGCGATCGTCTTTGTTGCACCATTTCTCAGCCGTCTTCCGCTTTCCATTTTTGGGATTCCCATTGTTTTTGTCTGGCTCTTTACGTGGTTCCCGCTGACATCAGTGTGTCTGTGGCTTTGTGAGAAACTGCGATGACCGGGATTATTGTCGCCGGCGTCCTGCTTCTGTCACTCGGTGCAGCGTGGCTTGCGCGCGTGCGGTCCCGGCATATCTCGGTCGAAACGCTGCTGGTGGCAGACCGGGCGTTGCCTGCGCCCATGCTGTTTATTCTCACTGTGGGGGAAATTTACAGTATTGGCTCGATTGTTGCGTTTCCCGCCGGGCTTTACGGGCATGGCGTAAGCTACGGATACTGGTTTCTCGGCTATCTGCTTCTGGCTTTTCCTGTCGGCTATTTTGTCGGGCCCGCCATCTGGCAACGCGCGAAACAATATGATGCCTGCACGTTACCCGAGGTCTTCGGGCGGCATTTTGAAAGTGTTGCGTTCGAGCGGCTTACAGCATGGGCCTGTGTTATCGCTCTGGTGCCGTGGGGACAGTTTCAGTTTATTGGACTTCGCTCTGTTCTTGATACACTGGGATTCTCCGCAGCGCCCGCGGCGGGTCTGGCAGGATGCGCGGTGATCGCATTCGCCTATGTTGCACTGGGCGGCGTGCGGGCTTCGACTTACGTCGCGTTCCTCAAGGATGTTCTGATGCTGTTTGGTATCGCTGCGGTCGGGGTTGGTGCGATCTGCATGCAGTATAAACTCTCGGGCGGCCATGCGGACAGTATCAGCCCTACGCTGCCGCTTCCTTCTGGCAGCAGTCTTGTCTTTGCAATCACAACAATCCTTTATCAGGGAATTGGATTTTATTTTCAGCCGTCCGTCACACCCTATTTGTTTACGGCACGCTCTGCACAGGCGGTACGCCGGGCGATGATTTTCATGCCGCTTTATATGTTGATGTATCCGTTCGCTGTATTTGCAACTGTTTTTGCCCGGAGGTTTCTTCCGCCGTTATCAAACCCGAACGCCGTGTTTTTCCATATCGCGGGCGTGCTGCTTCCGCCGTGGATGGTGGCGCTGGCCGCCGCAGGTGCATTGCTGGCCGGGTTGCTGGTTCTGGCAGCAACGTCTCTCAATATCGCGGCGATGATGACGCGCAATATCGCACCAGAGCTTGGGCGTCGGCACCCCAAACGGGCCATTAATCTGGCGGTTATTCTGTTTCTTGTGCTGGCTCTGGTGGCCACAACGCATGCGCCCGCGGTCATGCTGACGGCTTTAAATGTTAGCGGGTATATCGGGATTCAGTTTGCGTCTTTGTGGTTCCTGATTCTGACGGGCTGGCCGGTTTCCGCCCGGATTGCGGGGCTGGGGCTTTTTTTCGGGAGCGGGCGTGGCGATCGCGTTATTTGCGTCCGGCGCATCTCTTGGCGGCGTTAATCCAGGGCTGGTTGGACTGCTGGCCAACTGTGCCATCGTGTTTTGTCCTCTGTGGCGTGGCCGGGGTGCGGTGCGCGTTCACACCAAGAAAGATCTGTCATGAGCATTGACGCTCTTATAAGAGCCATTCCAAAAATTGACCTGCACTGCCATCTGGCAGGCTCGCTGAGTGCGAAAACCGTTTTTGCTCTTGCGGCAAAAACGATGTTCCTCTTCCGGTGACGGACCCCGACACGTTCTATGCGTTTACGGACTTCTACGATTTTCTTGCGCGGCTTGAGGTCATAGGCCGGTGCATGATCACACGGGATGATTTTGCGCGCGTCTCTTACGAGGCGCTTACGGACGGGTATCGAAAGGGAAACCTGCGATACGCTGAGTTTTTCTTCAGCCCGAATTACCATTACCCGCATGGGGTCCGTTACGAGACCATGGTCGACGGGTTTGTTGATGGTCTTCGACAGGCAAAAGAAGAATTTGGTATTACCGGCCGCTTGATTCCCGCCATCAACCGCGAACTCGGGCCGGAGGTCGCGATAGCGATGGTGCGAGACGTCCTCGCCCATCGGCGGGAGGAGGTTATTGGGATCGGCATGGACTGTGCCGAATTCAAAGGCCCGCCGGAGTTGTTCAAGAATGCCTATGCTCTGGCCCGGTCCGCCGGCCTGCGCTGCACGGCGCACGCCTGTGAGGATAATCAGACGCTGGCACAGGCACCCCCGCGCAATGTGGAAACCTGCCTTGATGTTCTGGGCTGTGACCGGATTGATCACGGCTATAATATGCTGGCAGACCCGGTTCTGACATGCCGATGTAAGGACGCGGGGTGCCGTTTACAGTCTGCTCCCATACCTGTGTGCCACAGCGTATGGAAAAGCGCGCAGAAACGCTGAAAGCGATGCATGAGGCGGGACTGTTTCTGGTTCCCTGTACGGACGACCCTCCCATGTTCGGAACGGATATTGGCACGACGTACGTGACGATGGCGCGCATTCTGTCACTGAGCGTGGAAGACGTCGCAGCGTTGTCTCTGCGGACACTTGAAGCCTCGTGGCTTTCAGACGCGGAAAAAGTGGCCATGAAGAAAGAGTTTCAGGCCGAAATTCTCTCTCTCGGTGCATTGAAGGCCTGACCAGTGAGGAGGCAAGATGCTCTTCCATCTGCCCCCCACACCCGATGCTGGATGGAGATTTCGAAAAACAGGGTTATGATGTGAGATCTTTAGTCTGTATCCATTCGGCCCATGAAAACGAGCATATTTCACAATTCAAAACCCTCGATTGACTCCCTGGCTTCCCTACGGGTTGCCTGCATGGCGCTGCCGGAGGTGGATGCGGCAGCTCAGCGGAAAATCGTATCCCGTGAGGCCGAGCTGACCAAACCGGCGGGCAGTCTGGGGCGGCTGGAAGAGCTGACACAGTGGCTGGGCGGCTGGCAGAAGCAGGCGCAACCTCGACTGGACCGGGTACAGATTCTGATTTTTGCGGGCAATCATGGCGTCGTGCGGCAGGGCGTTTCCCCCTGGCCGCAGGATGTGACAACCCAGATGGTGCAGAATTTTGAACAGGGCGGCGCTGCCATCAACCAGCTTGCCCGTGTGGCGGGCGCGACGTTGGAGGTTGTGCCTGTGCGCGGGCTGGCTGCCACGGCGGATTTCACCACGGCCCCGGCCATGACGGAAGAAGCCTTTCTGGACGCCGTGCAGACAGGGTATGACGCCGTGCCGCATGCGTGTGACCTGCTGTGTCTGGGGGAAATGG